>JASLMH010000219.1 GCA_030746635.1 Alphaproteobacteria bacterium | reverse complement strand
AGGTCTACATCAATTGGAAATGCCAGGATGATTGATCAGCGGAAAGCCGAAAGTCCATACTTCGTGTTGCACAATCGACCGCGATCAGGCCCAGTACGAGGCGGGTGGTATTGAACGCGGGTGGAGTGGTGACGCGCAAGCTGTTCTCGTCCGATCGGCGGTGGTTGGCCCGGGCCGACCGCGGCGGCCGTCAGGGATAGGCGGTCGGCGGCGCAGCATAAGGCTTTGCCCGATCATAGGAAACCGCCGCAGGCGGCCGGATGATTCATTGCTGGCGAAGACGAGGTGACCTCCGCTATTGAAGGAACTGCACGGCGACGACGGAAGGGATTGGACGAGGTGTCTCGACGGCGGGCGACGATCCGGGCCCTGATCATGGCGTCGATGCTGTGGCCGGCCGCGTTCAATGCACCGGCCCAGGGGCAATCCGCCGGCCAGGCGCCGGCCCACGAGGGCCTGATCGACCATCGCGGGAAACAAGCCAGCCTGAGCGACTTCGCCGACCAGTTCCTGTTGATCTATTTCGGCTACACCTTCTGCCCCGATATCTGCCCGACCGGCCTGCAGGCGATGAGCCAGGCCATCGATCTGCTGGGGCCGGACGGCGGCGCGAAGGTCGCCCCGCTCTTCGTCACCATCGATCCCGAGCGCGACACGGTGGCGGTGCTGGCGGACTATGTCGGCAACTTCCACCCGCGCCTGGTCGGCCTGACCGGCAGCCCCAGCCTGATCAAAGCCACGGCGGATCGATTCGGCATCCAATATTTCAAGGTGTTCGGAACGTCCCTGGCCGGCGATGACGACGATGATGGGAAAAACGCCGGCAAGAACGACGATGACGACGAAGATCGGAACTATCTGATCAGCCATTCATCGGCTACCTTCCTGTTTGACCGCAAGGGCTATCTATTGACGACCTTTCCCCACGGCGCGACGCCGGAGGAAATGGCGGCGGAAATGGCCCGACGACTGGCGGCGGCGGAAGGCTAGTCGCCGCCCGAACCGAGGGGAGAACATCGAATGAGCGACATCGACTACAGCACCGTTCTGCCGGAAGGCTGGAACCGGGCCCGCGGCTATTCCTACGGCGTCGCCGCCAACGGCAGCCGCAGCCTGCGCGTCGCCGGCCAGATCGCCGCCACCGACGGCAACCAGCCGGTCGACCCGAGCCTGGATTTCGGCGGTCAGTGGGCCCAGGCGATGGCCAACCTGGTGGCCGTCGTGCGCGCCGCCGGCGGCGAACCCGGCAACATCGTGATGATGCGTGCCTTCGTCACCGATATCAACGCCTTCAATGCCGCCGGCGCGGCCGTCGGGGCGGCCTGGGGCGAGCATCTGGGCAAGCACTTCCCGGCCATGACCCTGGTCGAGGTGTCGCGACTGCTCGACCCCAACGCGATGGTCGAGATCGAGGCCGAGGCCATCCTGACTTGACGGTGCCGCGGCCGCTGCGACAATTTGTTCAATTGCGCGGTCACCCCGCCCAAAGCATAGTTTGATTGAGCCAATGCGAATTCGTGATGCCGACGCTTGACCGCGAAACCTTCGAACGCCGAACCGGCATCCGGGCGGCGGATTATCAGCAGCTGAAAGCGATTCCGCTGTTCGCCGGAATGGGCGACGACGCGATGATGCGCTTGCTGATCGAATCGTCCGTGCGGCGCTATCCGCGCAACACCGCCCTGTTCATGCAGGGCGAACAGGCGGATCGGTTCTTCGTCGTTTTCGAAGGCTGGATAAAAGGCTTCCGCCAGGCCCCGGACGGCCACGAGAGCATTATCGGGATTTTCGGACCCGGCGAATCCTTCGCCGAGGCGGCGATGTTCATCTCGGGCAACTATCCGATCTGCACCGAGATCGCGGCCGATGCACGGCTGCTGGTGATCCCCCGCGCCGGCCTGTTGGCGCAGATGCAGCGGGAACCGGAGATCGCCTTGAAAATACTGGCGTCGATGTCGCGGCGGCTGCGCGCCTTCGTGCAACAGGTCGAACAGTTGACCGTGAAGTCCTCGACCCAGCGGCTGGCCGGTTTCCTGGAAAACCTGGTGGACGACGAGGAAGGCTCGTCGGTCGTCGACCTGCCGTTGGACAAGATGCTGATCGCCGGCCGCCTGGGCATGCAGCCCGAGACCCTGTCGCGGACCCTATCGAAACTGCGGGCGATCGGCGTCGAGACCGAGGGTCACCGGGTGATGATCAAGGACGTCTCCGCCCTGCGCGCGATCAACGAAGACGACGAATAGCGGCCCGGCGGGCCAATTGTCGACCCGGCCCGCCGCCGACCCATATCAAAAGGTGGCATCCGATCCCAGTATAATGGTAAAATAGTACCGAGTTACCAATTTAAGGCCGGAAGCGCCGCAACCAGCGTCATCGCGGCGCCGACCGGCCAGCCGAGACAACCCGAGGACGTGATGACGACGGCAAAAAAAGTTCCAGAGTACTGTTATCAATGTGTCGCCGGGCCGGATTTCCTGACCGTCAAGGTCGAGGACGGCGTGGCCCTTGAAATCGAGCCCAACTTCGCCGTCGCCGACGTGCATCCGGGCGCCGGCAAGGCCTGCGTCAAGGCCTATGGGCTGATCCAGAAGACCTACAATCCAAACCGGCTGCTGACGCCGATGAAACGAACCAACCCGAAGAAGGGGCGCGATGAGGATCCGGGTTTCGTACCGATCACCTGGGACGAGGCGTTCGATTTGGTGGCCGGCAAGCTGAACGAAATCAGGCAGAAGGGCCTGAAGGACGAATTGGGTTATCCCCGGGTCGCCGCATCCTTCGGCGGCGGCGGCATTCCGACCTATTACATGGGCACCTTCCCCGCCTTCCTGTCGGCCTGGGGCGCCGTCGATTTCAGTTTCGGTTCCGGCCAGGGCGTGAAGTGCACCCACTCCGAGCATCTGTACGGCGAATTGTGGCACCGCGCCTTCACCGTCTGCTCCGATACCCCGACCACTGAATACGTCCTGTCCTTCGGCGGCAACCCGGAGGCCTCCGGCGGCGTCATGGGCGTCACCCGGCATGCCAACGCCCGGGCCCGGGGCCTGAAACGGGTACAGATCGAGCCGCACCTCTCGGTCACCGGCGCCTGTTCGGCCGAATGGGTGCCGATCCGGCCGAAGACCGACCCCGCCTTCATGTTCGGCATGCTGCACACGATGCTGCACGAAATGCCGCGCGAGCGGCTGGACCTGCCGTTCCTGACACAGCACACCGGCTCGCCCTATCTGGTCGGCCCGAACGGCTTCTTCATGCGCCATCCCGAGAGCCGCAAGCCGCTGTTGTGGGACAACAACCGCGATCGGGCGGTGCCCTTCGACACACCGGATATCGCACCGGCCCTGGAAGGCAGCTTCACCGTCGACGGCCTGGAGGTCGGCCCCGACAACCAGACCTGGTCGCACCAGGCCGTCGAGGCTGGGACCAGCTTCAGCAAGCTGGTCGCGCATGTCGCCCCCTATACGCCGGAATGGGCGGAAGGGATCTGCGATGTGCCCGAGGGCTGCATCCGCCGGATCAGCGACGAATTCGTCGCCCACGCCCGGGTCGGCGAAACCGTCGAGATCGAAGGCCAGGTGCTGCCCCTGCGGCCGGTGGCGGTGATTCTGGGCAAGACGGTGAACAACGGCTGGGGCGGCTATGAATGCTGCTGGGGCCGGACGCTGCTGGCCTGCCTGGTCGGCGCCCTGGAGGTACCGGGCGGCACGCTCGGCACCGCGGTGCGCCTGAACCGGCCGGCCACCACCCGCCAGGCCAGCGTCATCGGCGGTCCGGACGGCTTCATGCAATTTCCGATGAACCCGACCGAGAAGAACGCCTGGCAGGCCGCGCCGCGGGTCCGCAACGCCCACGACACCCTGGTGCCGCTGTCGGCCTCGTCGCCCTGGAGCCAGGCCCTGGGACCGACGCATCTGGCCTGGATGTTCCGCAAGGAAAGCCCCGAACATTGGCCGGAGGTATCGGCGCCGGACCTTTGGTTCGTCTACCGCACCAACCCGGCGATTTCGTTCTGGGACACCAAGACGATCACCGAACGCATCGCCGAGTTTCCCTTCATCGTCGCCTTCAGCTACATCCATGACGAAACCAACCACATGGCCGACGTCTTGCTGCCGGAACGCACCGACCTGGAAAGCACCCAGTTGATCCGGGTCGGCGGCACCAAGTTCTCCGAGGCGTTCTGGGACCACGAGGGCGTGGCCCTGCGCCAGCCGGCCGTCGAGCCGCGCGGCGAGACCATGGATTTCACCGATATCGCCAGCGAACTGGCCGCCCGCACCGGCCTGCTGGCGCCCTACAACGCCGCCATCAACAAGGGCAGCGCCGGCTATCCGCTGGTCGGCGAGGGCTACGACTTCGGCCTGGAACCCGAACGGCAATACCCCTCGGAGGAAATCTGGGACGCCATGTGCCGGTCCGCCAGCGTTGATCTGAGCGACGGCGCCGACCAGGGCGGCCTGGACTGGTACAAACAGCACGCCATTCGCACCCGGCCGATCTCGCGGCTGATCTGGTACCTGTTCCCCGAGTTGGAGGCCAAGGGCCTGCGGTTCGAGATGCCCTATCAGGAACAGCTCTATCGGGTCGGCCTGCAACTGGGCAACCGGCTGCACGAAAAGGGCATCCAATGGTGGGACGATCAGCTCGAGGAATACGAGCCCCTGCCCGCCTGGAAGGACGTGCCCGGGATCTGGGAGCAGGCGACGGTGAATTCCGGCGGCAGGCTGGAGGACTATCCGTTCTGGCTGTTGACCTCGCGCAGCATGCAACTGGCCTGGGGCAGCAATTCCTCGATCCAGTTGATCGACGAAGTATCACGGAACATGCGCGGCCATCGGGCGGTGGTGATCAACCGGGGCCGGGCGACCGAGATGGGCATCGCCGAAGGCGATCTGGTGGAGATCAAGTCGACCCTGCGGTCGACCAAGGGACGGGTCGTCCTCAAGCAGGGCATCCGCCCGGACACCATCCTGATCCAGGGGCAGTTCGATCACTGGGTGACGCCCTATTCCAAGGATCATCCGGCGCCCAGCATGAACACGATAACGCCGATGTCGCTGGCCCTGACGGATGCCACCGGCTCGTCGGCCGATATCGTCCGGGTCGCCGTGACGCGCCTGGCCGGGTCCGAGGGGCACGACGAAGGACGCGGATGATCGACGGCGTCGGCGCACCCCATTGGCGGGACCGGGACGGCTGGCATATCGACGTGCGCGGCCTGGGCCCGCCGCAGCCGATGCTAGAAATCCTCGCACTGCTGGCGGCGGTCGGCGACGGCGACGTCATCGTCCACCACGACCGCGAACCGATCTTCCTGTATCCCGAACTGGCGGAACGCGGCTGGCGACACGAACTGGTCCCCGGCGATGAAGGCGAGGTCCGGCTGCGGCTGAGCCCCGTGGCGTCATGAGTTCGGCGCACTTTCTAGATTCGCCGGGCGATTCGATGAACATCGAAAATAGTCTAGCGCCATGACCATGGCCGCCGCCTTCCTGGGCAGCGCCGGCGGCCGGCTGCTGCCGGCCTCGCTCACCTTCCGCTTCTTCGGCGCCGCCGTGGTCTGCCACCTGGCCGCCTGGATCTGTCTGTTGCTGGGGGCCGACGACCTGGCGGGATTTCAGGGCGGCGGCGGTTGGCTGCTGGCCGCCTTGCACCTGCTGACCCTGGGGGTTTTCGTCATGACCGGCATGGCAGCCAGCCTGCAACTGCTGCCGGTGGCCACCCTGCAGGGCTTCGCCTCGGTGCGGCCGGTCCGCCTGCTGTGGTGGCTGTACCTGGGCGGCATGCTGCTGCTGACGGCCGGCATGGGCGCGGCGCGGCATCTGCCCATGGCGGCGGGTGGCGCCGTTACCGTGGCGGCGCTGGCGATCTATCTGTGGCTGCTGATCGGCAACCTGCGCGGCGGCCGGGCAATGCCGGCGGTGGCGGCGCATGCCTGGGCGGCGATCGCCGCGCTGGCGGTGCTGGCGCTGTTGGGCCTGGTTCTGATCGTCAACCAGGAACACGGCTTCCTGCCCGACGCCGGGCGGGCGGCGGCGACCCACATGCTGGTCGCCGGCTATGGCTTCATGGGGCTGTTCGCCCTGGGCTTCAGCTACGTTCTGGTGCCGATGTTCGTGCTGGCGCCGGCGCCGGCGGTTCGACCGGCCCTGGCCTCGCTCGCCCTGGCGGTGCTCGGCCTGGGGTTGGGGGCGGGCGGCGCCTGGCATGGCCGGGACGGCCTGGCCGCCGCCGGCGGCGTCGCCGGACTGCTGGCCGCGGCGCTGTATTTGTGGCTGATGCGGCAAACCCTGCGCCAACGCATGCGCAAGCGACTGGGCCCCGAATTCACCCTGCTGCGTATCGCCTGGGTGCTGCTGCCGATCAGCCTATTGGCGGCCATCGCCTGGGCCCTGGACCTGATGCCGGAAGACGGCCCGGTACTGGTCGGCCTGCTGCTGCTGCCCGGCTGGCTGCTGACCTTCCTGCTGGCGATTTTACAGCGGATCGTGCCCTTCCTGGCCTCCATGCACGCCGCCCGGGCCGTCAAACGGGCACCGCCGACGGTCTCGGCCCTGACCGCCAGGGGACCTCTCGCGGTGCATTTCTATTGCCACCTGGCGGCCCTGGCGCTGTTGCTGGCCGGCGCCCTGCTGGCCGAGACCTGGCTGATCCGCTTGGCCGCCCTCTCCGGCATCGCCGGCGCCCTGGCCTTCGCGCTGTTCTTTGTCCGGGCCATGTTGAAACTGGCGGCGGTCCTGCGGCCGGCCATCGCCACTTGACCTTGGCCATTAATTATCGTAATTTGGTACTATAATACCAATTAAGCCATCGCCACGAACCCGATCAATCAGGCCCGGAACATGCATTTCGCCACACAGGTCGCCCGGCTGCTGCATGACGAGCACCTCAAGACCATCGCCCTGACCAACCGGCTGGAGGAGCTGGCCGCCGGACGCCGCGCCAGAAAGACCCCGGCGGCCGACGACACCGATCTCCGCGGCATCCTGGATGACCTGATCGTCAGCCTGGAACAGGAGACGGAGCACCATTTCGCCTTCGAGGAGGAGAACATCTTCCCGCGACTGGAGGCCCTGGGCGACGGTATGATTTCGCAGATCCTGCGTCATGAGCACCAGTTGATCCGGGAACTGGCCGGCGATCTGCTGCCCCTGGCCCGCCAGTCCCGCCGGGACGGCTTCGACGACGAGGCGTGGCGGCGGTTCCGCCAATTGGTGCTGGAATTGGTGGAGCGGCAGATCGCCCACATCCAGAAGGAGGAGATGGGCCTGCTGCCGGCCCTCGACGGCCTGCTGGAGGAAACCCAGGACGGCGAACTGGCCATGCTCTACGTCCAAGGCTGATACATTTCATGACTGGCCCAGCCACCCGCTCCCCCGTCCCAACCACCCATAGATGGTACCCTTGGGGTGGTTGGGACGGGGGAGCGGGTG
>JASLMH010000218.1 GCA_030746635.1 Alphaproteobacteria bacterium | reverse complement strand
CGACCAGGCGATCCACAATGCCAACGGTGTCAGCATGCCGACGAAACCGAAGAACACCAACAACATTTCCATCGACCGGTCGCTCAACGACTGTACTTGGCCTTGCCGCATGGATGGTCCTTTCAACGACGCGGATGACGCAAGGGGCGGGTGGTCCCGCGCCTTCGTGGTCTATACCGGATGATGCGGCGAATTCGAAGCAAGAACTGCCGCGCGACGGTGAAGAAAGCCGGCCGCGGCCGCGATCTGCTGGCCGTGCTGGCCCTGTCGTTGCCGCTGGTCCTGGCGGCCGAGGCGGGATTGGCCCATGGCCGCGCCGCCACCGCCGGCCCACGCCAGGCCGCCGAACCGGCCGCCCCAACCCATTGGTGGTGGCGGTTGTTGCACGGCACGGCGCGGGCCAAGGCGCAAATCCGCATCAGCCGGGCGGACGGCTTCCGCCATATCAGCGCCGACGGCCTGCCCAGCCATCGCACCGGCCGCTTCCCCAACCAGGGCAACCCGCATGCCATCCGGACCCAGGACTACGCCTTCCGGGTGCCGTTGCGGCCGCGCCGGGCCGGGCGCCCGATCCCCCTGGGCCACCAGCCCTTCGGCATCGCCCTGAACGGCGTGGTGTTCGATCCTTTGACGGCGGAATACTGGCACAACGACCGGTCCTCGGGCTGGAACGTCGAGGCCCTGTCGGGGAAAGTCCATATCGGCCTGGACCGGAACAATGCCCACGTTCAACCCAACGGCGCCTATCACTACCACGGCGTACCCACCGGGCTGTTGGGGCGCTACGATTTTCGCCACAAGCCGGTCCTGCTGGGCTATGCCGCCGACGGTTTCCCGATCTACGGCCCCTTCGGCCACCACCGGGGCGCAGCACCGCCTGGCGACGAATTGGTCGAACTGCGGCCCGGCTGGCGGCTGAAAAAGGGCCTGCGGAAAAGCGGTCCCGGCGGGTTGCACGACGGCAGCTACGTCCAGGACTACGAATACGTCGACGGCGCCGGCGATCTCGACCGTTGCAACGGCCGCCAAGGGGTGACGCCGGAATACCCCGAGGGCACCTACCATTACGTCCTGACCCGTGCCTTCCCCCACATCCCGCGCTGTTTCATGGCCCCGCCGGACCCCAGTTTTCAACGCCAACCCCGCCGGCCGGGTGCCACAGGAAGGTCGGGACCAGGGCGCGACGGGCGCCCCGATCTGGCGGCCGCGGCCGAACGCCTGGGCGTGACGCCCACGGCCCTGCGCCGGGCCCTGGGGCCGCTCGCCTCGGCGAAGCCTCCGGCGGAGCCTGGGCCGCCGCCGGACTTCCAGCGGGCCGCCCGCGAACTGGGCGTGTCGGTGCAGAAGCTGATGCGCGCCCTGCGCCCGCCGCGCTAATGTCGGCGGCCGGCTGTTTCACGGATGGTGGCGGGATTGGTTGGGGCGGCAGGGATCGAACCTGCGATCACGGGATCAAAACCCGATGCCTTACCACTTGGCTACGCCCCAAGGTCCTGCTGGCAATATAGGCATCGCGCGGTTAACGAACAACGGACGCCCCGGCCGGCCGGATGCGCCGGCGGAATTGCCATACCCCGGCGGCTTTGTCGAGCCTGATTTCCCCTAAGGGAGCGAGCCGCCCACGGGTTGCTGCTTGCGTCGGGGCAGGGTGACGATGACGCCATAGCAGCACAGGGCGGCGATGGCCCAGAGCGGCGTCGTCGCCGGCGCCAGCGAGGCCAGCAGGCCGGGCGCGCCGGCCAGGGCCAGGTAGACCACCAGGCCCCGGCGCCAGGGCATGCGCTGGTAGAGAATGTGATGCAGGTGGGTGCGGTCGGAATCGAACGGCGAATGGCCCCGGGCCGCCCGCGTGGCCATCACCCGCAGGCAATCGACCACCGGGATCAGGAACCACAGCGCCACCAGGTCGGCCGGCAGGGCGGCGAAGCCGACGTCATAGATGTAGACCGCCAGCAGGGCGATGATGAAGCTGAGGGAATAGCTGCCCGAATCGCCCAGGAACAGCCGGCCCCGCAGGTTGAAGGCCAGCGCCACCACCAGCGCCGCCGCCAGCACCAGCAGCACCGCCCGCAGATGCCCCGGCGCGAACAGCAGCATCTCCAGGGTCCAGAACAGGCACAGCCCCATCACCACGCCGTTCTTGCCGTCCGCCATGTTGACCGCGTTCTGCAGCCCGACGATGCAGACGGCGGTGAACAGCAGGGAAAAGCCGCCGAGGAACTGCACCTCGTCGATGAAGGTGAAACGCAGGAAAGTCACCGACAGGGCGGGCACCACCTCCAGCACCGCCAAGGCCAGGATCAACGACAGCACCAGCCGATAGGTCGGCCGGATATGAGCCCGATCATCCAGCAAACCCAGCAACAGGCAGCCCAGGCCCGCCACCGCAATGGTCAGGTACAACGGCAGAAAGACGGTGGCGACGGCGGCGTATGCAAGCGCCAAAAGCGTCGGCAGGCCGATCGCCAGGCCGCCGATCAAGGGCGTCGGCTCGGGGTGGATCTTGCGGCTGCCGTCGGGCTCGTCCAGGATCGCCAGGCGTTCGCCGATCGGCCGGGCGTAGCGGCAGATCAGGCCGCTGATCACCGCCGCCCCGGCGATCAAGACGATTCCCGACATGGCGCTGAGGCCCCCCTCGTGCAAACCGGCGCTCTCCCTTCGTATTGTTCTTCGGCGACCCGGCGACGCGCCGCCGCCGGCGACCTTGGCCCCAATGATACCATGGACTTGCTGGCCGGCGGATGGCCGAACAGCGGTCAGTTAGGGCCTGTTATGGACCCGGGTCAAGTGAGCGGCATCACATTCGGTGCGAAAACCCTGCGAGTCGCAGGTTTAGGCCCTTGACCCTGGCGGCCATTTGGGCATGCATGTCGGCGGACAAGGACCCGCCGTCGATCGGCCATGATCGTCGGCGGTCGGCCATGGAGTTCGCGAAGGCATGACGATCCTGCTGACCGGCGTTGCCGGATTTATCGGCTACCACGTCGCCCAACGCCTGTTGGCGCGCGGCGAGCGGGTCGTCGGCGTCGACAACCTCAATCCGTTCTACTCCCCGGCCTTGAAGGAGGCCCGGCTGAAACGGTTGATGGAGCATGCCAACTTCACCTTCCATCAACTCAATATCGCCGACCGGACCGGCCTCGAGGCGGCCATCGGCGGCATCCGGTTCGACAGCGTGATCCATCTGGCGGCCCAGGCCGGGGTGCGCTATTCGCTGGAAAACCCCTTCGCCTATGTCGAGGCCAACCTGGTCGGCCACATGGTAATCCTGGAATTCTGCCGCCAGCAGAAGGACCTGCGCCACCTGGTCTATGCCTCCTCGTCCTCGGTCTATGGCGGCAATAGGAAACTGCCGTTCGCCGAATCGGATCGTGTCGATCATCCGGTGTCGCTGTATGCGGCGACCAAGAAATCCGATGAATTGCTGTCACAGACCTACGCCCACCTCTATCGCATACCGCAGACCGGCCTGCGATTCTTCACCGTCTACGGCCCTTGGGGGCGGCCCGACATGGCGCTATGGCTGTTCACCGAGGCCATTTTGGCCGGGCGGCCGATCCGCGTCTTCAACCACGGTGACATGCAGCGTGACTTCACCTATGTCGACGACATCGTCAGTGGCGTGCTGGCGGCCCTGAATGCGCCACCGGCGGCGGCCGACGGCGAGGCGCCACATCGCATTTACAACCTCGGCAACAACCAGCCCGAGGAATTGTTGCGCCTGATCGAGCTGCTGGAGGAGACCCTGGGTCGCAAGGCCGAGCGCAAGCTCGAACCGATGCAGCCCGGCGACGTTAAATCGACCTACGCCGATCTGTCGGCGATCGAGAGGGACCTCGGCTACCGCCCGACCACGCCGATCGAGGAAGGCGTGCCGCGCTTCGTCGAGTGGTACCGCGACTACCACGGTCAATAAGGGTGGCCGCCGACCCCGCGACCGTCGCCAAATCCGGCTTCTCCGCCCGCGTCGAAGCGCCCGGCCGCGGCATCGCCTGCATGATCGGCGGCGGTCTGCTGCTGACCTTGAACGACGCCGTGGTGAAATGGCTGTCGGGCGATCTTCCATTGGGCGAGATCCTGTTGCTGCGCGGCCTCGGCGCCCTGACGGTGATTGCCCTGGTGCTGCTGTGGCGCCGCGATGTCGGTGCCCTGCGCGTCCGCTTTCCCTGGGCCCAGGTAGTTCGCGCCAGCCTGATGGTGGCCGGGACGTTCCTGTTCGTGTCCGGCCTGCGCCGGATGCCCCTGGCCGACTGTATCTCCCTGGCCTTTATCGGGCCGATCTTCGTTACCGCCCTGGCGCCGGTGTTTCTGGGCGAGCAGGTCGGCTGGCGCCGCTGGCTGGCGGTACTGGTCGGCTTCGCCGGCGTCGTGGTGATGCTGCGCCCCGGTGGCGACAGCCTGAACTGGGCCGCCCTGCTGCCGGTCAGCGCGGCCCTGACGGGCGCCTTCCGCGACCTGCTGACCCGACGCATCAGCGCCAGCGAATCCACCCTGACCACGCTGCTCTATTCCACCCTGGGGGTCACCCTGGCCGGCGGACTGACGGCGCCGCTGGGCTGGCAGACCCCGGCGATCGGTGATCTCGGTCTCTTGGCCCTGGCCGGCCTTTTCCTTTGCGGCGCCCATTTCCTGCACATCGAGACCTTCCGTTTCGCCGAGGCCGCCCTGGTGACGCCCTTCAAGTACGTCTCGCTGCTCTGGGGCGTCGTCATCGGCTTCCTGCTGTGGGCCGACGTGCCCGACCGCTGGACCGTCGCCGGCGCCTGCCTGGTCATCGGCAGCGGCTTGTTCATCCTGCACCGGGAACGTCGGCGGGCGGCCGTGGCCAGGGTGGCAAATGCCGACTAGGATCGCCCCATGATGGAACCATCGGAGGATCGGCCGCCGGTGCTGATTACCGGCGGCGCCGGATACATCGGCAGCCACGCCGGCCTGGCCCTGCTGGATGCCGGCCGCCGCATCGTGGTGGTCGACGATCTCTCCACCGGCCGGCGAACGGCGGTGCCCGACGGCGTGCCCTTCCACCAGGGCAGGGCCGGCGACGTCGATCTGATCCGCGAGGTGATCGCCCGGCATGGCTGCACGGAGGTTATGCATTTCGCCGGCTCCATCATCGTCCCGGAATCGGTCGGGCGGCCGCTGGACTACTACGAGAACAACGTGGTCAGCAGCGCCCGGCTGCTGCGCGCCTGCCAGGAGACGGATGTCGAGAGCTTCGTGTTCTCCTCGACCGCGGCGGTCTACGACGGCAGCCTTGGCGAGCCGCTGCGGGAGGAGGCGCCCCTGGCCCCGGCCAACCCCTATGGCCGCGGCAAGCTGATGACGGAACAGATGATCCGTGACCTGGCCGCCGCGGGCGGCCCGCGCTTCGCGATCCTGCGTTATTTCAACGTCGCCGGCGCCGATCCGGCCGGCCGTTCCGGTCAATATTCCAAGGTGGCGACGCATCTGATCAAACGGGCCTGCCAGGCGGCGGTCGGCCTGTTGCCAGGCGTCGACATCTACGGCGAGGACTACCCGACCCCCGACGGCACCGGTATCCGGGACTACATCCACGTCAGCGATCTCGCCGACGCCCATCTCGCCGCTCTCGACCATCTGGCCGCCGGCGGAGACAGCCTGACCCTGAACTGTGGCTATGGCCGCGGTTTTTCCGTACGCCAGGTGCTGGACGTGGTGGACCGCGTCGCTGGTCAGCCGATACCACGTAACTCGGCGCCCCGGCGAGCGGGCGACGCGGCCAGCTTGATCTCGGACACCAGGCGAATTCGCGAAATGCTGAATTGGCGACCCCGACGCGACGATCTGCGTGATATCGTCGCCTCGGCCCTGGCCTGGGAGCGGCGGCTTTTACAGGAAGACCGGGAAATGACGAACTCATGAGCGACCGGAACGACACGGCCCAGGCGCCCGGTGATCAGGCCGCGGCGCTGATCGGCCAGAGCATCGCCCTGAAGCAGGACCTGTTGGCGGGTGGCGCCGACGGCGAGCTGGCCCGGATGGCCGAGCCGATCGCCGAGGCGCTGGCCCGGGGCGGCAAGCTGCTGCTCTGCGGCAACGGCGGCTCGGCCGGCGATGCCCAGCATCTGGCCGGTGAACTGATGGTCCGGTTGCGGCCGTCGCTGAACCGGCGGGCGCTGCCGGCGCTGTCCCTGGCCACCGACACCTCGACCCTGACCGCCTGCGCCAACGATTATGGCTATGACGAGATTTTCGCCCGGCCCCTGCGGGCCCTGGGCAAACCCGGCGATGCCCTCTTGGCGATCTCCACCTCCGGCCGCTCGGCCAACGTCTGCCGGGCGTTGACCGTCGCCGCCGAATTGGACGTCGCCCGGCTGGGGTTCCTGGGCGGCGACGGCGGCGCCGCGCTGGCGCTGTGCCAACAGGCCGTGGTCGTGCCCAGCGACGACACCAACCGCATTCAGGAATGCCACATCATGCTGGGGCATATCCTGGTGCAGTTGGTCGAGGAGGCGTTGCTGCAACGGGGATACATCGAACCGGTGCCGGGATGACGGCGCGCCCGCCAGCGATCGACAATACGGCCCAACAAGGCCGAAGCCAGGAGAGAGGACACCATCATGAGTGACACCGTTCTGTACGAAACCGACGGCCCCGTCGCCACCGTCACCCTGAACCGGCCGGACCGGTTGAACGCCATGAACAAGGAACTGATCGCCACGATGATCGAAACCCTCGATCGGGCGGCCAGCGACGAGGCGATCCGGGTGCTGATCCTGACCGGTTCCGGCCGGGGTTTCTGCGCCGGCGGCGATTTGGCCGGCTTCGCCGACGGCGAATTCAAGGACGAGATGCCGATCGAGGCGAAGATCGCCGATCTACGCCGGTCCATGCGCACCTCGCAGATCCTGCGGGAAAGCGAGTTGGTGACCATCGCCGCCATCAACGGCGCCTGCGCCGGGGCCGGCATGTCCTGGGCCCTGGCCTGCGATCTGCGCTACGCCGCCGAGGGGGCGAAATTCTCCACCGCTTTTCTGAATGCCGGCCTGTCGGGGGACTTCGGCGGCACCTACACCCTGACCCAGATCGTCGGCACCGCCAAGGCGCGGGAACTGTACCTGCTGTCGGAGCGCTTCGACGCCCTGGAGGCCGAGCGGCTGGGCATCGTCACCAAGGCGATGCCGGCGGACGAGCTATTGCCGCAGGTGCGGAATATCGCCCAGCGCCTGGCGGATTCGGCGCCGATCGCCCTGCGCCGGATCAAGCAGAACCTGAACGACGCCACCCGCCTGAGCATGGCCGAGGCGCTGGACCGCGAGGCCGACCGGCATTCCCGCTGCGGCACCACCCAAGACAACACGGAGGCCGCCAAGGCGTTCCTGGAAAAACGCAAGCCGGTGTTCCAGGGCCGTTGAACTAGAGCATGTCGGGGGTAATCTGATTCATTTGATGGCGCTAGCAAGCCATTGGGGTAGGCGCGTGGCGCAGCGC
>JASLMH010000217.1 GCA_030746635.1 Alphaproteobacteria bacterium | reverse complement strand
CTTTGGTTACCCCCAGCGTTACCCCATGCCGTATTGCGCTACGATCCTCAAAGCCTTGGCTCAATAAAAACCCCGCTAAGCCATTGACCTAGCGGGGTATATTCTGGTGGGCGCACAAGGATTCGAACCTTGGACCCGCTGATTAAGAGTCAGCTGCTCTGCCAACTGAGCTATGCGCCCGGAAGGCGGCGGTATAGCAAACCGACCCGGCCTTGTCGATGTCTTTCGCCGCCGCCTGGCGGTGTGGCCTCGGCAACGATTGCGCCGCCCCCGGCGGGCCGCTATGGTCCGGCGCGGCGCCCGGCCTGGCGGGCGGCACACCCCCTGGCAGGACGGGAACGGGAGCACGAAGGCATGGTCGAAGTGGGCGGCATCGCGGCGGATCGGCTGCGCCAGTTCATCGAGCGGATCGAGCGGCTGGAAGAGGAAAAGGCCGCCCTGGCCGGCGACGTGCGCGAGGTCTATGCCGAGGCCAAGGCGCTGGGGTTCGACCCCAAGATCATGCGCCAGGTGATCAAGCTGCGCCGGCTGGACAGCGCCGAGCAGCAGGAGCAGGAAGCCCTGCTCGATACCTACAAACACGCGCTCGGAATGGAGTGATGGGATGACCCGCACGATCAACTCCGTCGCCGTCATGGGCAGCGGCACCATGGGCGCCGGCATCGCCGCGCTCTGCGCCAACGCCGGCCTGCCGGTGCTGTTCCTGGACATGCCGGCCAAGACGGGCGAGCGCAACGCCGTCGCCGCCGGCGCCGTCGAACGGATGCAGGGCGGCCGGCAGCCGATGCTGAAGGACGAGGCCGCCCTGGCCCGCATCACCCTGGGCAACTTCGAGGACGACCTGGAGCGGATCTCGGACTGCGACTGGATCGTCGAGGCGATCGTCGAGGACCTGGCCATCAAGCGGGACTTCTTCCTCCGGCTGGAGGCGGCCCGCTCCGACGGCTCGATCGTCACCTCTAATACCTCGGGCATCATGCTGGCGGCGATCACCGATGGTTTGCCCGAACGGCTGCGCCGGGACGTCGCCGTGACCCACTTCTTCAACCCGGTGCTGGTGATGAAGCTGGTGGAGCTGATCCCCGGCGCCGACACCGATCCGGAGGTGATGGACACACTGGCCGGGTTCCTCGCCGAGACCCTGGGCAAGGGCGTGGTGCGGGCCAAGGACACGGTCAACTTCATCGCCAATAGGATCGGCTGTTTCTGGATGCTGGCCGGCCTGAACGAGGCGGAGAAGGTGTTCGCGGCCGGCGGCGGTATCGAGCAGATCGATGCCGCCATGGGCGCCCCGGTGGGGGTGCCGCCGACGGGCCTCTATGGCCTGGTCGACCTGATCGGCCTGGACGTCATGGGCCTGGTGGCCGAGAACCTGCGCCAGAACCTACCCGCGGGCGATGCCGGCCAGCGCTACGCGCAGCTGCCGGGGGCGGTGCAGGCGATGCTGGAGCGGGGCCAGATCGGCCGCAAGGCCGGTGCCGGTTTCTACCGCCTGAGCAAGACCGACGACGGCGAACGGCTGAAGGAGACCTTCGAGCTGACGGGTGGTGAATGGCGCCCCAGCACGGCGGCCGAACTGCCCGACGGCGAGGGGGACCTGGCCGGGCTGCTGTTCGCCGAGGATGCCCTGGGCCAGTACGCCTGGGCCGCCATGGGCGGGACATTGTTGTACGCCGCCGATCTGATCCCGGAGATCAGCGACGACGTGGTCAATATCGACCGGGCCATGCGCTGGGGCTTCAACTGGCGCCAGGGCCCGTTCGAGATGCTGGACAGCCTGGGCCCGGCAAGGGTGATCGCCCGGCTGGCCGCCGATAACCGGCCGCTGCCGAAGATGCTGCAGGTCCTGCAAACCGCCGGCGCCGACGGCTTCTACCGCAACGACGGCAGCGAGTTCCTCGGCGCCGACGGCGCCTTTCACCCGCTGCCCTGAGACGCCGCCCGCGGCCCCTTCGGACCCCGCTTGCCGGGCCCCAGCGGCCGCCCCAGCCGGCCCTCCAGCCCGGCGATAAACCCCGTATCACCCAGCGGCCGGCCGGTCCGCTCGTGCCGGCGCAGGGCCTCGCCGTCGGCTTCGGCCAGGCCCCCGGCCAGAAAGGCCGACCAGTCGTCGACCAACTCCAGCAGCGGCGCGACCCGGACCAGGACGTCGTCCCGGCCGGCCAGATGCGCCCGGGCGCTGCTCCAGGGATAGGCCTCCGCGCGTTGGGCCAGGCCGGCCCGCAGCGGGTTCAACTCGACATAGCGCGCCGCCGCCAGGAGGTGGCGCTGGTCCATGGGGAAGGAGGCGAAGCGGCCCTGCCAAAGGTAGCCCCGCCAGTCCTCTCGGTCATTGAGCCAGCGGGTATATCGGCGGTGCGCCTCGCCGATGGCCCGCCCCAACGCCGCCTCGGTCTCGGGAACGGCGATCAGGTGGACATGGTTGGGCATCAGGCAATAGGCCCAGACGGCGACGCCGTGACGGCCGCACCACTCGGCCATCAGGTCGAGATAGCGCCGGTAATCGTCGTCGCCGAAGAAGGTCTCGAGCCGCCGGTTGCCGCGCTGGGTGACGTGATGCGGCAGCCCCGGCACCACCACCCGCGCCAGTCTCGCCATCGGCCAAGGCTAGGTAGCCGGCCGGGCAATGTCCATAATTAAGTATTGTGTCCCCGAAATTATCGTCGACGCATCACGGGGACATGACCCATTCCCGCAGGGACTGGGATCGTGTCCCCGGCGTGCGCCCCGGCCCTCGACGGCACCGCACACACCGGCGAAAGCGCAATAATTAGATACTCTGTCGCCGAAATTACTCCGACCTCGGGCGCCGGGGAACGCAAATTTATTTGTCGCGGCGGGGGAGCTTCGGCGTCTTGAAGGTGGTGGGTTCCTTGTAGATTTCCTTGACGTGCTGGAAGTCGTAGGCCTGCCGGCGCAGCTTGTCGGCGCGTGCGTCGGCCCAGTCGTCGCCGACGCTGAGGCTGCGCAGCAGCAGGAAGTGGAAGGCGAAGATCACGTACCAGATCAACAGCGGCCAGAACACCGGCAGCCAGGGCGCGACGGTAAAGCGTCCGGCCACCAACAGAACGGCGACGATGAGCAACAGCGCGCCGTGATGCCACAACAGCGTGATGGGCGACCGTTGGCGGTAGTAGTCGATGATGCGCCGCAGGACCGCCGGCATCGGATTCCCTCCCCCGCCTAGAAATTCTCCACCCAGGGCCGCACCTCGACATGGTGCGACCAGGCGCTGCGATGCTGGGCATGGACCTGGTAGTAGGTTTCGGCGATGGCGTCGGGACGCAGGCGGGCATCGCCGCCATCCTCGCCGATGCCGCCGTCGATGTTGAAGTGGGCCACGTGGATCCCCTGGGGATGCAACTCCCGGGCCATGGACTCGGCCAGGGCCCGCAGGCCGAACTTGCCGACCGCGAAGGTCGCGGAATGGGGATAGCCCTTCATCGAGGCGGTGGCGCCGGTGAACAGAATGCTGCCCCTACCGCCCTGGACCAGCCGCCGCGCCGCCTCCCGCCCCAACAGGAAGCCGCCCAGGCAGCTCCGCCGCCAGGCATCGACGAAATCCGCCAGCGTGGTCTCGGCGATCGGGCCGCGGGCCCGGCCGGAGGCGTTATAGACCGCCACGCCCATGGGCCCCAGATCGGCCTCGGCCGCATCGCACAGGGCGATGACGTCGGCTTCCTCGGTGCCATCGCAGGCATAGGCCCGGGCCCGGCCGCCGGCCGTGGCGATGTCCTCGACGATGGGCGCCAGCTTGTCGGCGTTGCGCGCCGCCAGCGCCACCGGGTGGCCGGCGGCGGCGAAGCGCCGGGCCACCGCCGCCCCGAGTCCGGGGCCGACGCCGACGATGATGCAGGTTCCAGGTTCAGCCATTGCTCACTCCGCTGCGGTGGATCGGGCTTCGGGGTTGCGCCAGGCCGTCAGCAGTTGCGCCTGATCCGCCTTGGCGGCGGCGAGTTGCCCCTCCTTGACGTGGCCGAAGCCCCTGATCTGCTCCGGGATCGAGGCGATCCGCACGGCCAGGCCGTGGTTGTCGGCATCCAGGTCGCGCAACAGCTCATCCAGGGTGGCGCGGTAGTCCTCGATCAGTTGCCGCTCGCCGCGCCGCTCGGCGGTGCGGCCGAAAATGTCCAGGGGACCGCCGCGCAGGCCCTTCAGGCGGGCCAGCAGGCGGAAGGCCCAGATCACCCAGGCGCCGTATTCCCGCTTGATCAGTTGGCCGGTATCGGGATCGCGGCGGGCCAGCAGCGGCGGCGCCAGATGGAAGGTCAACTTCAGCTCGCCCTCCAACTGCCGGCGCAGGGCCGCCTGGAACCCGGCCGAGGCATAGAGCCGCGCCACCTCGTACTCGTCCTTGTAGGCCATCAGCTTGAACAGGTTGCGGGCCACCGCCTCGGCCAGACCGCTCAATCCCTTGGCGGCCATCCCTTCGTCGGTTTCGACCCGGCGGACGAAATCGGCATAGCGCCGGCCATAGGCGGCGTCCTGATAGTCGGTCAGGAAGGCCTGGCGCCCCTCGACCAGTTGCTCCAGGGTTTCCTCCCCGACGACCTCGGGCAGTTCCTCGACGGGGCTCGCCGCCCGGCGGACCCGGTCGAGATCGTGCGCCGCCAGGCGGCCCAGGGCGAAGGCCTGGTGGTTCATCGCCACCGCCACGCCGTTCAGTTCGATCGCCCGCTCGACCGCCTCGCGGCCGACCGGCAGGGCGCCGCGCTGATAGGCATGGCCCAGGAGGAACAGGTTGGCGGCAATGGCATCGCCCATCAGGGCGGTGGCCAGGCCGGTGGCGTCGATGAATTCGGTGCGATTGTCGCCGGCGCCCTCGCGGATCAGCCCCTGCAAGGCGGCGCCGTCGAATTCGGTGTCCGGCCGCAGGGTAAACTCGGCGGTCGGGGTCAGGTGGCTGTTGACGATCGCCTGGGTGCCGCCCTGGCTGAGCTTGCGCAGGGAATCGGGGCTGGCCGCCGCCACCATGTCGGCGCCGAGGAGGAGATCGGCGGCGCCGGCGGCGATACGCACGGCATGCAGGTCCTCGGGCCGCCGGGCGATGCGGATATGGCTCAACACGGCGCCGTTCTTCTGGGCGACGCCGGTGAAGTCCAGGACGGTGACGCCCTTGCCCTCGATGTGGGCCGCCATGCCCAAAAGGGCGCCCACCGTGACCACGCCGGTACCACCGATGCCGGTGAGCAGGATGTTGTACGGCTGGTCAATCGAGGCAACATCGGGCTCGGGCAGCGCCGTCGCGGCCTCGGCCAGGCCAGCGGCCTGGTTGCCCCGGGCCCGGCGCGGCCGGGCGCCCGAGAGGGTCACGAAGCTGGGGCAGAAGCCCTTGATACAGGAGAAATCCTTGTTGCAGGCCGATTGGTTGATGCGCCGCTTGCGGCCGTAAGGGGTCTCCAGCGGCTCCACCGAGACGCAGTTGGACTGCACCGAGCAATCACCGCAGCCCTCGCAGACCAGGTCGTTGATGAAGACCCGGCGGTCGGGGTCGGGAAAGGTGCCGCGCTTGCGCCGGCGGCGCTTCTCGGCGGCGCAGGTCTGGTCGTAGATCAGCACGGTGCAGCCCGGCGTCTCGCGCAGCTCCCGCTGGACCCGGTCCAATTCGTCCCGGTGGCGGACGCTGACGCCGGGCGCCCAATCGGTGCCGATCGGGTATTTGTCGGGCTCGTCCGAGACCACGACGATCTTGGCGACGCCCTCGTGGTGGACCTGCTGGCTGATCCGCCAGGGCGTCAGCGGCCCGTCCATGGGCTGGCCGCCGGTCATCGCCACGGCGTCGTTGAACAGGATCTTGTAGGTCATGTCGACGCCGGCGGCGACGGCGGTGCGGATCGCCATCAGGCCGGAATGGTAGTAGGTGCCGTCGCCCAGGTTGGCGAAGATGTGGCCCTCGTCGGTGAACGGCGCCTGGCCCAGCCAGGGCACCCCCTCGCCGCCCATCTGGGTGAAGGTCTCGGTCGAGCGGTCCATGAACAGGGCCAGGAAATGACAGCCGATGCCGCCGGTGGCGCGGCTGCCCTCGGGCACCCGGGTCGAGGTGTTGTGCGGGCAGCCGGAGCAGAAATAGGGCATGCGCTCGAGCGGCGCGGCCTGCCGCTGACTGGCCGCCTCCTTGCGGTCCAACAGCGCCATGCGTTCCTCGATGCCGCGCGAGGTGACGTAGCCGCCGATGCGGGAAACGATGATGCGGGCGATCTGCGCCGGTGACAGTTCGCCATGGGAGGGGCAGAGCAATTCGCCGTCCTCGTCGAACTTGCCGACCACCCGCGGCCGCACGTCGGCCCGCCAGTTGTAGAGCTGTTCCTTGAGTTGGTTCTCGATGACGGCACGCTTTTCCTCGATCACCAGGACCTCGTCCAGGCCCTCGGCGAAGCGGCGCACGCCCTCGCGCTCCAGCGGCCAGGGCATGCCGACCTTGTAGAGGCGCAGGCCGATCTCGGCCGCCATGGCCGCATCGATGCCGAGGTCGTCCAATGCCTGGCGGGTATCGAGATAGGACTTGCCGGCGGCGACGATGCCGATCCGGGGGCTGGGCGCATCCAGCACCATGCGGTCGATGCCGTTGACCCGGGCGAAGGCCAGGGCGGCATAGGCCTTGTGCCGCTGCAGCCGCTCCTCCTGGGTCCAGCGGTCGTCCGGCCAGCGGATGCTCAGGCCGCCCGGGGGCATTTCGAAGTCCTCGGGGTATTGGATATCCAGGCGGTGCGGATCGACCGCCACCGAGGCCGAACTCTCGACCACCTCGGTGACGCATTTGAAGCCGATCCACAGACCGGCATAGCGGGACATCGCCCAGCCGAGCAGGCCGTAATCGAGGTATTCCTGGACCCCGGCCGGATACAGCATCGGCATCATCCAGGAGGCCAGGTTGTGCTCGCTCTGCCCCGGCACGGTGGAGGAGACGGCATTATGGTCGTCGCCGCAGAGCATCAGGACGCCGCCGTTGGGGTCGGTGCCGGCATAGTTGGCATGCCGCACCACGTCGCCGCAGCGGTCGACGCCGGGTGCCTTGCCGTACCAGATGCCGAACACCCCGTCGTAGCGCGAGCCCGGAGCCAAATTGAGCTGCTGCGTCCCCCACAGGGCCGTCGCCGCCATGTCCTCGTTGACGCCGGGCTGGAAGACGATGTGGTTCTTTTCCAGGAACGGCTTGGCCTGCCACAGAGCCCGGTCGAGTCCGCCCAGGGGCGAGCCGCGATAGCCCGAGATGTAACAGCCGGTGGAAAGCCTCGCCGCCTCGTCGCGGCGTTTTTGCAACATGGGCAGGCGGACCAGCGCCTGGGTGCCCGACAGCAGCACGGTGCCGCGCTCCAGCGCGTAACGGTCGTCGAGGCTGACGGCGGCGAGGGCCATGACAGGAATCCCGGTTCCGGCCGCGCGTGCGCGGCCTCTCCGATACAAGCTAAGCCATTGCCAATTCGGGTCAAGCGGGCGTGTCGGAGAAGGCAG
>JASLMH010000216.1 GCA_030746635.1 Alphaproteobacteria bacterium | reverse complement strand
CCGCACCTCGTCGTCGTCGGCATCCTTCAAACGCAATTGCAGGCAGGCGACGTCGCCGGCGGCCAACGTCGTCTCCAGTGTCTCGGCGAAGGACGCTACCTCGAAAGTAGGCGGCGTGATCAGATAGAGGCGGCAGCGGTCAACCTCGCCACCGCTTTCATCGCTCATCTACGCGGCGTCCCGCTCCATATCGGCCTGATAGTCGCCGGAACGGGCCAGTCCGTTCATTTTCGCCCGATGGGCGAAGGCGGCCTGTCCGGCGGCGACGGCATCCGCCTTGCCGCCCCAGGCCTGCAGGGCCGAGGCTTGCAGCGCCCGGCCATAGGAAAAGCTCAACTCCCAGGGCAGCGGCCCCAAGCCGTTCATGGCGTTGAGATGGGCCGTGGCCTCCTCCTCGGATTGGCCGCCAGAGAGGAAGGCGATGCCCGGCACCGCCGCGGGCACCCGTCGACGCAATGTCTTGACGGTCATTTCAGCCACTTCCTCGACGCTGTTCTGGCTGGCGCATTTCTTGCCCGGCAGCACCATGTTGGGCTTCAGCACCATGCCTTCCAGCAACACCCGCTGGTTGGCCAACTGATCGAAAGTGACCTGCAAGGTCTCCTCGGTCACCTCGCGGCAACGCTCGATATCGTGATCGCCGTCCATCAGCACCTCCGGTTCGACGATCGGCACCAGGCCCGCTTCCTGCGACAGCGCGGCGTAGCGGGCCAGGGCATGGGCGTTGGCCTCGATGCAATAGCGGCTGGGAATGCCGGCGCCGATGTCGATCACGGCCCGCCATTTGGTGAAGGTGGCGCCCAGGTCGACATACTCGGCCAGCCTTTCGCGCAGGCCGTCCAGGCCTTCGGTGACCTTCTCGCCGAGGGAGCCGGCCAGATCCTTGGCGCCCTTGTCGACCTTGATGCCGGGCAGGATATCCTTGTCCAGCAGCAGCTTGGAAAACGGCGTGCCGTCGTCGGCGGCCTGGCGCAGCGTCTCGTCGAACAGGATGACGCCGCTGATGTGTGCCTCCGCCCCGGCGGTGGTAAAGAGCAATTGCCGGTAGGCGCGGCGGTTGTCCTCGGTCGATTCGACGCCGATGCCGTCCAGCCGTTTCTGGATCGTACCGGTACTCTCGTCGGCGGCCAGAATGCCCCTGCCGGGAGCGACCATTTTTGCCGCGTTGGCGACGATGTCCAAGCCTGTCATGGTGATCTTCCTATCCGTAGCGCGCGTCCAGCCCCAGACCGTTTGATAACGCAGGCCGGAAGCCGGTGCAACGGCTGTCATGTCAGTTTCCAGGCGGCCCGGCATTGACCTTCGATCTCGCCGTCGGGCACGTTCAAATCCAGCGCCTTGGGTGGCCGCGCCAGGATCCGGGCGTTGTCGCGTTCGGCGATCTGCCGCAGCTTGTCCCGCACCGCTCGCTTGCCTTTCAGGACCAGGGAACGCCAACCCAGGCGGAGGGCCATTTGCGCAATTCCGGCGTCGTCGCCGCAGTCCAGGATCGCCTCGACCGATACCTCCGGGCGGTCCCGTCGGGCCAGTTCGACGATGCGCAGATAGTGATCGGGCCCGCCGTAGGCCGCCGCGCCGGGTGCCGTCAGCAGGACAACGGGTTGGCCAAGCTGATCGGCCAGGGCCAATACCCGGTCCGCCTGGGCCAGGTCGTGATAGATCAACGCCCGTCCCGTCATCGCCGCGTTGCCCATGTTTCGCCGTCGCCAGGTCGGCGCCGCCGCTCGATCCCCGATAGTATATCTTCCCCTCGGCAATCCTCGTAGGACAAGGCGATCGAATGGAAATGCTCGAATGCGTGACGTTCCTGTTGGTTCGGGACGGAGAATTCCTGGCGGAGAAAAGAAAACTAAGCAAGGCGCTGGATCCCGGACTGGTGGCGATCCCCGGCGGCCATATGGAGCCGGGGGAAAGCGTCGAAGACGCCCTCCGCCGGGAGATGCGGGAGGAGCTGGAACTGACGCCGCGCCGGACGCAATTCATCTGCTCGCTGCTGTATCGATCGGAGGAATTGCGAAGGTTGCACTATTTCGCCGTGACCGAGTGGGCTGGCGAGATGGCGAACAACGAGGCGGAAGCGCTGCTTTGGCTGCCCATCGACGCCGTCGGGCGCCTGGATTTGGAGGTCGATCGGGTGGCGATGGCCGAATACCGCCGGGTCTATGAACCCGAGATCAGGTCTCCAACGCCCTGATGCCCGGCAGGCTCCTGCCTTCGAGCCATTCCAGGAAGGCGCCGCCGGCGGTGGAGACGTAGGAAAAATCATCGGCCACGCCGGCATGGCGAAGGGCCGAGACGGTATCGCCGCCGCCGGCGATCGAGGTCAGCTCGCCCGAACGGGTCAACGCCGCCGCCGCCCGGGCGACCTCGTTGGTGCCCCGATCGAACGGCGTTACCTCGAAGGCGCCGAGCGGGCCGTTCCACAGCAAGGTGCGGCAATCCGACAGCCGCCGTTGCACCTCGGCGATGCTGCGTGGGCCGACATCCAGGATCATCATGCCGTCGGGGACCGCCTCGATCGGGGTGATGGCGGTCTCGGCGCCGGCGCGCAATTCGGCCGCCACCGACACATCGATGGGCAGGACGATCCGGCAGCCCGCCGCCGTCGCCTCGGCCATGATCTCGCGGGCGGTATCGGCCAGGTCAACTTCGCACAGCGACGCGCCGACCCCGAAGCCCTGGGCGAACAGGAAGGTGTTGGCCATGCCGCCGCCGATGATCAGCACATCCACCTTGTCGATCAGGTGGCCCAGCACCGCCAGCTTGCTTGACACCTTGGCGCCGCCGACCAGGGCCGCCACCGGACGCTCCGGTTCCGCCAGGGCCGCCGCCAGGGCGGACAGTTCGGCCTGCATGGCCCGGCCGGCGGCGGCCGGCAGCAGACGGGCCAGCGCCTCGGTCGAGGCATGGGCCCGGTGGGCGCAGGAGAAGGCATCGTTGACGTAGAGATCGCCAAGCGCGGCCAGACGCTCGGCAAAGGCCGCATCGTTGGCTTCCTCGCCCGGGTCGAAGCGCGTGTTCTCCAACAACATGACCGCGCCGTCGGCCAGGCCCGCGGCCATTTCGGGCGCCTCGGCCAAGGTCGCGAAACCGACCGGCCGGCCCAACGCCGCGCTCAACGGCTCGACCAGCGGGGCCAGCGACATCTCGGGCACCACCCGGCCCCTGGGCCGGTCGAAATGCGACAGCAGGATGACACCGGCACCCTTGTCGACCAATTCGCGGATGGTCGGCAGGGCCCGCTCGATGCGCAGGGAGTCGGTCACCCGGCCGTCGCGCACCGGGACGTTCAGGTCGTCGCGTACGAGAACCTTTTTGTGGGCGACCGCAAGATCGTCCAGGGTGCGATAGGTTGGCATCGCGCCAATCCGCGAGGCGGCCGATCGGCGGGTGGTCAGCCCAGCTTGCCCATGGCGACGGCGGTGTCGCCCATCCGGTTGGAGAAGCCCCACTCGTTGTCGTACCAGGACAGGACGCGCACGAAGCGGCCGTCGATCACCTGGGTCTGGGTCAGATCGAAGGTGGAACTGGCCTGGTTGTGGTTGAAGTCGATCGACACCATGGGACCGTCGCTGACCTCCAGAATACCCTTCAGGCGACCGGCGGCGGCCTTTTCGATGGCCCTGTTGACCGCCTCCGCCGTGGTCTTTTTCCTGGACCGGAACTTGAAGTCGATCATCGAGACGTTCGGGGTCGGCACCCGGATCGCCGTGCCGTCCAATTTGCCGGCCAGTTCCGGCAACACCAGGCCGACGGCGCGGGCGGCGCCGGTCGAGGTCGGGATCATCGAGGTGGCGGCGGCGCGAGCCCGGCGCAGGTCCGAATGCAGCGTATCCAGCACCGGCTGGTCGCCGGTGTAGGCGTGGATCGTCGTCATGAAGCCGTGCTCGATGCCGACCGCCCGGTTCAGCACATCGGCCACCGGGGCCAGGCAGTTGGTGGTGCACGAGGCGTTCGACACCACCTTGTGGGATTTGCGAAGTTTCTTCTCGTTAACGCCATAGACCACGGTCAGGTCGGCGCGGCCGGCCGGGGCCGAAACCAGCACCCGCTTGGCACCCGCCGCCAAGTGCGCCGAGGCGGCATCCTTGGAGTTGAAGATGCCGGTGCATTCCAGGGCCACGTCGACGCCGAGTTTCCCCCAGGGCAATTGCCCAGGGTCGCGCTCGGCCGTCACCTTGATGGCGCCGCGGCCCAGGTTGATGCCGGTCTTGCTGGCCCGCACCTTGCCCGGGAACGGGCCGTGCACGGAATCGTGGCGCAGCAGGTGGGCGTTGGTTTCGATCGGCCCCAGATCGTTGATGCCGACGACTTGGATGTCCTTGCGTCCCGATTCATGGATCGCCCGCAAGACCAAGCGGCCAATGCGTCCGAAACCGTTGATCGCTACCCGAACAGGCATGCCTACCTCCGTGCAAAAATGCGCGGCCGCCCCGCCGGCGGCCGGATATGGGTTACTTACCGGTTGCCAAGGAGTTTCTTGGCATGGTCGACCACGGCATCGGCGGTGATGCCGAAGTCCTTGTAAAGTTCCTTGTAGGGGGCCGAGGCGCCAAAGCCCGGCATGCCGACGAAGCCACCGGCGCTTCCCAGGTAGCGATCCCAGCCCATGGCCACCGCCGCCTCGATGCCGATGCGCACGGTGTTCGGTCCCAGTACTTCTTCCCGGTAGCCGGTGTCCTGGGCCTCGAACAACTCCCAGCACGGCATTGACACGACGCGGGTCGGATGGCCGGCGCTTTGCAGGATGTTTCGCGCCGCGACGGCGATCGAAACCTCGGAACCGGTGGCCAGCAGGGTCACCGCCGCCTCGCCGGCGGCGGCCACCAGTTCATAGGCGCCGCGGGCCGACCGGTTCCCGTCGCCATGTTCCAGGCGCACCGCCGGCACGCCCTGCCGGGTCAGCGCCAGGACCGATGGGGCCGTCTTGTTGGCCAGGGCCAATTCCCAGCATTCGGCGGTTTCCACCGCGTCGGCCGGCCGGAACACGTTCAGGTTCGGGATCGCCCGCAGGGCGGCCAGATGCTCCACCGGCTGATGGGTCGGGCCGTCTTCGCCCAGGCCGATGGAATCATGGGTCAGCACGTAGATCACCCGGCAACCCATCATCGCCGACAGGCGGACTGCCGGCCGGCAATAATCGGAAAAGACCAGGAAGGTCCCGCCATAGGGGATGATCCCGCCATGCAGCGCCATGCCGTTCATCGCCCCCGCCATGGCATGTTCGCGCACCCCGTAGTGCACGTAGCGGCCGGCGAAATTGTCCGCCGCCACGATACCGAGGTCCGGCGTCAAGGTGTTGTTCGAGCCGGTCAGATCGGCGGAACCGCCGACGGTTTCCGGCACCGCGGCGTTGATCACCTCCAGGGTCCGGCCGGAGGCGGCGCGGGTGGCCAATAGCGGCTTCTCGTCGATCAGTTGCCGGCGGTAGTCCGCCAAGGCATCGCTGACGCCGGCCGGCAGGTCGCCGGCCAGGGCCCGCTCGAACGCCGTGCGGGCATCCAACTCCATCTCCTCGACCCGTTCCCGCCAGGCCGCCGACGCCTCGGCGCCGCGCCCGCCGGCTTCCCGCCAGGCGGCGAGGATGTCTTCCGGTACTTCGAAGGGGGGATGCGGCCAGCCCAGCTGTTCGCGGGCGCCGGCGATCTCGTCGTCGCCCAGGGGCGCGCCATGGGTGGCCGCCGTCCCGGCCTTGGTGGGGGCGCCGTGGCCGATCTCGGTACGGGCGGCGATCAGGGATGGACGATCGCTTTGCCGCGCCGCTTCGATCACCTCGGCGAGGGCCACGGGATCATGGCCGTCGACCCGATGGACATCCCAGCCATAGGCCGCGAAGCGTGCCGTCTGATCGTCGGCCACGGTCAGCTCGGTGGAACCGTCGATGGAGATGCCGTTGTCGTCGAACAGCGCGATCAGCTTGCCCAGGCGCAGGTTACCGGCCAGCGATGCCGCTTCGTGGCTGATCCCCTCCATCAGGCAACCGTCGCCCGCCAGCACATAGGTATGATGATCGACCAGAGCGTCGCCGAACCGCTCCGCCAGCAGCCGCTCCGCCAAGGCCATGCCGACGGCGTTGGCCAAGCCCTGGCCCAACGGCCCGGTGGTGGTTTCGATGCCGGCGATCGCGCCGTGTTCGGGATGTCCCGCCGTTCGGCTGCGCAATTGCCGGAACTTGCGGATCTGTCCGATGTCGATGTTCCCGTGGCCGGTCAGGTGCAACAGGCCGTACAGCAGCATCGAGCCGTGGCCGGCCGACAGCACGAAGCGGTCACGATCGGGCCAGTGCGGTTTGTCGGCGTCGAATTTCAGGAAACGGGTGTAGAGCACGGTGGCGATATCGGCGGCGCCCATCGGCATGCCGGGATGCCCGGAATTGGCCGCCTGCACCGCATCCATGGCCAGGAAACGCAGGGCGTTGGCCATGCCGTCATGGTCGGGAACGTCGGGCGCCACCTTCGCGTCGGTCATTGTCATGAAGGATCTCGAATTTCGGTTCCAGCCGCTTGATGGCCGGCCAAACCGAGGCGTACAACAGACGGCCCCGGAGCCGGCGGCCAACATAGACATTCGCCTTGTGAAATCAACCGCGAAAACCCGCCGGCCGCTGGTCGCCCGCGGCACGACCGGCCGGCCGCCGTTCGATACGGTTGACGCAGCGCCGGGGCCGGCTTTAACCTGTGTTGAAAGGTCAGCTTGCAAGTCGTTCGGATATAATACGGAATCCCAAATGGCGGATGATCTCGACGCGAAGGCGAGACTGGAAGAGGCGGTGGGTCGTCTGGAAGGCGCTTTGGGCGGCATCGTCGAACGGGCGAACGCATCGGGCGGCGACATCGACAAATTGAGCCGGCGGGTGGGTGATCTCGAATCGGAGCTGACCTCCCTGCGCGACGAACGCGACCGCCTGGCGGGTGAACTGGACGCCAGCCGGGCCGGGCAATCCTCGATGCAGGAAGCCATGGACGCCGTGTCGACCCGCCTGGACAAGGCCATCGTCGAGATCAAGACGGTTTTGGACGGCTGATCGGCATGGCCCAGGTCACCGTACGCATCAACGGCCGCGACTATCTGCTCGCCTGCGAAGACGGCGAGGAGGAGCATCTGGCGTACCTGGCGGAGTACATCAACACCCAGGTCGAAGGCCTGGTGGAGTCCGTCGGTCAGGTGGGCGAGGCGCGGCTGCTATTGATGGCCGCCTTGATGTTGGCCGATGAGTTGGCCGATGCCGGACGCGAGGTCGAGGGGTTGCGGCAGCAGGCGGAGGCCGACGCCTCGGACGGGGAGACCGCCTTGAGCAACCTGGTCGATCGCATCGAGAGCGTTGCCGACGGGATGGAGAGCGCTTGACCCGCATTTCTCACCGGGTCATGGCCTGCGCGTCGCTGTCGGGCCGACAGGGTAGGAGGAACCCCCCGCGCGCGGTTGGTTGGAAGGGGCACCGGGTCGGACCACCCCCTCGAG
>JASLMH010000215.1 GCA_030746635.1 Alphaproteobacteria bacterium | reverse complement strand
CGAAAGCCAGGTCGGCCAAGGCACCATCGTCCGCTTCGACCTGCCGCCCCCGGCCAGCGACCGCCGGTCCGTCGCCTGAGCCGATTTTCGGGTTGGCCCGACCAGCCCGGTCACCGCCCCGGGCGCCGACATCGCCACCCGGCCTTGTCAATCGGCAGAATCTCCAAGCCGCATGGGCGAAAACGCGCTACAAACGACGGCATGGACGGGGTAATACCAACATGGGGTGAGATGCGATGCTGGGTATCGTGATCGAATACGATTTCGACGGCGACGAGGCCACTTGGGCCGATGCGGTCGAGACCTTCGTCAAGGCGATTGATGACGACCCGCGCCTGCGCGGGCGGTTTTCCTATCAGGTCAACGTCCGGGCCGATGGCGGCGGCCGCATTCATGTCGGCCGCTGGGACGAGGAGGAGACCCTGGCGCACCTGCAAAGTCAGGATTTCTTCAAGACCTTCGCCGCCAAGGTGCAGGAATTCGGCGGCGATAGCCTGAAGGCGACCCGCTACAAACGACTGAACGGCACCTCGGCACGGAACTGACCCTTTCGCCGGGAAACACGCCTGGCGATTGCGCCAGGGCGCGGCGGGCGTACAATCCCCGGCGATGACCGAGGATAGGACAGCCAAGCCGATCGCCATCCAGGATCTGGAACCGGACCGGTTCGAGGATCTGGTGCGGCAATTGCTGCACGGCTTTCGGGACTGGCGGCAACTACAAGTGGCGGAGGGCGCGCCGGCAGAGGGCGGCTTCGTCGTCCGCGGCCGGGAAATGGTCGACGACGGCGATGGCGACGGCGCGGAGGACCGGCCCTGGCTGTTGCATTGCCTTCGGGAAAAACGCCTGGGGCCGAAAAAGGTCGCCGCCATGATGGAGGCGGTGCCGATGGCCGAGCGGAGCGGCCTGCACGGCTTCATCCTGGCCGCCTCCTCAGAGGTCTCCGCCGGCGCCCGCGACGCCTTTCGGGCCAAATGCCGGGCCATGGGCTTCGCCGAGGCCCATCTGTGGGGCCGAAAGGAGCTCGAGGCGCTGTTGCAACAGCCGCGGAACAACCATCTGGCCTTCGCCTATACCGGCGTATCGCCGATGGCCCGGCGGCGTGCCAACCGGCGGCAGCTGATCAGCCGCCTGGCCATGAAGCAACTGGCCCATCTGCACCTGTCGGCCGAGCGACCGGTGCTGGTGCGCGACCCGGAAGACGACCGCTATCCCTGGCTCGACGACGACGCCGGCGAAGGCCGCGCCCGACGCGGCCATTGGCGGATCCTGTTACTGCGGGAGTTCAGCCACGAGGGCCTGTGCTTCACTGTCGCTCGGCATTTCGCCTATCTTGACGATGACGGCGCGCACTGGGACTTTGCCGAAGGCATGAACGATGCCCAAGGCGATTGGGACGATCCCTGGGACCAAGCCGAAGACGCCGACGAGGCGGCACGCGGGGAAGCGGAGGACGTCTGGAACGACCTGCCCGCGGCCAACCGGGCCTGGTTCGAGCGGCAGGTGGTGTTGCCCTACGAACGCATCGTCGCCATCGATCCCGACGGCGACGAATTCTTCGACGGCCCGCACCTCTATGCCGCGCCCTTCGACGATGGCCAGCCACCCTTCCTGACCGGCGCCTACGAGGATCTGGAGACCATCGGCGACGAGCCGCGACAGATCGACCCGGACCCGGCGGACCGGGTGACCAAGTTCCCCAGAACGACGGGTTAAGCTTAAATACAAGCAGCACGACTTGCCCCATTTTATCCTTCGAGACGCGCCTTCGGCGCTCCTCAGGATGAGGAAAACTATATACTTTCAACAACTTAGCCTCATGCTGAGGAGGGCGCGCAGCGCCCGTCTCGAAGCATATCTATGGGTATTGGGAATAAATCGGATAGGCGGCGCAGATCTCCGTGACCCGACGGCGGCTCCGGGCCTGCGCCTCGTCGACCCCTGTACCGGTCGCCATGGCCGCCAAGAGTTCGGCGATCATGCCGCCGATTTCCCTGAACTCATCCGTGCCGAGGCCGCGGGTGGTGCCGGCCGAGGCGCCCAGGCGCAAACCGGAGGTCACCGTCGGCGGCTCCGGGTCGCCCGGCACGCCGTTCTTGTTGCAGGTCAGTCCGGCCGCCTCCAGCACGTCCGAGGCGGCGTTGCCCCGCAAGCCCTGGCGGCGGAGATCGATCAGCAACAGCGGCGTATCGGTGCCGCCGGTAACCACGTCGACCTGCCGCTCCATCAGGGCCGCCGCCAGGGCCCGGGCATTGGCCAGCACCCGGGCCGCGTAGTCCTTGAACTCGGGCCGTAGCGCCTCGCCCAGGCAGACCGCCTTGCCGGCCATCAGGTGCAGCATGGGGCTGCCCTGCATGCCCGGAAACAGCGCCGAATTGATTTTCCTGGCCAGGGCCTCGTCGTCGCACAGCACGATGCCGCCCCGGGCGCCGCGCAGGGATTTATAGGTGGTGGTGGTGACCAGGTGGGCGTGCGGCAGCGGGCTGGGATGAACACCGCCGGCCACCAGGCCGGCGAAATGCGCCATGTCGACCAGGAAATGCGCTCCGACTTCGTCGGCGATGGTACGGAAGGCGGCGAAGTCGATCACCCGGGGATAGGACGAACCGCCGGCGATGATCAGCTTCGGCCGATGTTGCCGGGCCAGATCGGCGACGGCGTCCATATCGATCAGACCGTCGGCCTGGCGCACGCCATAGGGCACGATGTCGAACCAGCGGCCGGACATGTTCGGCGCCGCGCCATGGCTCAAATGGCCGCCGGCGTCCAGGGCCATGCTCAATACCGTGTCGCCCGGCCGCAACAGGCTCAGGAACACCACCTGATTGGCCTGGCTGCCGGAATGGGGCTGCACGTTGGCGTGGCGGCAGCCGAACAGCTGGCAGGCCCGCTCGATGGCCAGATCCTCGATCACGTCGACGTTGGTGGCACCGCCGTGGTAGCGCCGGCCGGGATAGCCTTCGACCGTCTTGTTGCTCAACACCGAGCCCTGGGCCTCCAGCACCGCCCGCGAGACGATGTTCTCCGAGGCGATCAGTTCGATCTGATCCTGCTGGCGGGCCAGTTCCCGGTCGATGGCCTCGGCCACGGCCGAATCCATCGTCGCCAGCCCCCGATCGAAATAGCCCGCATGGGGCGCCCCATCGGTCATATAGCGACTCCATCGTGTCCTGAAATGATTAAATGATCAATTTAGGAAAAATGTATATCTTATTGTTTTCACATACTTCTTCTGTATTGCCCGCCAACCTCGAACAGGGCGTTGGTGATCTGACCGAGGGAACAGACCCGCACCGCGTCCATCAATACGGCAAAGACGTTGTCGCCGTCCCGTGCCGCCGCCTTCAGGCGCTGCAACATGGCCGGCGCCTCCTTGCGGTGGCGGCGGTGGAAGGCCCGCAGACGCTTGAGCTGCGATTGCTTTTCCGTCTCGGACGAGCGGGCCAGTTCCAAGGTGGTCTCTTCGACCGGTCCGGTCGGATTGATGAAGGTGTTGACGCCGACGATGGGATAGCTGCCGTCGTGCTTCAGAGTCTCGTAGTACAGGGATTCGTCCTGGATCCGGCCCCGCTGGTAGCCGGTTTCCATGGCGCCGAGGACGCCGCCGCGGTCGCTGATCCGTTCGAATTCCTTGAGCACCGCCTCCTCCACCAGGTCGGTCAACTCCTCCATGATGAACGAGCCCTGGTTCGGATTCTCGTTCTTACCCAGGCCCCATTCCCGGCCGATGATCATCTGGATCGCCATCGCCCGGCGCACCGACTCCTCCGTCGGCGTGGTGATCGCCTCGTCATAAGCATTGGTGTGCAGGCTGTTGGTGTTGTCGTAAGTGGCGACCAGGGCCTGCAGGGTGGTGCGGATGTCGTTGAAGGCATATTCCTGGGCATGCAGCGAACGACCCGAGGTTTGCGTGTGGTATTTCAGCTTCTGACTGCGTTCGTTGGCGCCGTAGCGATCGCGCATGGTGATGGCCCAAATGCGCCGCGCCACCCGGCCCAGCACGGAATATTCCGGGTCCATGCCGGTGGAGAAGAAGAACGACAGGTTCGGCGCGAAATCGTCGATCTTCATGCCGCGGGCCAGGTAGGACTCGACGTAGGTGAAGCCGTTGGCCAGGGTGAAGGCCAGCTGGCTGATCGGGTTGGCGCCGGCCTCGGCGATGTGATAGCCCGAGATCGAGACGGAATAGAAATTCCGCACGTCGTGCTCGACGAAATAAGCCTGGATGTCGCCCATTACCTTGAGGCTGAATTCGGTGGAGAACAGGCAGGTATTCTGGCCCTGATCCTCCTTCAGGATATCCGCCTGCACGGTGCCCCGGACGTTTTCATGCACCCATTTGCGAATGCGGCGGCTTTCCTTGGCGTTGGTCGACCGGCCGTGCTCTTTCTCGAAGGCATTGAGGCGCTGATCGATGGCGGTGTTCATGAACATCGCCAGGATGGTCGGCGCCGGCCCGTTGATGGTCATCGACACCGAGGTACTCGGCTGGCAGAGATCGAAGCCCGAATACACCACCTCCATGTCGTCAAGGGTGGCGATCGACACCCCTGAATTGCCCACCTTGCCGTAGATATCCGGCCGCGGGTCCGGATCATGGCCGTACAGGGTGACGGAATCGAAGGCGGTGGACAGCCGCTTGGCCGGTGAATCCTTGGAGATCAACTTGAAGCGGCGGTTGGTGCGGAAGGGATCGCCCTCGCCAGCGAACATCCTGGTCGGATCCTCGCCCTCGCGCTTGAACGGGAACACCCCGGCCGTATAGGGGAAATAGCCGGGCAGGTTCTCCAGCAGCAGCCAGCGCAGCAGTTCCCCATCGTCCCGGTATTTCGGCAGGGCCACCTTGGGGATTTCGGTGCCGCAGATCGTGGTCGCGGTCAACGCGTTGCGGATCTCGCGGCCGCGCACCTTGCTGATGAAGGCCTCGCCGGAATAGGCCTTCTTGGTTTTCGGCCAATCCTTCAGGGCCTTCAGGCCGGCCGCTCCGATGTTGTCCTCGCGGTCCCTCGCCAGCTTTTCCAGACGGGTCAGTTGCGCCTTCGGGGCGCCCTCCGCCGCCAGCATGCCGTGGCTGGCCAGCAGTTGCTGTCGCTGACGGGCGGCGTCGGCCTTCGCCGCCGCCGCGCCGCGATAGGCCCGCACCGCCCGCGCCACGTCGGCCAGGTACTGGGTGCGATCCGCCGGCACCACCAGATCGCGGCGCGAGGACGTCCTGGCCTCGCCGCGCGACAGATCGGAGCCCCATGCCGCCAGGCCGCGCTCCGCCAACTCCGCCAGGATGGCGTGGTACAACGCGGTCACCCCGTCGTCGTTGAACTTCGAGGCGATGGTGCCGTACACCGGCATCTCGTCGAGCGACAGGCCGAACAGTTCATGATTGCGCTGGTATTGCTTGCGCACGTCGCGGAAGGCGTCCTCGGCACCCTTGCGGTCGAACTTGTTGATCGCCACCAGATCGGCGAAATCGAGCATGTCGATCTTTTCCAACTGACTGGCGGCGCCGTATTCGGGCGTCATGCCATAGATGGTCAGATCGACGAACGGCACGATCGCCGCGTCGCCCTGGCCGATGCCCGAGGTTTCCACCAGGATCAGATCGAAGCCGGCGGCCCGACAGGCCTTGATGGCACCGGGCAGGCAATCCGCCAACTCGCTGCCCGAGCCGCGCGTCGCCAGCGAGCGGAAATAAACCTCGCCATCGCCCGCCATCGGGCCGATGGCGTTCATCCGAATGCGGTCGCCCAACAGGGCGCCACCCGATTTCCGCCGCGAGGGATCGACGGCGATGACGGCGATCCGCAGATCCGGGTTATCCGTGCGCCAGCGGCGCGCCAATTCATCGGTCAGCGACGATTTGCCGGCGCCGCCGGTACCGGTGATGCCGACCACCGGGGCCAGCCGGCGCTTCGCCACCACGGCATCCAGTTCCCGCAGCAGTTTCCTGGGCGCGCTGTTCGCCTCCAGCGCGGTGATCAGCCGCGCCAGGGCGCCGCGATCGCCCTTCCTGACCTTGGCCAGGCTTTTCGGCGGTTTGCGGGTCAGATCGAAGTCCGCCCGCTTGACCAGGTCGTCGATCATCCCCGGTAGGCCGAGGCGTTGGCCGTCTTCCGGGGCGTAGATGCGGCAGACGCCATAGGCCTCCAGCTCGCGGATTTCCTCGGGGATGATGACCCCGCCGCCGCCGCCGAACACCTTGATGTGGCCGGCGCCGCGCTGGCGCAGCAGATCGATCATGTATTTGAAGAACTCGATATGGCCGCCCTGATAGGAGCTGATGGCGATGCCCTGCACGTCCTCGTCGATGGCGGCGGTGACGATTTCCTCCACCGATCGGTCGTGGCCCAGATGGACCACCTCGGCGCCCGTCGCCTGGATCATCCGGCGCATCACGTTGATGGCGGCGTCGTGGCCGTCGAACAAGCTGGTGGCGGTGACGAACCGCAGATGGTTCTTCAAACGATAGGCCTTGCTTGAGCCGGCGGCGGCCTTGCTGGCGGACCGCTTGCTCCGGCGAGCCTTCGTCGTCGCCTTGTCGGGGGATCTTGCCCGGATGCTGCCGCCTACCGTGGTGTCGTCCACCGATCGATCTCCAAATACCAACCGTATTGCCGTACCGTCCCTGCATAACACGGCCGGGCCGGCGTTTGCACGCCTTTGCCCGAGATCGCGCCGCGACCGCGCGTCACGTTGTTTCGCCCGGCCGCCGGCACTACAATATACGGCGACTTTTCATGATCCCGCGGCAACGCCATAGAGGTTCCGCCATGGCCGATATCGCCAAGGTCAACCCGCTTCGCAGCGAAGCGCCCCGCCACGAAGGGCCGGCCACCACCGAGCAGCCCGGTGACCGGCCGCATGGCCAATACCCGCGCACCCGCATGCGCCGCAACCGGCGCGATGGCTGGAACCGGCGTCTGGTTTCGGAGAACGCCGTGTCGGCCAACGATCTTATCTGGCCGCTGTTCGTGCACGACCGGGACGAAAACCTCGCCGTGCCGTCGATGCCGGACGTCTTTCGGCTCAGCGTCGACGGCGTGGTCGAGGCGGCGGCGGAGGCGGCAGCCCTGGGTATCCCCGTCATCGCCGTCTTTCCGGCCGTCGATCCGGCGCTGAAGAACGCCGAGGGCGACGAGGCGACCAACCCCGACAACATCGTCTGCCGCGCCGTCCGCGCCATCGCCGAGCAAGTGCCCGAGATCGGCCTGATGTGCGATGCCGCCCTGGATCCCTTCACCTCGCACGGCCATGACGGCCTGATCCGCGACGACTACGTGGTCAACGACGAGACCGTCGAGGTCCTCTGCCAACAGGCCCTGGTACAGGCCCAGGCCGGCTGCCACATCATCTCGCCCTCGGACATGATGGACGGGCGCATCGGCGCCATCCGCGACGCCCTGGACGCCGGCGGCTTCGAGGATGTGCGGATCATGGCCTATTCGGCGAAATACGCCTCGGCCTTCTATGGCCCGTTCCGCGATGCGGTCGGCTCGGCCAGCAACCTGGGCAA
>JASLMH010000214.1 GCA_030746635.1 Alphaproteobacteria bacterium | reverse complement strand
TGCTGCGCAGCAGCCAGGGACCCTGCAAACCGCAACCTGTCCCTAAATTATCTGTCTCACCTCAGGGGTGCAGTCCAATCCTTTGTTCCCTTGCCGGGAAAAAGGTCATGTCCCCTTAACGCGGCACCAACACCCCTCCCTTGCCAAACGCGCCGCGGCACAATACCAACAGGCGCAAGTTTGTAGCGGCAATTCGTATCGGAAAGAGAGTGGCCATGGGTATGCTCGACGGCGTCAAGGTCGTGAGTTTCAATCATTTCATGCTGGGGCCGCTGGCCGCCCAGAACCTGGGCGATTTGGGCGCCGACGTGATCATGATCGAGCCGATCGGCGGCGCCTATCAGCGCAATTGGGGTGGCGGCAATACCTATGTCGGCGGCGAAAGCGTCGCCTTCCTGGTCGCCAACCGCAACAAGCGATCGATCGCCCTCGACCTCAAGTCGGACCGGGGACGCGAGATCGCCCTGGCGCTGGTGCAGGGCGCCGACGTGGTGATGGAGAACTTCCGCCCCGGCATCATGGACCGCCTCGGCCTGGGCTGGGAAACGGCGCGGCGGTTGAACCCCCGGCTGATCTTCGCCTCGGCCTCGGGCTGGGGCTCGAGCGGTCCTTACGTGGCACGACCCGGCCAGGATTTGCTGATCCAGGCCCGCTCCGGCCTGGCGATGATCACCGGTTCCGGCAGCATGCCGCCGATCGCGGTCGGCGTTTCGATTGCCGACCACCACGGGGCCGTGGTGTTTTCCGGCGCCATCCTGGCCGCCCTGGTGCGCCAGGGCCGCACCGGCGAAGGCGCCTGGGTCGAGGTCGACCTGATGTCGGCGGCCCTGGATCTGCAGCAGGAAGCGATGGTCGCCTTTTTGAACGGCGCCCGTGATCGCGACCTGCGCTCGCCCGAACACGTCGCCGGCTGGCATTATCAGGCGCCTTATGGCCTGTACCGGACCAGCGACGGCCATCTGGCGATATCGATTTGTGCCCTGGGAGAGCTGGGCACGGCGCTCGACCAACCGGAACTGGCGGCGATGGATGAAGACGATAGCTGGTCGCGGCGGGAGGAGATCACCGCGCTCGTGCAGCAGGCGACGGAAGGCGACAGCACGGATGCCTGGTGCGAGCGGCTGGAGGCCCATGGCATCTGGCACGCGCCGGTGCAGGACTACAACGACGTCGCGGCCGACCCCCAGGTGCGCCACAACGGCAACCTGATCGAGGGCCGCCTGGCCAGCGGCGAGGCCGTGACCCTGGTGGCCCACGCCGCCACCTACGACGGCGAACGCCCCGGCCTGCGCCTGGCCCCGCAACCAATCGGCGCCCAGACGGCGGAGATCCTGGGCGAGCTGGGTTATTCGGCGGAAGCCGTCACCGAACTCGAAAGCGCCGGCGTCATCGCTCTCAGGGAATAGCGGGGGCGAATTTCAGGGACACGATCCTTTGTTCCCGTGCCGGGAAAAAGGTCATGTCCCCGCAATTCCTAGCCGCGGTCCCTACCTCTTCAAATGCCTCGCCAAGAAATCGAGCTCGATTTCGACCAGGCCGTGGTGGAACAGATCGTTGTGGTCGGCGTTGGGCAGGAAGCGGCCTTCCTTGGGTTCGACGGCGGCCTCGAACAGGCGGCGGCCGAAGCGTACGGGAATGGTCGAATCCCGTTCGCCGTGCACCACCAACAGCGGCGCCTCGATGCGGGCGATCTGCTCCACCGCTTCGAAACGGTCGTAGATCAACAGCTTCACCGGCAGGAAGAAGAACGCCGCCTGGCCGACGTCGGCGGTGGAGGTGTAGGGCGCCTCCAGCATGACCGCCGCGACGTCGTGTTCCGCCGCCATCCGTACGGCGACCCCGGTGCCCAGGCTCTCGCCCAGCAGCACGGTCCGCTCCGGCGGGATGCCCTGCTCGGCCAGGAAAGCCAGGGCGGCGCGACCATCGTCGTACAGCCCGTCCTCGGTCGGCTTGCCGTCGTTGCCGCCATAGCCGCGATAGCCGACCAGCAGCAGGCCGTAGCCGGCCGCCATCAACTGCCGGGTCTTGTAGATGCGGTTGCCGATATTGCCGCCGTTGCCCTGGAAATAGACGATGGTCGCGAAACCCTCCCGGGCCGGTTGGTACCACGACGTCAGTTCCAGGCCGTCCCGGGTGGCGAGCCGCACCACCCTCATCGCCGGCGCGCCGTAGTCCGCCGGCGGCCCCAGGGTGCGGTCGGGGAAATACATCATCGAGCGCTGGATGACGGTACAACCGGCCACCAGGGCCGCGTACGCCACCAGGAGCAGTCCGACAAGCTTCACCGCCGACTCCATCACCGTTGCCTTCCCCGACGACAGTCGCCGGCACCATGCTACATTAGCTGCATGGCCAACGCACAGCCGCTTCCGCCCTCCCTTTGGGCCGCCACCGCCGCGCCGGCGCCACCGACGCCACCGCTGACGGGCGAACGGACCGCCGACGTCGCCGTCATCGGCGGCGGCTTCACCGGCCTGTCGGCGGCCCTGCACCTGGCCGAGCAGGGCGCCGATACGGTGCTGCTGGAGGCGGCCGAGCCGGGCTGGGGCGCCTCGGGCCGTAACGGCGGCCAGGTGATCCCGGGCTTGAAGGAGGATCCCTGGCAAATCAAGGAACGATTCGGCCAAGATACCGCCGAGGCCATGGTGCGCAGTTCCGGCGCCGCCGCCGATCTGGTGTTCCGGTTGATCGAACGCCACGACATCGATTGCGAGGCCCGGCAATCGGGCTGGATTCAGGCGGCTCATACCGCGGCGCAATTGCCGCTGTTGCGCCGGCGCCACGATTTCTGGCTGGTGCGGGGCGCCGGCGCCGGCTGGCTGGAACGGGACGAGCTGGCCGCGCTGGTCGGCGATGACCGCTACCACGGCGGCTGGATCGACCGGCGCGGCGGCGGCCTGCAGCCGTTGAGCTACGCCCGCGGGCTGGCCCGGGCGGCGCAGACGGCCGGTGCGGCGGTACATGGACAAAGCCCGGTGCTAAAGCTGTCTCGCCAGAATGGCGGCTGGCGGCTGGCCACGCCCGACGGCGCGGTCGAAGCCAGGCAGGTGGTCATCGGCACCAACGGCTACACCGACCATCTCTGGCCCGGCCTGGCGGAATCGGTAGTGCCGGTTTTCAGCGTGCAAGTGGCGACCCGGCCGCTGGGCGAGAACGTTCGCAAGAGCCTGCTGCCGGGCGGCGAAGTGCTGTCCGACACCCACCGTGTGCTGTGGTACTTCCGCCAGGACGCCCAGGGCCGTCTGGTCATGGGCGGTGGCGGCTCGGCCTATGAAAAGGGCGCCGAGAAGATTTACGGATCGCTGCAACAGCGGGTCCGCGATCTGCTGTCGCAAGTGCCGGAGGTGGAGTTCGAGTATGCCTGGAACGGCCTGGTCGCCATGACCACCGATCACTACCCGCACCTGCACGAGCTGGCGCCGGGGCTGTGGGCCGGCCTGGGCTACAACGGCCGGGGGGTCGCCATGGCGACCATGATGGGCCGCATCCTGGCCGACCGGGCGCTGGGCACCGAGGCGCCCGAGCACGACTTCCCCAGCCTGCCGGTACGGCCCCTGCCGCTCCACTTCCTGCGCGGCATCGCCGTCACCGCCATGCGCGCCTATTATCGCTTCCGCGATGCCCTGGATCGCTAGAGAGGTTTTGTGATGACCCTTGCGGCCGCCAGTAGTTACCAAGTCGAAGCCTTCAACACCGCCAAGGCTTCCGAGAACAAGATCCACGACGACGAGGTGGCACGCCGTTTCGGCTTCGGCGGCGGCCTGGTGCCCGGCGTCGACGTCTACGCCTACATGACCCATCCGGCGGTCGAGGCATGGGGGGCCGAATGGCTGCGCCGGGGCGTTGCCGACTGCCGCTTCATGAAGCCGGTGTATGAAGGCCGCATCGCCGCCGTCACCGCCCAGCCGGACGACGATGGTGGTCTGGCCATCCGCGTCGAGAGCGAGGGGCAGTTGTGCGCCGAGGGCAGCGCCCGGCTACCCGACAAGGCGGCGCCACCGCCGGCGTTGGACGATTTTCCGGTGCTGCCGCTGCCCGACGAACGGCCGCCCGCCTCGCCCGAGGCGATGCCGGTCGGTGCGGGGCTGGGCACCTACACGCGGCCGTTCGATGCCGACGAGGCGGCCGGCTATCTGGCCGACGTGCGAGAGGATTTGGCCATCTACCGCGAGAGGGCGCTGGTGCATCCGGGCCACATCCTGCGTTTCGCCAACTGGGGGCTGAGCCAGAACGTGGTGCTGGGCCCGTGGATCCACGTCGGCAGCGAGATCCGGCATTTCGATCATGCCAGCCATGGCGAGGATATTTCCGTGCGCTCCCGGGTGCTGAAGAACTACGAGCACAAGGGCCACCGCTTCGTCGAGTTGGATTGCCTGGTGCTGGCTGGCGGCGACCGCGCCCTGGCCCAGGTCCACCACACGGCGATCTACGAGCCGCGCCAGGTGCGAGGGTAGCGCCACGTTGCATATCGTGTAACCGGCCCCATTCACCCTTCGAGACGCGCCTACGGCGCTCCTCAGGGTGAGGAGGGCGCGCAGCGCCCGTCTCGAAGCATGCCGGCGGGCCGGTGGCCTCAACCCTCGCCCTGCGGCACTTCGCGGATATCCAGATCGCCCTGGTTCATGCGCTGCATCAGCTCCTTGGCCTGGTCCGAGACCAGGCAGTCGAGGAACAGGGTGCGTTCCATCACCAGGCCGTCCTCCAAGGGCTTTTCCAGCTCCTGGCGCATCAGCCGCTTGATGTGGCCGAAGGCGATGGGCGACATCGCCGCGTACTCGCCGGCCAACTCCAGGGCTCGGGGCAGCACCGGCCCTTCGGTGACCTCGTGCACCATGCCCAACTCCAGCGCCTCTCGGGGCGGCACGGTGCGGCCGCGCAGCACCATTTCCAGGGCCCGGGCCCGGCCGACCACCCGGGCCAGCTTCTGGGTGCCGCCGGCGCCGGGCAGGATGCCGACCTTGATCTCCGGCAGGCCCAGGGCAAAATCGCCGTCCTGGGCCAGGCGCAGATCGCAGGACAGGCAGAATTCGAAGCCGCCGCCCATGGCGAAGCCGTTGATGGCGGCGATGGTGATCTTCGGCGTCGTGGCCAGGCGGCGAAACAGATGGTCGATGTCGCGGTCGTGCAGCAGCGGTTTCGCCTCGCTGAAGCTCTGCTCCTTGGCGCGCAACTGATCGGCCATCTCCTCCAGCACCTTGACGCTGTAATGGCGGATGAAGACGCCCTCGCGGCCGCCGGTGAACACCATGGCCCGGCAGCCTTCGTCGGCGTCCAGCTCCGCCGTCGCGGCATTCAGTTCCGCCACCGTGGCGGCGGTCATGTAATTGTCCGGCAGGTTGATGGTCAGGACGGCGATGTCGCCCCGGCGGTCGACGGTGAGTTCAGACATGGCGGTTCCTCCCAGCTTATTTCTTGCGCCGGCGCAACAGGTCCAGGCCCAGCTTGATGACATAGACCGGCACCACGACGATGGCGCCCAGCAGGATGTAAGGCACCGCCCAGCGCACCCCCTCGGCGGCCAGATCGCCGGCCTTGCGGACGGAGTTGGACAGGAAGCGGATGAAGCCCAGGGCATCGAAATCAACGACCGACAGGATGAAGCCGACCACCAGGCAGAGCAGCAGGATCTTGAAAATGCCGCCGATGACGGCACGGATGTCGATGTTGGCCTTGTTCACGCCAATTCTCCGATCCTGACCAGCCCGCGCCCGAAGTTCTCGCCCTGGAACAGCCCGCTATAGGCCTCGGGCGCCCGTTCCAGTCCGTCGAGCACGTGTTCGCGGAATTGCAGGCGACCGGCTTCGATCCAGCCCCGCATCTCCCGCCGCGCCGCCTCGAAGCGGTCGGCGTAATCGAACACCACGAAACCCTGCATCCGCAAGCGGCGGTAGATGAACGGGTGCGGATCGACCAACCCCTCCGGCGCGGTGCCCTCGCGGTTGTACTGCGAAATCTGGCCGCAAATGACGATACGTCCGCCATCGGCCATGTGGCCGAGCGCCGTCTGCAGGATGACGCCGCCGACATTGTCGAAATAGACATCGACGCCATCGGGACAGGTCTCGCCGATGGCGTCGGCCAGATCATCCGCGGCCTTGTAGTCGATCGCTCCGGCGAAGCCCAATGCCTCTCTCAGATAGCGGCATTTCTCGGCCCCGCCGGCGATGCCGACCACCCGGGCGCCCCGCAGGGCCGCCAGCTGGCCGGCCGCCGAGCCGACGGTGCCGGCGGCCGCCGACACCAGCACGGTCTGCCCGGGCTCCGGCTGGCCGACATCGAGCATGCCGAAATAGGCGGTCATGCCCGGCGTGCCGTAGATACCGATGGCGGTGGAGATCGGCTGTTCCCAATCGGCGATGCGGCGCATGCCACGACCCTTGGTGACGGCGAACTCGCGCAGGCCAAGGGCGCCGGCGACCAGGTCGCCCTCGGCGAAGCGGCCACCGTCCGATTGCACCACCAGGCCGACGGTCTGCGCCTCCATCACCTGGCCGGGCCGCAGCGGCGGGGCATAGCTGGCCCGGCCGCTCAGGCGGCCGCGCGAGCCGGGATCGACCGAGGCGAACAGGTTGCGCACCAGCATCTCGCCGGCGCCCGGTTCCGGCAGCGGCCGACGCTCCAGCCGGAAATCCTCGGGCCGCGGCGCACCCTCGACCAGGCGGTCGAGAACGATGCAACAATTGTCGCTCACGGCTGCCCTACAGGACCTGATAGACGCGATAGACCGGGCCATCCGGGGTGCGGTGGCCGGTGGAGACGCTGACGATGCGGTTCAGCCAGCCGTATTTCTCCGACCCGGTCTCGAAGAACGGCGCGGTGCGGAAATAGTATTCGGATGGATCCACCTGCTCGCCGGCGTTCAGACGGGCCATGACCTCGTCGGGGCCATGGCGGATGCCGCGATAGGTCATGTAGATCAGTTCGCCGTCGTCGGTTTCCAGGGTGACGCGGACATCCAGTTGCAGGGCGCCGTCGGGCCGCAGCAGGATCCAATCGCCGCCGCCGGGATGCGCCTTGCCCTTGAGCCTCGGCCCTTCGAAGCGGCCGCCCGAGACCTCGGCGATGCGCCGGTTGCCGAACGGCGTGTCGCCCAGATCGGTGATCCGGGGCACCTGGAAGGTGACCTCGAACAGGAACTCGGTTTGGATATCGCTCATCGCCCGTCTCTCTGTTTTGGCGTCAGGCCGTAATTTCGGGGACAGGAAACTTAATTACGCCCATGGTCAATGCCAGTCTGCCACGGTCGTCATCGTAATTAAGTATCCGGTCCCCGAAATTACCCCCGGAACTTATCTCAAACGGCGTGCCGGGGCACCACGTAGGGACCCTCGGGCACGAAGGCGACGTGGGGGTCGCCGTGGCGGGCCATGCTGTCGGCCACCGCGTCCTCCACCGAGGCGATCATCTCGACCCCGGTCAGGCGGCCGTCGGCCGGGCTGAGGCCGCCGCTATAGAGCTTGACGGCGCCGAGCCGCATCGGCTTGAGCTGCATCTGGGTCTGCCATTCGTCCACCTTGGCATGATCCTGTTTACGAAGAGTATCCAAGAAGGTGTCTCGACCCATAGACAGCAGCCGCTGTTGGGCAGCA
>JASLMH010000213.1 GCA_030746635.1 Alphaproteobacteria bacterium | reverse complement strand
ACCCCAATCACCGCCGAAACGCAATGGGGAATGATCAGCGGGTCCGCCGGAAAATCCCGTTCCAGCATTGCCCGATGGTCGGCATCGAATCGCGTCACCGCGTCGGCCGCCAGGCTGGCGGCGATGCCGGCGGAGGCGCGAATGCGGCCGCGCCAGTCCGCCCGGGCATAAGGAACATCTTCGTCATAGGAGAAGCCGCGGACGCCGACGAAACCGCCGGCGCGAAGATCGGTGTACCAGGTCGGATAGATGCCGGTGCCGCTGTGGTAGGACCATTCGGGATTGTGCCAGCGGATCAGCCGCTCGGTCGCCGCCACGACGTTGCCCGGCAGGGGCAGCCAATCGAAATGCGCGATCACCAGCAGACCGCCGGGCTTGAGGATACGCAACGCCTCGGCCGCCGCCCGCGGGCGATCGAACCAGTGCCAGCATTGTCCCGCCGTCACCAGCTCGAAGTTAGCCTCGGCCAGGCCGGTATCTTCGGCCCGGCCGGAAACGTGCTCGACCGAGACGCCAGCCTCGCCGTCCAGGCGTATGGCCTGGCCGCGCAACTCGTCCGATGGATCCAGGCCGGTGACAGACAGACCCAGACGGGCCAGGCCGCGGGCCACCGTGCCGGTACCGGTACCCAGATCCAGCGCCCGGGCGTCGGCGTGGGCGATGTCTTGTTCGGCCAGGTGGGCGAAAAAGCTGTCGGGAAAACCGGCGCGGTGGCGGGCGTAATCGTCGGCGGCGCGGCCAAAATCGACCCCGCCCCGCCAGTCAGGCACGATGATGTTCCGTTTCCTGGTGCCGGCGTTCGATGGCGTCCCAGATCGACGCCGCCAGGTCGGTGCCGTCGAAGCGGCTGCATTCCTGAATGCCGGTTGGCGAGGTGACATTGATCTCGGTCAGGTAGTCGCCGATCACGTCGATACCGACGAAGATCATCCCCTGCTGCCTCAGAACCGGGCCGATGGCGTGGCAGATTTCCAGATCGCGAGGGCTCAACTCGGCCTTCACCGGGGTGCCGCCGACATGCATGTTGGAGCGCGCCTCGCCTTTCGCCGGGATGCGGTTGATCACGCCGGCCGCCTCGCCGTCGATCAGGATCACCCGCTTGTCGCCCTCGCGCACCGCCGGCAGGTAGCTTTGCACGATGATCGGCTCGCGCGAGCGTTCGGTGAACATCTCGATCAGCGCATTGAGATTCTCGTCCTCCGGCGTGACGTGGAAGACGCCGGCGCCACCGTTGCCGTAAAGCGGCTTGACGATGATGTCGCGGTGCCGGTCGCGGAAATCCCGCACTTCGTCGGCGTTGGCGGTGATCAGGGTCGGCGGCATCAATTCCGGGAAATGGGTGACGAACAGCTTCTCCGGCGCGTTGCGCACGCTGGCCGGATCGTTGACCACCAGGGTGGCGGGGTGGATATGTTCGAGCAGGTGGGTGGCGGTGATGTAGGCCATGTCGAAGGGCGGGTCCTGGCGCATCAGAACCACGTCCATGGCCGCCAGGTCGATTTCCTCGAATGGGCCCAGGGTGCCGTGGTCGCCGACTTCGCGCCGTACCTGCAGGGGCCGCGCCCAGGCGGTGACCCGCCCCGTCTTCAGGCTCAGATCCTTGACCAGATAGTGGTACAGGCCATGGCCGCGTTTCTGCGCCTCCAGGGCCAGGGCAAAGGTGCTGTCGGCATCGATGTCGATGGGCTCGATGGGGTCCATCTGTATCGCGACGGCGAGGCTCATGCGCAAATCCCTACGGGTTGGCAACGGGGCTTTTCAAGCTTGACCGGGCTCGGCCAAGTCAGTTCGGGCCGCATCATAGACCGCACACGCACCGCCGCAAGCGGTGGCGCGGCAGGGTTGTGGCCGGCCGACCGGGGCGCCGTCAGGAGCGCCGCTTGGGATCGTCCTTCAACACCACGTGGCTGACGACCTTGGTCACGCTCTTGATATTGCGGGCATGACCGGTCACCCGGTCCAGTTCCTCTTGCGATTGGGCGATGCCAAGCAGGTAGACCACGCCGTTCACGGTCTCGACCGTGTAGTTGATCGCCGAGACGCCAGTGTCACGCAGCAATCTCGCCTTCAACTGGGTGGTGATCCAGGTGTCGGTGGCGTAGTCCTTCAATGAGGTCCTGTCGCGCACCCCCACTTCATTCAGCACCTCGCGGACCCCATTGGTGCGCCAAGCCAGGCGCGCCGCCTCGACCCGGTCGTCGGGTTGCCTGACGTTGCCGGTCAACAGCACCCGGCCTTCCAGCACTTCGACGTCGACGTTGGCGAACAGATGCTGCGATTTCTGCAACAGGTGGTGATTTACATTCGCCAGGATGGCCGCGTCATCCACCGCGTCGCCCACGGACCGTTCCTGCGCCGCCGCCACGCCGACGGTGGCGCCCATCCCGACAAGCGCTTCGCCGCAACCGCCCAGGCCAACGGCCAGCGCGCCCCAGCCCAGGGATAGTCCGGCCAGTAAAGCCCATCTCTTCATCGCATCACCTCTCAATCCCGGCCGGCCATTGCGGTTCCCGCCGTCGCCCCAGCGAATCAGGGCCGCCACGCATCCATTATATGCTTCGGCGGCCGTTGGGGCAGCACAACCATGACATCGAAACGTACATTTAGGCAGCCCATCTCCGGGTGACGGGCCAGAAAGGCCTCGGTGGCGCGGGCGATGCGCCGTTGTTGACGCGGGCTGATCGCTTCCAGGGCCGCTTTCACCAGGCGCCGGCGCTTGACCTCGACCACCGCCAGTACCTTGCCGCGCCGGGCGACGATGTCCAGTTCCCCGACCGGGGCGCGGAAGCCGCGGGCCAGGATGCGATAGCCTTTCAGGCGCAGAATTTGCGCCGCCAGCAGTTCGGCCCGGCGGCCGGCCCGGTAGGCGCGTTGGCGTTGCTCCCGCGCCATCTATCGACCGCCGCGCCGGCCGGCCAAGGCCAGGGCACGCGCGTACAAGGCGCGCCGGGGGCGCCCGGTGGCGGCGGCGACGGCCGCGGCGGCGTCGCGAATGCTGTCGCGGCGCAGGGCAGTTGCCAGCAGCCGGTCGATTTCCTCGTCGTCGACCGTTGCCTCGGCGTCGCCGGCCGGCGCCACCAGGACGACGACCTCGCCCTTGGGCGGGCCGGCATCCCGGTAATGCGCGGCCAAATCGGGCAACGGCGCGCGCCGCACTTCCTCGAACTTCTTGGTCAGTTCCCGCGCCACCGCCGCCTCGCGCGGGCCCAGTTCGGCGGCCATGTCGGCCAGGCTGGCGGCCAGCCGGCCGGGCGCCTCGAACAGCACCAGGGTCGCCGGCGTGCCGGCCAGCTCGGCCAGGGAACGGCGGCGGGCGGTACTTTTGGCCGGCAGGAAACCAACGAACAGGAAGCGGTCGGTCGGCAGGCCGGCCACGGCCAGTGCCGCCAGCGGCGCCGACGGACCGGGCAGGGCGGTCACCCCAATCCCGGCCTCGCGGGCCGCATTGACCAGGCGATAGCCGGGATCGGAGATCAACGGCGTGCCGGCATCGCTGACCAGCGCCACGATTTCGCCCTTTTTTAGCCGTTGCATGAGGCGTGGCCGCACGCTGGCGGCGTTGTGGTCGTGATAGCCCAAGGTCGGCGTGGCGATGTCGTGGATGGTCAGCAATTTCCGCGTGATGCGGGTGTCCTCGCAGGCGATGATGTCGGCGGCGGTCAGCAGATCCAGCGCCCGCAGGGTGATGTCGCGGGCATTGCCGATCGGCGTCGCCACCACGTACAGGCCCGGCGCGAACGCGGACGGCGCCGCTTTACCGCGTTCGGTGTGGCCACTAGATTTGTCGTCCCTGCCCGCTTGATCCGAGGATCGGCCTTTTGCGACAGACGTTGTTGAACCGTTGGCCCGCCCGTCCGCCTTTCGTCGTGATCGCATGCCTGTTGATCCTGACCGGTCCGCTGCCCGCCTGCGCGCCGCCACCGGCGCCGGTGAGCAGTTTGCCAGCAGAGCCGGCGAAGACCGAAGCGAAAAAGACGCCGCCGACGGAATCGACGCCGCCGGCGGCAGCCACCGTCGCCGCACCGGCGCCGGTCGCGCCCTCGCCGCCGGCGGCGCGGGCGCCGGCACCGGTGACCGTGCAGCCGGCGCCGACCTTGAAGGCGCCGGGTGGCGGCGACCAGCCGGTTCGCGTCGGCCTGCTGCTGCCGCTGACCGGCCAGGGCGTTGACGCGGGCCTGGGCCGAGCGATGCTGGATGCCGCGCTGCTGGCCTTGTTCGAGGTCGGTGACGAGCGGCTGATGCTGTTGCCCAGGGATACCGGCGGCACCCCCGAAGGGGCCGCGCGCGCCGCCGCCGAGGTGCTGGGAGAGGGCGCCGAGATGGTCCTCGGCCCGCTGTTCAGCACCTCCGTAACGGCGGCGGCCACCGTCGCCCGCCAGCGCGGCGTGCCGATGATCGCCTTCTCCTCGGACCGGCGGGTGGCCGGCGATGGCGTCTACCTGTTGAGTTTCACGCCGGCCCAGGAGGTCGAGGCGGTGGTCGGTTTCGCCCTGTCGCGGGGGTTGCGCCGCTTTGCCGCCTTGGTGCCGCAGGATCCCTACGGGCTGGCCGTGCTGCAGGCCGCGCGCGAGGCCCTGCTGACGTTGGGCGGGGAATTGGTGCAGTCGGAATTCTATTCCCCCGACGGCGACGACCTGGACAATTCGGTCAAGCGTCTGGCTCACTATCATGGCCGCCGTCAGGCCCTGTTGGCCCGGCGCAACGAATTGGCCAACAAGGGCGGCGAAGCGGCGCGGCGGATGCTGGAGGTGCTGAAGAAGCACGACACCCTGGGCGCCCTGAACTATGACGCGGTGCTGCTGCCCGAGGGCGGCGAGCTGCTGAAATCGCTGGCGCCGCTGCTGCTTTACTACGATGTCGATACCAGCGATGTCCGCCTGCTGGGCACCGGCCGCTGGGACGACCCGAGGGTCAGGCTGGAGCCTGCCCTGCAAGGCGGCTGGTTCGCCGGCGCCGATCGGGCGGCGGCGGTGGAATTCCGGGCCCGCTACCGCAAGGCGTTCGGCCGGGTGCCGCCTCGCCTGGCCAGTCTGGCCTATGACGGCACCGCCCTGGCCGCCGTGCTGGCCCGGGAAAAGGGCGGCGCCGACTATTCCGCCAGGGCCATCGCGGCGCCGGACGGTTTTGTCGGCAGCGACGGCATCTTCCGGTTTGGCGCCGACGGCGTCGCGCAGCGCGGCCTGGCGGTCCTGGAAATCGAACGCGACGGCTTCCGTGTCCTGCGACCGGCGCCGACCTCGTTCGAGGAACTGACCAACTAGCACCGACGGGTACGGTTCATGCCTAGCGAGGATTCGATTTTCGGACAGTCCGACAGGCGGCGATGGCGATCTTCGATAGCTACCTGATCGTCGATTGGAGCGCCAACGCGACACCGAAGCATGGCCGTGACAGCATTTGGTATTGCCTGCTGGAACGCACCGGTGACAGGTTGCGCCGGCGCCGGTTGGAAAACCCATCGACCCGTCGCCAGGCCTACGAGGAGATCGCCAAAATCCTCGTCCGAGGAATCGGCCGGGGCCGGCGGATCCTGGCCGGCTTCGATTTCCCCAACGCCTATCCCGCCGGCTTCGCGGCCGCCGCCGGTTTCTCCGGCCGGCCCTGGCGCGCGGTCTGGGACGGCCTGGCCGGATTGATCCGCGACGGCGCCGACAATGGCAACAACCGGTTCGCGGTGGCGGCGGAACTGAACCGGCGGATATCCGGCGGGCCGTTCCCGTTCTGGGGTTGCCCGGCCGGCCGGCAAAACCGACACCTCTCGGCCCGCAAGGGCGCGGCGACGGTCATCGAGCTGGCGGAGCGACGCCAATGCGAGGCTTGGCTGCCACGCACGCAGCCTTGCTGGAAGCTCTACACCACCGGCTCGGTCGGCGGTCAGGCGCTGGTCGGCATCCCGGTGCTGCGGCGGTTGCGCGATCATTCGGCGCTGGCCGGGCGGATCCGGGTCTGGCCGTTCGAGACCGGCTTGCAGCCACAACGCCGGAGCGATGGCGGCGGTGTCGTGCTGGCCGAGGTCTATCCATCGATCCTGGCCGTCACGGTGGCGCCGGGTCAGATCAAGGATGCGGTACAGGTGGCGACCGTGGCCCGCCACTTGGCCCGTCGCGACACGGCGGGCGCTTTGTCGGCCGACCTGGCCGGTCCCGACGAATTGAGCCGGGCCGAGCGGCGTTTGATCGAACGGGAAGAGGGCTGGATCCTCGGGGCCGGTACATTTGACCGCTGAGCGCCCGATCGGGAACAGTGCCGCCATGCGTGGACGCGGCGATCGGCAGACCAGGGATCAGACCGTCGGCGCCATTCTGGCGCTGCTGGCGGCCAGTGCCCTGGGTTTGGCGATCGCGGTTTCGCGGTTCGCCTATGACGGCGGCACCGACGGCATCACCGTTGCCACCTCGCGCGCCTGCGTCATGGTCATCAGCCTGCCGCTGTTCTGTCTGCTCAGTGGCCGGCGGCTGCGTTTGCCATGGCGCGATTGGTGGCATTGCGCCGGCCTCGGCCTGCTGATGGTGCCGATGTTCTACGGCAACGTCGGCGCGGTGGAATTTATCCCCGTCGGCCTGACGGCGCTGCTGTTCTTCACCTATCCGCCGATGATCGCGGCCCTGAACATGGCGGTGGTGCGACAGCCGGTCGGGACGGCGAAGTTGGTGGCCATCGCCGGGGCTTTTGCCGGCTTGGCGCTGATGCTGGGCGTCTCGTTCGAGACGGTCGACGGACGGGGCGTGGCGCTGGCCCTGGGGGCCGCCGCCGCCACGGCCTGGAATGCCGTCTGGCTGGCCCGGCGGCTGGCCGGCCGCGACCCCGTGGTGCTGACCATGCACATGGGGCTGATCGCGGCCGCCGGTCTGTTGCTGTTGGCCTATTCCGGCGACGGCCTGGTCTGGCCCACGGCGGCCGTCGGTTGGGCCGGGTTGTTCGGGGTGGTGGCGCTGCAGGCGTCGGCGGTGCCGATCTATTTCGTCGCCCTGGCGCGAATCGGGGCGCTGAATTCGGGTATGTTGTCGAACGTGCAGCCTGTGGTATCGATCGCCGCCGCATTCCTGTTTTTCGGTGAAATCCTCACGGCGGTGCAGCTCTTCGGCGGGCTTATGGTGCTCGGCGGGATCTGGCTGATGCAGTGGTCGGATCGCCGCCGGGGCTGAAACTTCCGGTTGCCACTTGCGATAGCGGCGCGTTGCGACTATCTAACCGGCCAGAATCGCTGCGCTCGCGGCGGAGATTACAGGGAATCTTGGGAACATGAGGACGTGGCATCCATGGATTGGATGATCGAGGTCGAACGGCTGGTGAAGTCCTTCGGGCCGTTGACGGCGGTGGACGATGTCAGCTTCAAGGTGCCGCGAGGCCAGGTGCTGGGGTTCCTGGGCCCCAACGGTGCCGGCAAGTCGACGACGATGAAGATGATCACCGGTTTTCTCAACCCGACCGCTGGCAGCGTGCGGGTTTGCGGCCAGGACGTCGTCGAGCAACCGATCCAGGCCAAGGCCCGGATCGGTTATCTGCCCGAGGGGGCGCCAGCCTACCCGGACATGACGCCGATCAGCCTGCTGAAATTCCTCGGCTCGGCGCGTGGACTTTCAGGACCGACGTTGCAGAAGCGCATCAGCGAAGTCGTCAAGC
>JASLMH010000212.1 GCA_030746635.1 Alphaproteobacteria bacterium | reverse complement strand
TTAACATCAAACCAAGATGAGCCAGATCCTCCGTTAAGAAATAGGCTCAACAGTCCCGAATGTTTTGATGACGGACAGGCCGCGGTAGTAATTCGGGTTCCAACTATCCAGGCACCATTCCCAAACATTCCCGGCCATCTCCCAAAGCCCCAGCGCGTTGCGCCCGAGCGGATAGGCGGTCACCGGTGTCGTCACGCCGACGAGGTTGTCGATATTGGCGTGCTGCGTCGTCGGCTGATCGTCGCCCCACGGATAGTCCGAGGTCTTTTGTCCGCCCTTCGCGGCCACCTCCCACTCGAGTTCGGTCGGCAGCCGCCCGCCCAGCCACTCGGCGTAGGTCGTCGCCTCGTGCCAGGAGACCATCACCACGGGATGATCGTCACGCCCGAATATCGGATCCGATTCATAGGGCGGAAGCGTTCTTCCCGTCGCTCGGGCGTACTCGCGATACTCCTCGTTGGTCACCGGATAGGTCGACAACCAGAAGTCGGAGAGTTCTATCTGGCGCATCGGCTTCTCGGCATCGAAGCGGCAGGATGCGGGCGAGCCGACATGGTAGAGGCCGCCGGCGATGCGTATGCGGCTGGTCTGTTCGCCTTGCGGTACCGTCGCCGTGGCCGGTGCCGATCTCGGCTGCTGCGCGATGGCCAGCAAGGCGGCATGCACCTCGGAGGCGGCTTGCGGCCGCTCGCCGGGGTCGGGGCGGACGAGTTGCAGGATCAGGCGATCGAGTGGTTCCGGGATCAGATCGCAGAACGCGCTGGGCGCGGTCGGTTCCTCGTCCGTCGTGAAATCGCTTGGTTCGGCCGGGCCTTGGCCTTCGGCACGGTAGGGATGACGCCCGCCGGTCATCACTTCATAGGCGATGATGCCGAGGGCGAAGAGGTCCGATCGGGCATCCGCCTGGCCCTCGAATTGCTCCGGCGCCATGTATTTAGGCGTTCCCGAGCGGCTTTTCCGCTTCGGGTCGTGATCCAGGGTGGAGAGCCCGAAATCGAGGATCAGCGGGCGCCCGATGTCGCCGTCATGGAGATATACGTTCGACGGTTTCAGGTCGCGGTGAACGATGCGCGCATGGGCCAGGGACAGCGCATCGCTAAGCTGGACCAGCAGCTTGAAGCGTTCGTCGAAGGTGTCTCGCAACTGGTCCTTGTGCTCGCGCAGCCAGGATTTGAGATCGCACCCCTCGAGCAGGTCCATGACCACGCCGAAACCCGCACTGCCTTCGTAGATGTCGTGTACCGGGCAGATGCAGGGATGGCGCAGGGCGCGGGAAACCAATACTTCGTTGCGCAGCTTTTTGACGTGGCCGGCAAGATTGCCGCCGCGGCGAAGGAGCTTGATCGCCAGGTTGATTTCGAGTTCCCGGTCCCAGACCCGGTAGACGTGGGAGAAGCCGCCCTTGCCGATCAGTTGCCAATCGGAATAGCGCTCGCTCTCTGGCACGTTGGAGCGCTCCTCCGCCTCCGCTCCAGCCGGCTGGAGCTGCCCTTCCGGTCGGCCCAATTCACCCGCCGCTTGGGCGATGGATTGGGGACCGGGGGGCATGTGCGAGTTTTCTACGTCCGGATCGAACCGCTCATTACGACTTCGCTGGCCCGTCCTAGCAGCTCGTGCAGGCGGTCTGGGCGGCGCCGGTGGCGGCGCAGTAGCCGCCGGCGGTGGCCGAGGTCAGCGCGGTTTCACCCTTGACGTAGGGGATCCGATTGACGTGTCCGTCCCAGCCCCCGGCCGTTGATGGGGCAGCCGAATACAACAGCTTGCCGCCGACCACGCCGGCCGAAGCCCGGCCGGTGGCGATGATGCAGATCACGGCTTCGCCGTCCTGCGGCGTTCCCGTCGCACCGATCGCCGCGCTGATGGCGTAGTCGAAATTGCCGTCCTGCGGCAGGTGCAGTATGGGCAGGATGTCGGTGATCTCGCTGCTGCCCGAGCTATCCGGCGTCAACGTGGTGGCGTCGATATCGCTGACGACCGCCGAGGCGGCTTTCAGTTGCGAATCGCCATAGGCCTTGATCGCCGCGGCAATGCGTCCGCCGGCCTGGGAGACCTCGGCGGTCTCGCTGGCCCGCACATAGGCGAACACCCGCGGAATGCCGATGGCGGCGAGAATTCCGATAATCGTTACGACGACCATCAATTCGATCAGGGTAAACCCGCGCTGGTCGCTCTTTTGACTCTTAGCCAAATGAAACATCATCATCGCTCCGTTCATATCCGGCTGCACGATCTGGCTCGCGTTCCGAATGCGAACCAAATTCAGGAAGCGCCAACCCAGGTGAGATTGGTCTTGCTGCCCCTAAATTTGACGGGCATTGGTTAATTAATTCCTAATGAAAAGCGCAATTCTCTAACTTGTTTCACTGATTACACTTTTGGGTTGCCGTCCTTGCGGCAAGCAATATTAGCTCCCCCAGATGAACGGTTTTCAGGCGTTGGCGCCGGAGGATTCCGCATTCGAACAGTTGCAATAATCCGGCCGGATGGCTGGAAATTTCACAACCATAAACCCCGTTTTCGGCCGGCGAACTGGACGAATGGCGCCGGACGGATCAGACTTGGGCAAAATCTGGACACGATATCGGAGGGAACGACATGAGCATCGCCAGCATTGCCGAACAACCGCAACCGGTGACCGAAGCCCTGGCCGAACGCACGGCCGGCCTGACCTTCGACGATTTGGATCCGGATTCCCTGGCCGTCGCCAAGCAATGCCTGATCGATTGGTTCGCCGTCACCCTGGCCGGCGCCCGCGAGCCGCTGACCGGCATGCTGCTGGCCGAGGCGGCCGAGGAAGGCGGCCGGGAACGCGCCACCCTGATCGGCGGTGGCAAGGGCACCCTGGCCCAGGCGGCGTTGATCAACGGCGCCGCCTCGCACGCCCTGGACTATGACGACGTCAACCAGGCCATGGGCGGCCATCCTACGGTGCCGGTGGTGCCGGCGGTGTTGGCCCTGGCCGAAGACGGTGGCCTGAGCGGCCGCGATCTGCTGACCGCTTTCGTCGCCGGCTATGAAACGGAATGCCGTGTCGGCACCCTGGTGGCACCCAGCCACTACGAAAAGGGCTTCCACGCCACCGCCACGGTCGGCAGCTTCGGCGCCGCCGCCGGCGCCGCGCGCCTCTTGGGCCTGGACACCGAGGGCACGGCCCGGGCCATGGGCATCGCCGCCACCCAGGCGGCCGGCCTGAAATCCCAGTTCGGCACCATGTGCAAGCCGCTGCACGCCGGCAAGGCGGCCTCGAACGGCCTGCTGGCGGCGAAGCTGGCGGCCCGCGGCTTCACCTCCCGGCCCGACATGCTGGAAACCGCCCAGGGCTTCGCCGCCACGCAAAGCGACGAGTTCCGCGCCGACCGCGCCCTGGAAGCGGCCCGGCGCGGCTTCTTCGTGCGCGAGAACCTGTTCAAGTACCACGCCGCCTGTTACCTGACCCATTCGACCATCGAGGCCATGGGCCGGCTGCGGCAGGAGCACGGCATCGGCCCCGACGACGTGGTGGCGGCAACCCTGCGGGTCGACAACAGGCATCTGAACGTCTGCAACATCCAGGAACCGAGCACCGGCCTGGAAGTCAAGTTCAGCCTGCGCCACACCGCCGCCTTCGGCCTGGCCGGCGAGGATACGGCCCGCATCGAGAACTATTCCGATAGCAACGCCACCCGTCCGGACCTGGAGGACCTGCGCCGGCGGATCACCGTCGAGCCCAGCGGCGGTCCCGGCACGCTCGCCACCGCCGTCGTCGAACTGACCGACGGCCGCAAGCTGGAGGAGACCGTCGACGTGGGCGTGCCGGCCGAGGACGTGGCCGACCAGGGCAACAAGATCGACGCCAAGTACCGCAGCCTGGTCGAGCCACTGCTGGGCGAGGCCACAGGCCCGCTGCTGGACGATCTGCACGGCCTGGAAGATCTGGCCGACTGCCGGCAATTGACCGCCCATCTGGCCGACTGGAGGGCCTGATGGCGGCCGACAAGGGGGAGCCGGTCGCCGACTTCCGCGAGCAGGCCAAGCTTTGGTCGAAGGGTCACACGTATGAGGATTTCGAGGTCGGGAAGGTGTTCCGGCACCATTGGGGCCGCACCATCAACGAGGGCGACAATTCCCTGTTCACCACCCTGACCCTGCATTTCAATCCGCTGTACTACAACGAGCCCTATGCCAAGGCGCACGGCCACCCCCGCGTGGTGGTCAATCCCTTGCTGGTGTTCAACACCGTGTTCGGCATGACGGTGGAGGATCTCAGCGAGGGCGGCGGCCCGTTCCTGGGCGTCGACGCCATGACCCACCACCTACCCGTCCATGTCGGCGACACGGTCTTCGCCGAATCCGAGGTGGTGGACAAACGCACCTCCGAGAAGTTCGCCGGCTACGGCATCGTCACCTGGCACACCAAGGGCCTGAACCAGGACGGCGAGATGGTCATCGATTTCCGCCGCACCAACCTAGTGAGATTGCGTGATGAGTAAATTCATTCCCCCCGAGGACGCGCCGCAAGGCTACCTGACAGAGGAACGGCACCTTATTCAGCAGATGGCCCGCGACTTCACCATGAAGGAAGTCCTGCCGGTGGCCAACGAGTTGGACCCGAAAGAGGGCGAGATCCCGATGTCGCTCAGGGACCAGATGGCCGAGATGGGCTACTTCGGCATCACCGTGCCCGAGGAATACGGCGGCATGGGTCTGGGCAGTTTCGAATACTGCCTGATCACCGAGGAGTTGGCCCGCGGCTGGATGAGCGTCGCCAGCATCATCGCCCGCGGCAACGGCGTGTTCGGCGCCCGCACCATGACCGAGGAACAGCGGCGCAAGTACCTGCCGCGCAGTTGCCGGGGCGAGTTCCTGGCCGCCGCCTCGTTGTCGGAACCCGATACCGGCTCGGACCTCTCCAGCATCTCCTGCCGGGCCCGGCGCGAGGGCGACGAGTACATCGTCAACGGCAACAAGTACTGGTGCACCTTCGCCGACGGCGCCGACTACATCATGCTGTTCGCCCGCACTTCGGAGCCGCCCGACCAGGCCCGCCGCCATATCGGCATCTCGGGCTTCATCATCGAGAAGGAGCGCGGCAGCCTGCCGCCCGGCGTCTCCGGCGCGCCGATCCCCAAGATCGGCTATTTCGGCTGGAAGACTTGGGAATTGTCGTTCGACGATTGCCGGATCCCGGCCGACTGCCTGGTCGGCGAAGAGGGCAAGGCCTTCTACATCATGGCCAGCGGCCTGGAAGTCGCCCGCGCCCACACCGCCGCCCGGGCCATCGGCCTGGCCCGCGGCGGGCTGGAGGACGCCATGGCCTATGCCCACGAGCGCCAGCAGTTCGGCCGGCCGATCAGCGAGTTCCAGGCCATCCGCTTCAAGATCGCCGACATGGCGGCGGAGATCGAGGCGGCCCGGCAGCTTTTGTATTTCGTCTGCACCGAGATCGACCAGGGCCGGCGCTGCGACAAGGAGGCCTCGATGGTCAAGCTGTTCGCCTCCGAGATGGCCGAGCGGGTGACCAGTGAGGCGATCCAGATCTTCGGCGGCGCCGGCTACACCAAGCTGCACGCGGTCGAACGCTATTGGCGGGATGCCCGGTTAACCAAGATCTTCGAAGGCACCTCGGAAATCCAGCGGCGGATCATCTCGGACAATCTGTTGGGCAAGCCCGACAACCAGTTCGGCAACTGACGGAGGGTGGGATGAGCGCGATCAAGACCTCCGACTGGACCGGCAACGACAACTATTTCGAGGACTTCGAAACCGGCGCCGTCTACCGCCACGCCCGCGGCAAGACCATCGAGGCGATCGACAACGTGCAGATCACCAACCTGGTGATGAACACCGCCGAGGGCCACTTCAACGAGGACATCATGAAGAAGCGCGGCGGCATGTTCGACCAGCGCATCCAGTTCGGCGGCATCAACATCGCCATGGTGGTCGGCCTGGCGGCCCAGGACACGGCGGAGAACGCCCTGGCCGAACTGGGCATGGACAAGATCCGCCTGAAGGCGCCGGTGGTCCACGGCGACACCCTGTATGCCTACAGCCAGGTGCTGGCGGTCGAGGACGGCGATAGGGAGGACGCCGGCGTCGTCACCTTCCACCATTGGGGCGTCAACCAGGACGACAAGGTGGTGTTCGAGGGCGAACGAAGGGTGCTGATCAAGCGGCGCAGCCATTGGGGCGATAAATGAGTGCTGACGGCTGGGGCGCCCTGGCCGGACTGCGGGTGATCGACCTGACGCAGATGCTGGCCGGCCCGTTCTGCACCATGCTGCTGGCCGATCAAGGCGCCGAGGTGATCAAGGTCGAACCGCCCGACGGCGATCAGACCCGCCGGGCCGGGATGCACCTGGCCGGCGACGAGGAACGCCTGTTCGGCGGCTATTTCCAGAGTATCAACCGCAACAAGAAAAGCATCGCCATCGACCTGAAAACCGAGGACGGCAAGGCCATCCTCCATAATCTGGTCACCGACGCCGACGTCCTCGTGGAGAACTTCCGGGCCGGCACCATGGAGGGCCTGGGCCTGTCGTACGAAAGCCTGGCCGAGATCAACCCGCGCCTGGTCTATGCCACCATTCGCGGCTTCGGCGATCCGCGCACCGGCGCCAGCCCCTATGCCGACTGGCCGGCCTTCGACGTGGTGGCCCAGGCCATGGGCGGCATCATGAGCATCACCGGCCCGGAACCCGATCGGCCCATGAAGGTCGGCCCCGGGGTCGGCGACACGGTGCCGGCGATGCTGTTGACCATCGGCATCCTTTCGGCCGTACACCATGCCGGACGCACCGGCCAGGGCCAGTTCGTCGACGTCGCCATGTACGACGGCATCCTGGCCCTCTGCGAGCGCATCGTGCACCAACACTCGTACGGCGGCGTCGTTCCCGGACCCGAGGGCAACGCCCATCCCCTGCTCTGCCCGTTCGGCATGTTCCCGGCCAAAGACGGCTGGATCTCGATCGCCTGCCCGCGCGACCATTTCTGGGTCATCCTGACCGAGATCATGGGCCGGCCCGAATTGGGCACCGACCCGCATTATCTCGAGAATGTCGACCGCTCTGCCCGCAACGACGAGGTGGTCGCCATCGTCTCCGACTGGACCCGCGAGCTCACCAAGGCCGAGTTGATCGAACTGCTGGGCGGCAAGGTGCCGTTCGGCCCGGTGAATACGGTGGCCGACATCGTCAGCGACCCGCATGTCGAGGCCCGCCACATGCTGGCCGAGGTGAGCCATCCCGGTAACGAACATACGGTCAAGATCGCCAATACCCCGATCCACATGAACAAGACCCAGGGCGGCGTGCACCGCCGCACCCCCACCCTCAGCCAGGACGCCGACGACGTCCTCGCCGCCGCCGGTTACGACGCGGCCGAGATTGCCCGGCTGCGCGAGAGCGGCGTGATCATCTAGACAGGTATGGAGAGAACCATGAGTGACAGACCCAAGCGCGCCCGCCGTTGCCAGCTATCGGTCCCCGGCAGCAGCGAGAAGATGATGACCAAGGCGGCCGGACTGGAGGTCGATCACATCTTCCTGGATCTGGAGGACGCGGTGGCGCCGGCGGAAAAGCCGCCGTCGCGGGGCAAGATCGTCGAGGCCCTGAACAACCTGGATTTCGGCAACAGCGTCCGTTGCGTGCGGATCAACGACGTCGAGACGCAGTGGGCCTACAAGGACATCATCGAGGTGGTCACCGGTGCCGGCGAGAACCTGGACACCATCATGATCCCCAAGGTGAAGTACGCCCACGACGTGGTGTTCGTCGATATCCTGTTGAACCAGATCGAGATGGAAATCGGCCTGAAGCGCCGGATCGGCATCGAACTGCTGATCGAGGAGGTCGAGGGCATGCAGAACATCGA
>JASLMH010000211.1 GCA_030746635.1 Alphaproteobacteria bacterium | reverse complement strand
GAGATTGTCTTGATCGACGGCGTCGACCTCGATCTGCGACCGGGGCTGTGCGTGTTCACCGGCGAGACCGGCGCCGGCAAATCGATCTTGCTGGACGCCTTGGGACTGGCGCTGGGCGGCCGCGGTGGCGGCGGCCTGTTGCGCCAGGGGGCGGCCCAGGGCTCGGTGGTCGCGGAGTTCGATATCCCGGTATCGCACCCGGCCCGGATGCTGCTGGAACAGCAGGGCCTGACCGACGGCCCCGACCTGGTCCTGCGCCGGCAGATCAGCCCCGACGGCCGCGGCCGGGCCTTCATCAACGATCAACCGGTCAGCATCGGGCTGTTGCGTCAACTCGGCGAGACGCTGGTGGAAGTGCACGGCCAGCATGACGAACGAGGCCTGTTGAACGCGGCCGGCCACCGCGCCCTGCTGGATGCCTATGGCGGCCTGCAGGACCAATTGGCCGCCTGCCAAGAGGCCTACGAGACCATGCGCCGAACCGAAAGGGCGGCCGAAGCGGCGCGGGCGGAGCTGGCCGCCGCCCGGGAGGAAGAGGACTATCTGCGCCACGTCCACGGCGAACTCGAAACCCTCGACCCGCGACCCGGCGACGAGGACGAACTGGCCAAGACCCGGACCCTGCTGCGCCAGGGCGAAAAGATCGCCGATGCGCTGCGCGAGGCGGCGTCGGCCTTGCACGACGGCGACGGCATCGAGGGGCGCCTGCGGATCGCCCAACGGACCTTGGAACGGGTCGCGGCCGACGCCGGCGGCGCCCTCGACGGGGCGATCGACGGCCTCGACCGTGCCGCCGTCGAGGCGATCGAAGCGATCGCAACGGTACAGGACGCCGGCGACGCCCTGGATCTGGACCCGGCCAGGCTGGAAGAGGTCGAAGGCCGGCTGTTTGCCCTGCGCGAGGCGGCGCGCAAGCACCGGGTCACGGTGGACCAGCTGCCCGCCCTCAGGGCCGACATGGCCCGGCGGCTCGAGACCATCGATGGCGGCGGCCAACACCTGGCGGGGCTGCTGGCGGCGGCGGACGCGGCAAGAGAGGATTTCCTCGCCGCCGCCGGCGCCTTGAGCCAGGCCCGAAGCAAGGCCGCGAAACGGCTCGACCGGGCGGTGACGGGCGAATTGCGGCCGCTGGCCCTGGACAAGGCAGTGTTCCGAACCGAGTTGACGTCACGCGAGGAGGCCGCCTGGAATGGCGACGGCATCGACCGCGTCGCTTTCCTGATCGCCACCAATCCGGGGACCGAACCGGCTCCGCTGCAGAAAATCGCCTCGGGGGGTGAATTGTCCCGCATCATGCTGGCCTTGAAGGTGTCGCTGGCGCAAAACCGCGAGCCGGCCAGCCTGATCTTCGACGAGGTCGACCGCGGCGTCGGCGGCGCCGTCGCCGACAAGGTGGGTGAACGGCTGGCCAAGCTGGCGGCGGCGACCCAGGTCATCGTGGTGACCCATTCCCCGCAGGTGGCGGCGCGCGCCGATCATCATTGGCGCATCGTCAAGCTGGCCGACGATGGCGTCAGCCGCACCGCGGTGCAGCCCCTGAACGGCAAGCAACGGCGCGAGGAGATCGCCCGCATGCTGGCGGGTGCCACGGTCACCACCGAGGCCCGGGCGGCGGCGGCCAGCCTGCTGCAAGAGGGCCGGGCGTGAGCAAGCCGGACACCCTGCCGGTGGCGAGACTGACCGAGGCCGAGGCGGCAGGCGAATTGGCCCGCCTGGCGGGCGAGATCGCCGCCCACGACCAAGCCTACTACCAACTCGACGCACCGACGATAGCGGACGCCGAATACGACGCCCTGCGCCAACGCAACGAGGCGATCGAGGCCCGCTTCCCGGCCTTGAAGCGACCCGACAGCCCAAGCGAACGGATCGGCGCGCCGGTCGCCGAAGGCTTCGCCAAGGTGCGCCACGGCCGGCCCATGCTGTCCTTGGGCAATGCCTTCGAGGCGGCCGACGTCGCCGATTTCCTGGCCCGGGTGCGCCGCTTTCTGAAGCTGGCGGAGGAGGAGATCATCGATATCGTCGCCGAACCGAAGATCGACGGCCTGTCGGCGGCGTTGCGCTACGAGGACGGCAAGCTGACCCTGGGCGCCACCCGCGGCGACGGCGAGGAAGGCGAGGACATCACCGCCAATCTGCGGACCATCGCCGAGATCCCGGGGAGCCTCGATGGGGCACCGGCGGTGTTCGAAGTGCGGGGCGAGGTCTTCATGCCGCATGCGGCATTTCGCGCCCTGAACGCGCAGCAGGCCGAGGCGGGCCGGCAAGCCTATGCCAATCCCCGCAATGCCGCCGCGGGCTCGTTGCGGCAGCTCGATGCGACGATTACCGCCGGCCGGCAGTTGAGTTTTCGCGCCTATGCCTGGGGGGAGACATCGGAATTGCCGGCGACCACGCATTTCGGTGTCCTGGCGGCCCTGCGCCAGTGGGGTTTCAGGGTGCAGGAAGAAACCCGCCTGTGTCGCGACCTGGACGAGATGCTGGCCTTCCACGCCGAAATGGAAGCGGCCCGCTCGCGCATGCCCTATGACATCGACGGTATCGTCTACAAGGTCGACCGGTTGGATTGGCAGCAGCGGCTGGGTGCGGCCGGCCGCTCGCCGCGCTGGGCGGTGGCGCACAAATTCGCGGCGGAGAAGGCCCGGACCCGGGTCAAGGCGATCGAGATCCAGGTCGGCCGTACCGGCAAACTGACGCCGGTGGCGCGGCTGGAACCGGTCACCGTCGGCGGTGTCGTGGTGACCAACGCCACCCTGCACAATCAGGACTATATCGCCGACAAGGACATTCGGATCGGCGACACGGTACTGGTGCAACGGGCCGGCGACGTCATCCCCCAGGTGCTGGCGGTGGTGCCGGACCAACGGCCGCCCGGCGCCAGGCCCTTCGTCTTTCCCGAGACCTGCCCCGAATGCGGCAGCCGCGCCGGGCGCGAGGAAGGCGAGGTCGACTGGCGCTGCGGCGGCGGCCTGGTCTGTCAGGCCCAGGCGGTCGAACGGCTGCGCCATTTCGTCTCGCGCGATGCCTTCGATATCGAGGGCCTTGGCGAGCGGCAGATCCGGGCGTTTTTCGAGGACGGGTTGGTGCGCCAGCCGGCCGACATCTTCACCTTGCGGGAACGGGATGCCGAGGCCGAGGCGCCGTTGCGGGAGAAGGACGGCTGGGGCGAAACGTCGGTGGCCAACCTGTTCGCCGCCATCGAACAGCGCCGGCGGATCGGCCTGGACCGGTTGATCCTGGCCCTGGGCATCCGCCATGTCGGCCAGGGCAACGCCCGCCTGCTGGCCCGCACCTACGGCACCCTGAAGAATTTCCTGGCCGCCATCGAGCAGTCGGCACCGCGCGAGGGCGAGGCCTGGCAGGAGCTGCTGGACATCGACGGCATCGGCGAGGCGGTGGCGGGGGCCTTGCTGGACTTCTTCGGCGAAGCGCACAATGCCCAGGCATGGCGCGATTTGCTGGCACAACTTGACGTCCAGCCCGTCGCCATGCCCAGTGTCGCGGGCTCTGCCGTCGCCGGCAAGACCCTGGTGTTTACCGGTACCCTGGAGCAGACGACGCGGCAGGAAGCCAAGGCCCGGGCGGAAGCCCTCGGCGCCAAGGTCTCGGGCTCGGTGTCGCGCAAGACCGATCTGGTGGTCGCCGGACCGGGCGCCGGATCGAAATTGAGAAAAGCCGAGGAATTGAATATCGAGGTGATCAGCGAGGATGAGTGGCTGGCCCTGATCGCGGTCTGAAACAAACAGCCAACCGGAGGAAACCAACCGAGATGTCGACGGAACTCGTAACCTACGAATCAAAAGACCAGATCGCGATCATCACCCTGAACCGGCCGGATAAGCTGAACGCCCTGTCGGTCGAGTTGGGCGAGGAATTGCGCGCCGCCTGGCTGCGCTTCCAGGCCGGCGACGATCGCGTGGCGATCCTGACCAGCGCCACCGATCGCGCCTTCTCGGTCGGCGCCGATCTGAACAGGCCGCCCGAGATCTGGCGTTTCACGCCGGGCGTGGGCGTCGAGGTGGACAAGCCGATCATCGCCGCCGTCGACGGCTGGTGCGTCGGCGGCGCCGTGGTGCTGGTGCAGTTCTGCGATTTGTGCGTCGTCGCCGAGAGCGCCAAGTTCAGCTACCCGGAAGCCAAGGTCGGCGTTTCGGGCGGCCTGATCACCTCGCTGGCGGCGCGCATTCCGCACAAGATCGCCATGGAATTCGTCCTGGTCGCCGACGAGATGTCGGCCCAGCGCGCCTACGAGGTCGGCATGGTCAACAAGGTGGTACCGGCCGATCAGTTGCTGGACGCGGCCATGGAATACGCCGTGAAGCTGCGCGAGAACGCGCCGATGGTGCTGAGCTTGCTGAAGCGCTTCGTCGCCGAGGTGATCGACCGGGGGCCGTCCGAACTGGCCGGCATCGCCCGACGCGACACCGAGGCGCTGCTGGCCAGCGAGGACCTGGCCGAGGGCAAAGCCTCGTTCGCCGAGAAGCGCAAGCCCAAGTTCCAGGGCCGCTAGGGAGCCTACCCGATGACGGATCGTACGGCCTGCATCGTCGGCATCGCCGACGCGGCGCTGGAAAACGGCGTGATCCCGGGCGGCGCCACGGCGCTGCAGATCCAGGCCCGGGTGGCCAAGGCGGCGCTGGCCGAAGCCGGGCTGACCCTTGACGACGTCGACGGCCTGCTGGTGGCGGGAAGCTGGGGCATGCCGCGGCCCGGCAGCATGGCGGCAGTAACCATGGCGGAGTACCTGAACATCCAGCCGCGCTACCTCGACAACACCAACGCCGGCGGTTCCTCGTTCGAGATGCACGTCGGCCACGCGGCGATGGCGTTGGCGGCCGGTGCCTGCGAGGTCGCCATCATCCTGTACGGCAGCGATCAGCGATCCGGCAGCGGCCGCAGCCTGGGCGGCCGGCCGAGCGCCCTGGACCTGCAGTTCGAGACCCCCTGGGGCATGCCGGCGCCGGTCGGCGGCTATGCCCTGGCGGCCCGCCGGCACATGCATGAATACGGCACGACCGCCGAGCAATTGGCCGAGATCGCCGTCGCCACCCGCAAATGGGCGCAGTTGAACCCGGCGGCGATGATGCGCGATGCCCTCACCGTCGACGATGTCCTGGCCAGCCGGATGATCGCCGATCCCCTGCACCTGTTGGATTGCTGCCTGGTCACCGACGGCGGCGGCGCCATCGTCATGACCAACGCCGAACGGGCGCGGGATTTGCCGACCCGGCCGATCACCGTGCGCGGCTTCGGCGAAAGCACCACCCACATGACGATCGGCGAGATGCCGGACTTCGCCCACCTGACTTGCGCCGAGATCGCCGGCCGCGAGGCCTATCGCAAGGCCGGCCTTGGCCCGAAGGAGATCGACGTGGTGGAGATCTACGATTCCTTCACCATCACCGTATTGCTGTCGCTGGAGGCGCTGGGCTTCTGCGGGCGTGGCGAAGGCGGCGCCTTCGTCTCGGGCCAACGCACGGCACCGGGGGGCGATTTTCCGATGAATACTAACGGCGGCGGCCTGTCCTATGCCCACCCCGGCATGTACGGCATCTTCCTGTTGATCGAGGCGGTGCGGCAGCTGCGCGGTGAAGGCGGTGAACGGCAGGTTGCCGAGGCGGCAACCGCCCTGGTGCACGGCACCGGCGGCACCCTGTCCAGCGGCGCCACCGTCATCCTGGCCAGGGAGTAGCCCAATGACCAACAAGCCGTTGCCGCAAATCGATGTCGAAACCGCGCCGTTCTGGGCCGGCGCCCGGGAAGGCAAGCTGCTGCTGCCCCATTGTGGGGATTGCGGCCGATATCACTTCTATCCGCGAGCCCTGTGTCCCCATTGCCGCGCCGATGGCTGGCAATGGGCGGAAGCCTCGGGCCGGGGCGTGATCCACACCTACACCATCGCCCACCGGGGCGCCGGTCCGGCATTCAAGGACGACGTGCCCTACGTGGTGGCGATCGTCGAATTGGCCGAGGGGCCCCGGATGATGACCAACATCGTCACCGACGACCTATCCGGGATCGCCGTCGACCTGCCGGTGCGGGTGGTCTTCGATGCGGTCACCGACGAGGTGACGTTGCCGAAATTCGAGCCGGCATAGGGACCAACAGGGGGAACGTTATGACGACGGCGATCACACCGAACGCGGCTGGGCACGACGACCTGCCGGAGCTGGCGTCACGTTTCGTGTCAGTACATGAAATGCCGTGGGAGCCGACCCGGTTCCCGGGCGTCGAGGCGAAGACCCTGCTGGTCGATCCGAAGAGTGGATTGCTGACGGCGCTGTTGAAGATGGACCCAGGCGCCAAGCTGCCCGATCACGAGCATGTCCGGATCGAGCAGACATTCGTCATCGAGGGCGCCCTGGTCTGCGGCGAGGGCACCTGCGCGGCCGGCAATTTCGTCTGGCGCCCGGCCGGCAGCCGGCACGAGGCCTCGACCCCCAACGGCGGCCTGATGCTGGCGGTGTTCCAACTGCCCAACAAATTCTTCGACGCCGACGGCGGCGTCACCGACATGCTGGGCCAGGACTGGCAGCAGGTTTCGGGAGCCGCCGTCGACTGAGGTCCCTGGCCGTTAATGCAGTCCGTAGATGCGCCGGGCGTTGTCGCCACCGATCTTCCGCGCCACCGCCGGTGACAGTTGGCCGATGATGGACCAGGTCTCGTCGAACGAGGCCGCGAGGTCGTTGCCGCCGCTGGGGCTGACGAACTCGTCGGAGCCGATGACCAGCCGGTCCTGGAACCTCTCCATGAAGGCCAGCCAATCGGCATTGATCCGATAGGAGGCATCGGTGATGCGGTTGGGCGGGATATGGCCGGAGGGCCGGTGACGCGGCACCCGAAGCGCCAGGAACAGATTATCGTGGCGCGTCAATAGGCGGCCCAGCAGATCCAGGGTCATTTGCCCCGTGTTGTCCCAGCCGATGTGCTGCCAGACGATGCGGGCGCCCCGGTTGTGGGCCAGCAACCGCTCAAATCCGGCAATGGTGGGCCGCAATTCGGCCGGGTTCTTGGTACAGCGCCGGGCCAGGTTCGACGGCATCGGGCCTTTCCGCACGATGGCTTCCATGTGCAGATCGATGGCCACGTCGCGCTCGGCCGCCACGTCGGCAAGCACCATGAACAGCGGATGATCGGGCGGGACGTACTGGAAATTGTGCCGCTCGGTCATGCACAGGTGATAGGAGATCATTTCGCCGAAACCGACGGCGCCACCGTCCAGCACCTCCTTTGCCAACCGGCGGAAGCGATCCCGATCGGCCCGGGTCACCCGCTCGGCCGGAATTTCCGCAAGCATGGCCTTGAGACGGGCGCCGCCCGCCAGATGCCGCAGGCGATCGGGATGGCGGCGCACGGCCTCGCTCACCGCCCGGAAGTTCTCCTCGGCGCTCAGACCGTGAAAGGGAACCGTGACGACCAGCGCCGTGGCCAGGCCGCGCCGGTCCATCATCGCCACCAGGGCATCGGCCGCTCGGGCCAGGCCGGTCACGATCCCGGCCGCGGTCGGTGGCCCACCCCTGCCCCGGCCGCGCCGGTCGCCACCTTGGCCCTGACCCATGGCTTGGCCGAGATCCATGAAATGCAAATGCAGGTGCACATCCACGCCGGGGAATTCAATGGGCGTGGCGGAGACCGTGTCCGGCGGCGCGGCGCCGGCCCGGCCACGGGACGTGGGGCCGGAACCGCCCTGGCGGCCACGGCGGAAGTCGCCCCTGGTCACCGCGCCGTCACCATCGCGGTCCAGGCGCTTGAAAACATGGTCGGGGCCCGGAAACTCCTTGCGCGTGACGCGGCCGTCGCCGTCGCCATCGTGTCGCATGACCGGCGGCCCGCCCTGGGCGGCCGCCGGCCCGGTCGCCAACAGAGCGGTCAGAAGCGCC
>JASLMH010000210.1 GCA_030746635.1 Alphaproteobacteria bacterium | reverse complement strand
GGGACCATTGCGGATCGTGCCAATCTGTTGGCCGATCCCGCCAATCGCCGACGAGACCGATGACCTGATGGGTAAACGGCCCGCGAAACCATGAAACCGCCATCCGCCAAGCTGCAAGACCGCGAGATCAGGAAGGTCACCATCCTGGCGTTCGAGCAGACCCTGGAGTTGAGCGTCGCCCTGTCCCGGGATCTGTTCGTGGCCGCCGGCATCGGCGCGCGCCAGGGCACCGAAGGCCACGGCGGCGGGGCGCAAACCCTGGTCGAGGTGGCGACGCTGGACGGCGCGCCGGTGCGCAGCTTCTCCGGCGCCATGTTGCAGGCCGATCGCGCCATTGCCGAGATCGCGGATACCGATCTGATCATCGTTTCGGGCATCTGGGGCGAAGTGGAGCCCTTCCTCGAACGGCATCGCGACGTGGTCGGCTGGCTCGAGCGGCAATACGGCCGGGGCGCCTTGATCGGCTGTTTGAGTACCGGCACCTTCCTGCTGGCCGAGACCGGTCTGCTGGAAGGCCGGCCGGCCACCATCTATTGGCGCATGGTCGAGCCGTTCCGGACCCGCTACCCCGGTGTCATCCTGCAGCCGGAGCGGCCGATCACCGCCGCCGATAACCTTTACTGTTCGGCCGGGGTCAGTTCCGGCATCGAACTCACGATCTATCTGATCGAACGCATCTGGGGCATCGCGGCGGCGCAGAAGGTGTCGCGCAACTTCCTCATGGACCTGCATCGCCGACAGCCGGATTTCCAGTTGGCGTTCGACGACCGGAAGCGCCATGGCGATGGGCAAATCCTGGCGGCGCAGCAGTGGCTGGAAATGAATTTCTCCGCCGATTTCCTGCTTGAGGAGGTGGCCGACAGGGTCGGCCTGGGGCTGCGCAGCTTCATGCGCCGCTTCAAGTCCGCCACCGGCGATACGCCGATCGGCTATTTGCAACGGGTGCGGCTCGAGGTCGCCAAGGAGATGTTGCGCGACAGCTCCTTCAGCATCGATGAGATCAGCCACCGTATCGGCTACCAGGACGTCAGTTTCTTCTCCAGGCTGTTCAAACGCGCCACCGGACAGGCCCCCGGCGAGTACCGGCGGGGCCAGCAGCGGGGCGGATGATTGCCGGGGAAGCGGTTCGGGCGGATTTGACGTGGGCGGCCCGTCGTTCGATCATCGCGCCCTGATTTGGCGGTGACGGGCGGGAGAGAGCGACGATGCAAGCGGATGGTGGCGGCGGCAATTGCCTCGAGGGCGTGCGTATCCTGGATCTGACCCAGTTCGAGGCCGGGCCGTCCTGCACCGAGGTATTGGCCTGGCTGGGCGCCGAGGTGGTGAAGGTGGAGAACCCCCACGGCGGCGATCCCGGTCGCGGCTCGTTCGGCCGGCCCGATGGCGGCGATGCCTGGTATTTCCTGCTGTTCAACGCCGGCAAGAAATCGATCACCGTCAACCTGAAGGAGCCGCGCGGCCTGGCCCTGGTCAAGGACATGGCGCGCGAGGCCGACGTGATCATGGAGAATTTCGCGCCCGGCGCCATCGAACGGCTGGGCCTCGGCTACGACGAGATCCGGGCGATCAACCCCGGCATCATCTATGCCCAGGTCAAGGGCTTCGGCGAAGGCAGCCCGTTCGAGAACAACCTGGCCTTCGACATGATCGCCCAGGCCTGCGGCGGCGTCATGAGCATCACCGGCGAGGCCGACCAGCCGCCCGTCAAGCCGGGCGCCACCATCGGCGATACCGGCACCGGCATGCTGATGGCGATCAGCATCCTGGGCGCGCTCTACCGCCGCAAGGGCAGCGGTCGGGGGGAACGGCTGCAACTGGCCATGCAGGACGCCATGCTGCACTACATCCGCGTCGCCTTCGCGGCCCAGGCCGCCACCGGCGAGACCGCGCCGCGGGCCGGCGCCAAGCTGCTGTCGGGCCTCAACCCGCCCTGCGGCATCTTCCCCTGCAAGCCGGGCGGGCCGAACGACTACGTCTACATCTACACCAGCCGGGCCAACCAGGCGCATTGGCACCGCCTATTGACGCTGATCGGCCGCGAGGACCTGATCGGCAATCCGGACTACGACACCGGGCTCGCCCGGGCCGAACGGGAGGAAGAGATCGACGCGATGATCGCCGAATGGACCCGGCGATACGACAAGCACGAGGCGATGCGGCTGATTGGCGAGGCCGGGGTGCCGGCCGGCGCCGTGCTGGACACCGGCGAAATCCAGCACGACCCCGATTTCGAGCGGCGCGGCATCATGCAGAACATGCAGCACCCGGCCAACGGCCCTTTCAAGATGCCGGGCTGGCCGGTCCGCCATGACGGCGCGCCGCCGCCCCTGACCCCCTCCCCGGCGCTGGGCGAACACAACGCCGAGGTCCTGGGCAACTGGCTGCGCCTCAGCCAGGCCGAGATCGACGAATTGCGCGAGAGCGGCGTGACCTGACGGGTCAGATCAGGCGGTCAATCGTCCGCCGCGAAGCCGTAGTGCCGGCGTAGATAGTCGGCGCTGAACCGGCCGCTGCGATGGTCGGTCTCCAGCGCCGCGTGATCCCGTTCCGCCGGCGGGCCGTAGCCGCCGGCGCCGGGGGTTTCGATGACCACGGCGGCATCCGGGCTGACCTGGACCCCGTTCGGCTTGTCGGAGATCGCCTCTTCCCGCTGATCGGCCCGACGGATGGCGAAGCGTCCGGTGCCGCCGGACTGACCGCCGAAGATGCCCCAGGGGCGGTGGACGAACCGCTCGCCCATGCCGGAAAAAACCGTCTCGTGGCCGACCGGTCGCACCACCCGGCGGATGCCGAGGCCGCCCCGGTACCGACCGGCACCGCCCGAATCCTCGATCAGGCCATAGCTTTCCACCAGCAACGGGTATTCCGACTCGATCGCCTCGACGGGCAGGTTCGAGGTGTTGGTGATGTGGACCTGGACGCCGTCCTTGCCATCCTTGGTCGCCCGGCCGCCGAAGCCGCCGCCCAGGGTTTCCAGATAGAGATAGGGCCGGTCGTGGCGCGGATCATGGCCGTAGAACACCGCCGTGACGTTGGCCCCGTTGGCGGCGCCGACGGCCTGCTCCGGCAGCGCCTTGGCCAGCGCCCCGATCAGCACATCGACCACCCGTTGCGAGGTGTTGGCCCGGCCGGCGACGGCGGCCGGATGTTCGGCGTTGACCAGGGTGCCCAACGGCGCGCTGATCTCGACGGCGCGGATCAGGCCATCGTTGTTCGGCAGATCCGGGTCCAGCATCGCCTTCAGGACGTAATAGACGGCCGACTGGGTGGCGTTGAAGGTCAGGTTGAAGTTGCCCTTCATCTGCGGCCCGGTGCCGGTGAAATCGAACCGAATGCGGTCGCCCGCGACATCGACGGCGACGGCGATCGGAATGTCGACGGCGCCCATGCCATCGTTGTCGAGCACGTCGCGGAACTCGTAGCGGCCGTCCGGGATCTCTTCCACGCCGGCCCGCAGGCGGGCCTCGGTCCGATCCATGATGGCGGCGAAGGCCCGGCGCAGCAGCGCCCCGTCGTAGCGCCGGGCCAGTTCCGCCAGGCGCCGGGCGCCCAGCCGGCAGGCCGCGATCTGGGCGTAATAATCGCCCCTGCGCTCGTGCGGCACGCGCACGTTCAACAGCAACAGATCCAGGACGTCGCTGACCAGTTCGCCACCGTCGAATAGCCGAACCAGCGGAATGCGCAGGCCCTCCTGGTAAATCTCCGACATGCCGCCGGCCATGCTGCCGGGGGTCATGCCGCCGATGTCCGCGTGGTGGGCGATGTTGCAGACGAAACCCAGAAGGCGGCCATCGACGAAGCAGGGCATCGCCAGGTTGACGTCCGGCAGATGGGTGCCGCCGGCGACGTAGGGATCGTTGGCGACGAAGATGTCGCCTTCGCGCATCTCCTCGGGCCGATGCTTGGCCAGCAACTGCTCCATCATTCCCAGCATCGAGGCAAGGTGAATGGGCAGCGAATTGTCCGCCTGCACCGCCAACCGTCCCTGGGCATCAGTCAGGGCGGTGGAATGGTCGCGGCGCTCCTTGATGTTGGTGGAATAGGCCGCCTTGGTCAGGGCGATGTAACTTTCGTCGGCGATCGAGCGCAGGCTGTTGCCCAGGATCTCCAGGGTGATCGGATCGAGCTCGCCGCTCCGCTCGGTCATGGCGCCAGCTCCACGATCAGGTTCCCCGAGCCATCGACCCGTAATCGATCGCCCGGGGCCAGCAGCGTCGTGGTGTCCAATTGCTCGATCACCGCCGGTCCCCCCAGTTCCAGCCCCGCTTCCAGCTTGGCGCGATCATATACCGGCGTGTCCATGGGCGCCTCGGCGCTGAACCAGACCGGCCGGTGGTGATCGGCCGTGGCGCCGCCGCCGCCCGTTTCCGCGACGCCCTCGCCGGTTCCCGCCGGGCCCTGTAGCCGGCCGATCGCGGTGATGCGAAGGTTCACCACCTCGATCGGATCGTCCGGATTGTGATAGCCATAGTTGCGTTCGTGGGCGGCGAAGAACCCATCCCGCAGGGTCGGCAGCTCCAGTTGTTCGGCCTGCCGATCGCTCAACGCCACCTGCAGCTCGTAGTTCTGCCCGATGTAGCGCATATCCAGGCTGCACTCCGTGGACCGTGCCGCCGGCGGGATGTTCACTTGCTCGAACCAGGCGTCGGCCCGCTGCCGCAATTGGCCCAGATTGGCTTCGATCCCGGCCAACGCCGCCTCGGCCAGCGGGGTTACCCGGCTGAGCACGAAGCTCTCCCGCAGGTCCGAGACCACCAGGCCGCGGGCGCAGAGGATGCCCGGCGCCGGCGGCACCAGCAGCCGGTCGATGCCGAGCGCCCGTGCCACGTCGCCGGCATGCAGCGGCCCGGCGCCGCCGAAGGGCAGCAGCACGAAATCGCGCGGGTCATGGCCGCGCTGTACCGAAATCCCCCGGATCGCCCGCACCATGTTGGCGACGACGATGCCCAATACGCCGTGGGCGGTATGCTCGACGGTCATGCCAAGGCGCTCCGCCGGCGCCGACAGGGCCACCCGGGCGGCATCGTCCCGCAACGCCATGCCGCCGCCGAGCAGGCCCCGGGGCGATAGCCGCCCCAGCACCAGATTGGCGTCGGAAACCGTGGCTTCGGTGCCGCCCTGACCGTAGCAGGCCGGTCCCGGATCGGCGCCGGCGCTCTGTGGGCCGACCTTCATCAGGCCGTCGCGGTCGAACCAGGCGATCGAGCCGCCGCCGGCGCCGACCGCATTGACGTCGACGCTGGCCAGACGGGCCGGATGGCCCTCGATCCAGCGATCGTAGGTCACTTCGGCCTGCTGTTCGCGGATCAGGCAGACGTCGGCGGAGGTGCCGCCCATGTCCAGGGTGATGACGTTGGCCAGCCCGGCCGACCGCGCCGCATCGATGGCGCCGACGACACCGGCGGCCGGGCCGGACAAGGCCGTGCGCACCGGCAACTGCCGGGCCCGGGCCGGCGTCATCAGGCCGCCCGAGGATTGGTTGATGCCGATCGCCGCCGTTGGCGTCAGCCGGCTCACCTGATCCTCGAAATCGCCCAGGTACCGCGCCATGACGGGTTGCAGATAGGCGTTCAGCACCGTCGTCGATAGCCGCTCGTATTCGCGAAACTCCGGTTGCACGTCCGAGGAGATCGAGATCTGCAATTCCGGTAGGGCCCTTTGCAAGGCCGCGCGCAGGCGCCGTTCATGCTCCGGATTGACGAACCCGAAGATCAGGCAGACGGCCAGGCAATCGGCCCCGCTTTCGCTGACCTGCCGCACCGCCTCGGCGATCGCGGCGTCGGTCAGTTCTCGGTGCACCGATCCGTCGTGCAGCATGCGCTCCGCCGCCTCGAAACGGCGTTCCCGGGGCACCAGGGGCGCTGGGTGGTCCTGCTGGAAACTGAACATATGCGGGCGGATCTGGCGGCCGATCTCCAGCAGATCGCGAAACCCCTCGGTCACCAACAGGGCGACCTTGCCGCCGCGCCGCTGGATCAGCGCGTTGGTGGCGATCGTCGTGCCGTGGGAGAGGCGGTGCACCGCCGCCAGGTCGATATCGCCGGCCTCGGCCAGCGCGGCCAGTCCTTGCAGGACGGCGGTGGCCGGCGCCTCGGGCGTCGTGGGCGTCTTGTGGGTGTGCAAGGCGCCGCTTTCGTCGTTGTAGACATGAAAGTCGGTGAAGGTGCCGCCCACGTCGACGCCGATGATCCAGGACATTGTCGGTTCGATCCGTCCTTGCCGGTTGCGGGCGGTCACACGGTAACTAGTGATAGACCAGGGTCGGCAGCCAGGTCGCCAGGCTCGGGGCCGAGATCAGCAACACGATCATCGCCAGCATCGCGAAGACGAACGGTATCGCGCCGATCGCCACGTCGTTGAATTTGCCGCCCCGCATCCGAATGCCGTGCACGACGTAAAGGTTGACGCCGATCGGCGGCGTGATCAGTGCCGCCTCCATCAGCAGGGTGATGAGAATGCCGAACCAGACGTCGGAGAATTCCGGCACGCCCAACTTCATGATGATGGGAAAGACGATCGGAATCGTGGTCAGCATCATCGACAGGGTTTCCATGAACATGCCGAGGATCAGGTAGAACAGCACGATCAGGTAGATCGTCTGGACCGGCGTCAGACCTAGGGCGGCGATGAAATCCAGCATCGCCTGGGTAATGCCCATGAAGCCCAGGACGAAATTGAGGAAGATCGCGGCGAAGACGATCAGCATGATCATCGCCGTGGTCCGCATGGTGCCTTCGAAGGCGTCGCGCAGCATCCGGAAGCTGAGGGTCTTGAAGTAGGCGGCGATGATCAGCGCCATGACCACGCCGATCGAGGCCGCCTCGGTCGGCGTGGCGACGCCGGCATAGATCGATCCGACCACCGCGGCGAACAACAGGATCGGCGGCAGCAGGTGCGGCAGGGTACGTATGCGCTCGCTCCAGCTGGTCTCGATCCTGGTGCCGCCCCAGGATCGGCGGTACAGGCAGGCCCCGATGATCGCCATCATGAACAGGCCGGACAGGATGATGCCTGGAAAGATGCCGGCGAGGTAGAGCTCCGGCACCGAGGTATCGGTCAGCAGGCCATAGATGATCAGGTTGATCGACGGCGGCACCAGAATGCCCAGGGTGCCGCCGGCCGCCAGGGAGCCGAGGAACAGCCTTTCGTTGTACTTCCTTGATCGGATTTCCGGGTAGGCGACGGTGCCGACGGTTGCCGCGGTCGCCACGCTGGAGCCGGAAGAGGCGGCGAAAATGGTGCAGGAGCCGATGTTGGCATGCATCAGGCCACCGGGCAGCCAGGACAGCCATTGGATCATGGCGCCATACATCCGGCGGGCGATGCCAGCCCGCAACATGATTTCACCGAGCAGGATGAACATCGGCACGGCGACCAGGATGAATTCCTTGCTCTTGTCCCAATAGATTTCCGCCAGGGCGGCGGTCAGCCGCCCGTCCATGGCGATTTCGTCGAGGATGAAGCTGAGAATCCCCAGTACCGCCGCCACCGGCACCGCCGACAGGACGAGGACGAGCAGTCCAATCAGGATCCAGGCGGCCATATCAGTACCCTCTTTCGGGGATAGATGATACGTCTGATCGTCCCATCGTGCCCGCCGGGTAGGAGGGGGCGTGAAGGCGATGTGGGACATCGGCGAACGTCGCCAACGCCGCCGGCGGGCCCGAGGGGGCGACCCGCAGGGCGGCTTTGCAGGCCTCTCGGACGGCGTCGCGCGGCCCTTGCGATGCGCCAGCATCGCGGCGGACCACCACGCTCCTTGCCGAAGAAACCTGCAAAGCCGTCATACGTGTCATCTATCCCCGAAAGAGGGTACTAAGATTGTTTCCCGGCCGGCGTATCGGCCCGCGCCAGGATCACGTCCTGGCCTTGGGTTTCCTCTTCGATGGTGTCGACAATCGACGGCACGCCTCCGACCCGTTGGACCAGATCCCAATTGCGCTGCAACAGGGAAACGACGGAATAAAGCGTGACGAAGACCAGTGTCAGGAAGAAC
>JASLMH010000020.1 GCA_030746635.1 Alphaproteobacteria bacterium | reverse complement strand
GAGACGAAATCGACCAGTGGCAACAGCGCCCCCAACTGCCAGGCCAGGCTGGGCACTTCCAGCATGGTCCCGACGCGGATTTCGACGGGCTCGGGTTCCCCCATGCGGCGCTGGCGGGCGACCTCCCGGTCCAGCAGCGCCCGGGCCGCCTTGAACTCCGAGACCTCGGCGATCATCGGAAACATTACGTTGAGGGTGCGGCCGGCGGCCGCCTTCAACAAGGCCCGGATCTGCATTCGCAGCAACACCGGGCGGTCAAGCGACAGCCGGATCGCCCGCCAGCCCATGGCCGGATTGACCTCGTCGTCGTGGCGCGTGAGATAGGGCAGCATCTTGTCGCCGCCAACATCGAGGGTGCGGAAAACCACCGGCCGGTCGCCGACATGTTCGATGACCCGGCTATAGAACTCGGTTTGGGTGGCCACCGTCGGCAAGGTCGCCCGCACCATGAAGTGCAATTCCGTGCGGTACAAACCGATGCCGGCGGCACCGGTCTCCTCGAGGTGCGGCAGGTCCGCCAGCAAGCCGGCATTCATGTTCAGCCTGATGATGCAGCCGTCGCGCGTGATGGCGGGCTCGTCCCGCATGGCGGCGTATTGCGCCGCCCGGGCCTGGCGCAGTTCCAGGTTGGCCTCGAAGGCGCCGAGCGCGTCCTCGCCCGGACGCACGAACAATTGGCCGTTGTCGCCGTCGACCACCAGATCGTCGCCGCTTTCGACGGTATCGAGCAGCCGCTCGATACGGCCGATCACCGGGATCTGCAGGGCGCGGGCGACGATCGCCACGTGCGAGGTGGGCGAACCTTCCTCGAGCACCAGGGCCTTCACCCGCTCGACGTCGTAGTCGAGCAATTCAGCCGGCCCCATGTTGTGAGCGACGACGACGGCCCGCGCCGGCAGATTGTCATCCTGGCCGTTGTTGCCATGTTGCGTCAGGTGCCGCATCAGCCGGTTCGACAGATCCTCCAGGTCATGCAGCCGCTCGCGCAGGTAGGCATCGCCGATCTCGGACATGCGGGCGCGATTGTCGACCTGCACGCGCTCGACCGCCGCCTCCGCCGTCAGGCCGCTTTGCACCGCCTCGTGCAGGCGCGCCATCCAGCCGCGATCATGCGCGAACATCCGGTAGGTCTCGAGGATGTCGCGGGATTCACCGGCCGGCTCGGCGATCGCCGCCTGCAGCATGCTATCGACCTGCAGGCGCAGATCGGCCAGGGCCCGGTCCAGGCGCCCGGTTTCCACGTCGATGTCGTCGGCGACGTGCTGTTCGACGACGATGCGGGGTTCGTGCAGCACGGCGACGCCGCGGGCCAGACCTTCGTTCAACATCAGGCCGCTCAACCGCTGCGGCAGCGCCTCGGAGCCAAACTGACCAACGCCCGGCGCCTCCGACTGCAAATCGCCGCCCACCATTTCGGCCAGGACCATGGCGATGGTCTGCATCGCCTCGATCTCGTCTTCGCTGTATTCCCGGTTGGTTCGGTTCTGCACCACCAGAACGCCGACCACGCGGCCGCCCCGGACCACCGGCACGCCCATCAGGCCGTGATAGATCTCTTCGCCGGTTTCCGGCCGGAAAGCGAAATTCGGGTGCGAGCGGGCTTCCGAGATGGCCAGCGGCCGGGCCGATTGGGCAATCAAGCCGACCAGGCCCTCGCCGAACTTCAAGGTGGTCTTGTGTACCGCCGTGGCGGCCAGACCTTCCGTCGCGTACAGTTCGAGCACGCCGCCGCGCAACAGATAAACCGAACAGACCTCTGCCACCATGTTGGCGGCAATGGCATGCACCAGTTGGTTCATGCGTTCCTGGGGGCTGCCGGGGCCGGCCATGACCTCGCGCAGCCGTCGCAGCAGCATGCGCGGGCCGGTCGAAACGGCGCTCATGCCGAGGTCCTCGGACCCTGTCGATACGCCCCGCTGGCGATCGCTGCCGGCCCGGCTATCGGCGGCCTCGGCGGATATCTACGCCGCATCCAAGCCATAGGCCGAATGCAGGCTGCGAATGGCGAGTTCGGTGTATTCCGCCCCGATCAGCACGCTGATCTTGATCTCGGATGTGGAAATGGCGTGGATATTGATGCCCTTCTCGGACAGCGCGCCGAACATCCGCTGGGCCACGCCGGCATGGCTGCGCATGCCAACGCCGATCACCGAAACCTTGACCACGTCGGGATCGGCGATGATGTCCTGACAGCCGATTTCCGCCTTTTTCTCGCCCAGGATCCGCTCCACCCGCGAGAGATCCGCGCGCGACACCGTGAAGGTGATATCGGTCTGCGTGCCGTCCGGCGAGGCGCTTTGCACGATCATGTCGACATTCACGTTGGCATCGGCCAGGGGTCCAAACACGGCCGCCGCCACGCCGGGCCTATCCTGTACGTGCAAAAGCGTCACCTTGGCCTCGTCACTGGTGTAGGTAATGCCGCTGACAACCGCCTGTTCCACGATTTCTTCCTCGTCTACCACTAGTGTGCCAGGTGTATCGGCAAAGCTGGACAGCACCTGCAGCCGAACCCGATGGTTCATGGCCATTACGACCGATCGGGTCTGCAGGACCTTGGCGCCTTGGGAGGCCATTTCCAGCATTTCTTCGTAGGTAATCCTATCAAGCTTGCGGGCAGCCGTCACGATCCTGGGATCGGCGGTGAAAACGCCGTCGACGTCGGTGTAGATGTCGCAGCGGTCGGCGCCGATGGCGGCGGCGATGGCGACCGCCGTGGTGTCAGAGCCGCCACGGCCCAGGGTGGTGATGCGATTGTCCGGGCCCAGGCCCTGAAAACCGGCGACCACCGCCACCTGTCCCTCGGCCATCCGCCGGACCAGTTCGGCGCCGTCGATGTCCGCGATGCGGGCGCTGCCGTGAATGCCGTCGGTTTGCACGGGAATCTGCCAGCCCAGCCACGAGCGGGCGGAAATTCCCATTTGTTGCAAGGCCATGGCCAACAAACCGATGGTGATTTGCTCGCCGGAGGAGACCACCGTGTCGTATTCACGGGCGTCGTGCAGCACGCTCATCTCGCCGGCCCAATCGATCAGGCGATTGGTCGTGCCGGCCATGGCGGAAACCACCACCGCCACCTCGTTGCCCGCCTCGACCTCACGCGCCACCCGCTCCGCGACCTTGCGGAGGTGATCGATGTCGGCGACCGAGGTGCCGCCGAATTTCATCACGATACGTGCCATACCCTCGCCCAGCGGCATCCGCCGCCGGCCCTGCTGACCTACCTTGCCGACGCAAGGGCGCGTATACATACTCAAAGCACCATTGGCTTACAAGGGAAGCACGGATGACCGTGGGGGCGGCCAGCGTCGACCCGGTGGAGATCGACCGGTTCGAGAAAATCGCGGAGGAATGGTGGGACCCGGACGGGCCGATGCGGCCCCTGCACCACCTGAACCGGCCGCGTCTGGCCTACAGCCGGGATAGGTTGTGCCGGCATTTCGGCCGGCCAGCGGCCGATCTGCGGCCGCTGCGGGGGTTGCGGCTGCTCGATGTCGGCTGCGGCGGCGGCCTCCTGTCCGAGCCGTTCCGCCGCCTCGGGGCCGAGGTCACCGCCATCGACGCCGGCGCCGACAACATCGCCGCCGCCCAACGGCACGCGGCGCGGTCCGGACTGGAGATCGACTACCGGGTGGCCAGCGCCGAGGCCCTGGCCGGCGCCAACGAAAGCTTCGACGTCGTCGTCAGCATGGAGGTGGTCGAGCACGTCGCCGATCTGGCGGTATTCCTCGACGCCCTGGTCACCTTGTGCCGGCCCGGCGGCGCCCTGTTGCTGTCGACCCTGAACCGCACGACGCGGTCCTATCTAGCCGCCATCGTCGGCGCCGAATACCTGCTGCGCTGGCTGCCCGCCGGCACCCACGACTGGCGGCGCTTCCGCAAGCCGGCCGAACTGGGCCGGCATCTGCGCCGCGCCGGTGCCCGGCTGGAGGACGTCACCGGCGTCCGCTTCGATCCCGGCGACCGGGACTGGCACCTGTGCCGCGACCCTCGAGTGAACTATCTGGCCTACGCCAGCAAGGCGGAAAAATCCTAGTCGCCTTCGTAGTAGTCGGGGAAGTAATCCTTCACATACGGGCTGGTGGCGCCGTAGGCGTGACAGGAGTTCAGCAGCCCGGGACCTAGCTGGCGGTGGCCATCGCCCTGGTCCTGCTGCTCCTCCACCACCTCCCACAGCGCCTGCATCGCGGTGGTCGCCATCTGCCCCAACATGTCGTTGAGGTGGGTGCAGCCGCGCACGCCGCCGAGGCGCTCGCGGATACCGCGGTTCCAGCCGGGACCGACCCGCAGCCCTTCCAATTCGGCATAGTTATGGGCGATCTCGTGGCAGGGCCCGTGGGCGCCGACGTCGATCAGCGCCTTGGCGCCGCGCACGACGAAATCATCGTCGACGGTCAGGCGCAACCACATGTCGTGCACCGGCTCGGCGGCGGTGCGTTCACTGTCCAGCATGCTGTAGTCGAAGGGTTTGATATCGGTGATGTGGCCCTCGATGTCCCACAGGCCGTCGTGGCGCCGGTACGCCCTGAGATCGAGGTTACGGGTATGCATCAGATCGCGGGACGCGGCATCGCTGAACGGCAAAACGGGGCCTCCTGACAAGGGCTGCGGTGACGGGGGATGGTTACGGCCAACATATGGCCACGTCGGCCACGCTGTCCAGACGCCGCGCGGGCCGTATCGATCGCGGAACTAGTGCCTGGGGCGAGCGGGGCCTAGGCAGTGGCCGCCAGCGGCTCCCCGACCACGGCCAGGGGCGCCCAGGCCTGGATCTGCTCGGCCGGCGGCCGCGGCACATCGTAGCTGTATTCCCAGGCCGAGGGATCGGCGAACAGCTTGCGCAGCAGCTGATTGTTGATGGTGTGGCCGCTGCGCACGCCGGCGAAATGGCCCAGCAGCGGACCGCCGGCCAGATACAGATCGCCGACGCAGTCCAGCACCTTATGGCGCACGAACTCGTCGCCATAACGCAAACCGTCCTCGTTCAGGATTTCGTCGTCGCGGCCGACGACCACGACATTATCCAGCGAGCCGCCGCGGGCCAGCCCCATCTCCAGCAGCTGGCTGACGTCCCGTTCGAAGCCGAAGGTCCGGGCGCGACAGATTTCGCGCTTGAAGCCGCCGTTGTGCAGATCGAAGAAGCCATTCTTCTCGACGATCGCGGGACAGTCGAAATCGATCTCGAACGACACCGAAAAACCCGACGAAGGCAGTATTGCCGCCCGCCGTTCGCCATCCTCGATATCGATCCTTTTCAAGACCCGGACCGACCGGCGGCGGGCCTCCTGGGGCGCCAGACCGGCGCATTCGACCAGGAACACGAAGGGCGCGGCCGAGCCGTCCATGATCGGCACTTCCGGGCCGTCGAGTTCGATCCGGATGTTGTCGACGCCACAGCCGGACAACGCCGCCATAAGATGCTCGACCGTCGCCACCGACACGCCGGCCTGGTTGCGCACGGTCGTGCTCATGGTGGTGTCGCTGACGGTGTCCCAGCGCGCCGCCACCTCGGCATCGGCGCCACCGATGTCGTTGCGATGGAAGACAATGCCACTACCCGCCGGCGCCGGCAGCAGTGTCATGGCGACCCTGGCGCCGCTATGCAGGGCAACGCCCGAACAGTTGATCGGGTTTTTCAGGGTATGCTGCTGTTTGGAAATCAAACCACGTACTCTGCTAAGGTTTCTCGTCCAAGTTCTTCTGCCCACCCATCCGCGCCCCGATCCACGAAACAAACCACGAAACTTCGGATGTCCGCCCTCTCAACAAGAAAAATCCTGCAAAAAGAACACCTTGGAAGAAGTTACTAGCAACCGCTCCCAAGGTGCTCAAATCACTCTTTGTTACATTTGGTTACTACTTTAGTCGCAGACATGAGGCCATTGGGTCAATTTGCCTGGCGCCGCAAAAACGACGGAATTTCCAGCAAATCTTCCTCTTCGCGGGGCTGAGCCGCGGGCTCGGCCGGCACCGGGGCGGCCGCCTCCGGGGTCGGCTCCGGGGCCGTGGGCGCCGTCGCCTGCCGCACCCGCTCGGGCGGGGGCGATTCGACCCTCGGCTTGGCCGGCTCGGCCGCCTTCGGCGCGGGCGCCTCGGCCGACCGGCTGCCGGTCATCCGCCGGAACAGCGAGAACCCGCCCTTCTTTTCCTTCGGCGGCCTGCTGCCGGCGTTCACCACGTCGGCCTCGGCCAGCGGGTCGGGCCGCCTCAGCGGTGTCCGATCCTCTTCCGGCCGGCTTGGCGTCGGGGCGATGAACGGCTCGTTGCCGAGTTGCGGCTCGACCTTGGCGCGGGACCGGGCGACCACCGGTTCGGGCTCCGCCTGCGGCGGCTTCGGCGTCGGCACCGCTTGGCCAATGGCCAGCGGCAGCGGTGCTTCTTCCGGCGCGGCGGTCACCGTGTCGTCCTCCAGGACGGCCTCGTCGGGCAGCGACAGGGCGATCGCTTGCGGCGCCGGATCGGCCACCGCCTTCTCCGCCACCGCCGCCGGCGCCTCGGCCGGGGCTTCGTCCGCCCCTCCGCCAACCGCTGTCGTGGCATCGGCGCCGTCCGGGGCGGCGGCATCGCCGGGCACCGGACGACCGGCCACGGCGGCCAGGCGCGGCGTGGCGATCACCGGCCGCTGAGCACTGGCCTCGACCTCGATACCGGTGGCCACCACCGATACCCGCATGCGGCCGTTCAAGGTATCCTCGAGCGCCGAGCCGACGATGATGTTGGCGTCGGGATCGACTTCCTCGCGGATCCGGTTGGCCGCCTCGTCCACTTCGTAGAGTGTCAGATCCATGCCGCCGGTGATGTTGATCAGCACGCCGCGCGCGCCCTTCATGGAGACATCGTCCAACAACGGGTTGGAGATCGCCGCCTCGGCCGCCTCGATGGCGCGTTTTTCGCCCTCGGCCTCGCCGGTGCCCATCATCGCCTTGCCCATTTCCGCCATCACGGTCTTGACGTCGGCGAAGTCGAGATTGATCAGCCCCGGCATGACCATCAGGTCGGTGATGCCGCGCACGCCCGAATGCAACACGTCATCGGCCATGGCGAAGGCATCGGCGAAGGTGGTCTTTTCATTCGCCACCCGGAACAGGTTCTGGTTGGGAATGATGATCAGGGTGTCGACGAAGGCCTGCAACTCCTCCAGGCCCTTCTCCGCCGTCAGCAGACGCTGGCCACCCTCGAACTGGAACGGCTTGGTGACCACGCCGACGGTCAGGATGCCCTGCTCGCGCAGGGCCTCGGCGATCACCGGCGCGGCGCCGGTGCCCGTGCCGCCGCCCATGCCGGCGGTGATGAAGGCCATGTGCGTGCCGCCCATGTGATCGAGGATCTGGTCGATCGCCTCCTCGGCCGCCGCCCGGCCGACATCGGGCCTGGCACCGCAGCCGAGGCCCTGGGTGATACTGGTGCCAAGCTGGATACGGCGCTCGGCGGTGCTTTGCGCGAGCGATTGGGAATCCGTGTTGGCGACAATGAAATCGACCCCATCCAAGCCGGATGAGATCATGTTGTTGACGGCGTTGCCGCCGGCGCCACCGACACCGATGACGACGATACGCGGTTTCAACTCCGTCATCTGCGGGGCATTCAGGTTGATAGTCATGCTGCTGGCCTCCTTTACCTTTAAGCGTTCGTCTGCAACTCGGTACTGCCTCACACTCCAACGAGCTCCCGGGCCGAACCCCGGCCGGGAGCTAGAAATTCTCCTTGAACCAACGGCCCAGGCGGACCATCCGTCCGCCTTCGGCGACCGCGCCGGCCGGTTCGATTTCCGCCTGCCGCGGACCCCGTTCGGAATACACGAGCAGCCCGGCGGCGGTGGCGAAGGCGGGCCCCTCGGTGGCTTCCGCCAGTCCGTGGATGCCCAGTGGCCGGCCGACCCTGACTTGCTTGTCCAGAACCCTGGCAGCGTGCTCGCGCACGCCGGTCAACAGCGCCCCGCCGCCGGTCAGCACCGCCCGGCGGCCGGCCATGCGGGCAAAGCCGCCGGTCTCCAGCCGGTCGCGCACCAGTTCGAGGGTTTCCTCGATGCGCGGTTGAATGATGCCGATCAGCATCGAGCGGGGGATTTGTTGGATGGCGTCGGCGCCGCTTTCCCCGACCCTGGGCACCGTGACCATGGCGCGTTCGTCGTCGGGGCCGGCGACCGCGCTGCCATGCAGCGTCTTCAGCCGTTCGGCATGGCTGGCCGGCGTCGATAGGCCACGAGCGATATCGTTGGTGACATGATTGCCGCCCACCGGCACCTGTTCGGTGTGGACCATGTGGCCGTCATAGAACACCGCCACATCGGTGCTGCCGCCGCCCATGTCGATCAGGGTGACGCCCAGGTCCATTTCGTCCTCGACCAGGGTCGACAACCCCGAGGCATAGGGCGAGATCACCAGCGAGGCGATCTCCAGATGGCAGCGTTCGGCCAATAGGCGCAGGTTGCGCATCGGCCCGGCGGCGGTGCTGACCACATGCAGGTTGAGGCCCAGGCGCGATCCGAACATGCCGCGCGGTTCGCGGTAGCCCGGCGTGCCGTCGATGCAATAACCGGCCGGCAGGGCATTGACGACCTCCCGGTCGTGGTTGCCCTCGCGGGCCAGCAGATGGGCCCGGTCCAGGGCCCGCTTCAGATCCCGCTCGCCGATCTCGTGGCCGGCGATATCGACCTCGACCTCGACGATGCGCGAGGCCGGGCGGCCGCCGGAAAAACCGACGATCACTTCGTACACGGTTTCCTTGGCCATCCGTTCGGCGGCGTCGACGGCGGCGCGCACCGCCTCCTCGGCCGCCTCCATGTCGACCACGGTGCCGGCCCGCATGCCCTTGGACACCTGATGACCGATGCCGATCACCCGGGCGCCGCCGGCGCCGTCGGGCCTGGCGATGAAGCAGACGATCTTGGTGCTGCCGATATCCAGGGCGGTGATCAGACCATTTCTGCCGACGGCCATCTCAGGTGTCCTTCCCGTTCTTTCGCTTTTTCTTGGCCGCGGCACGAGGCGTCATGCGCACCACCAGCCGATCCGGCAGGCGCAGGTCGATGGCCGCCACGTCCCGCTCGAAAATGCGTTTCTCGGCGACCAGTTCCGCCAGGCGGCTCCAGGCGGCGGCGGCATCGTGTTCCGGCAGATTGACCTCGATGCCGTTCTTCAGGCGCAGGTTCCAGCGGCGGGAACCGACCCTGACCGCGGCCTTGACCTGTGCGAACAGCACCGGGCGGGCGGCCAACATATCCAGCAGGCCGGCCGCGTGGGCCGGCGCGTCCCGGCCGATCACCACCGGCAGATGGCCGAACCGGCCCAGGTTGCGGCGGGTGATCGGCGCACCTTCCCGGTCGATCAGGAGGTGCCGCCCCTGGTACTGCCAAAGCGCCAGCGGCGCCCGCTCCCGCAGGTGGACGATGATGGTGTCCGGCAGGCGGCGTTCGATGCGGGCGCTCTTGATCCAGCCCATGGCGACCAGGCGGTCGCGCGCCGCCGCCGGATCGAAACTGAGGATCGGCTGACCGGTGCGCACGGCCACCGCCTTGAGGACCGCGGCCTTGCTGGTTTCGCCGCGCCCGGTGACGAAGACGTGCCGAACCGTCAGGCCCGCCGCCACCATCTGCCGCTGGCCCCATTGGGCAATGCCGTCGGTGGCGCGGTGGACGTAGCCGCCATGCCAAAGCTGCCAAGCGCCAACGGCGACACCGGCCGAGAATCCCAATAGCGCCACGGCCAGCGGCAAGTGCCGCCGCCAGCGCTCCGGCCGGCCCTTGCGGGGCCGGCGGCCGCCCTTGCGGGCGATGAGCCGTCGCATCAGCGCGCGCATCCGGCGTCCTCCACCATCCAACGCACCAGGGCGCCGAAGCCGATCTCCCGATAGGCGGCGATCTCGGGCACCAGGCTCAGCGGCGTCATGCCGGGCTGGGTGTTGACTTCCAGCATGTACAGGCGGCCCGGCTCGCCCGCCGTGTCGTCGTAACGGAAGTCCGCCCGGCTGACGCCCCGGCAGCCCAGCGCGGCATGGGCTTGCTCGGCCAGACGCATGGCCTCGGCGTAGACATCGGCGTGGATCGGCGCCGGCACGAAGTGGTCGGCCTTGCCGTCGGTATATTTGGCTTCGTAGTCGTAGAATCCGCCATGGGGGCGGATTTCGGTGACGCCGAGGGCGCCGCCGTCCATCACCGCCACGGTCAATTCGCGCCCGGGGATGAAGCACTCCGCCAGCAGATCGTCCTCGTAGGGCCAGTCGGCGGCGATCGGCGGTGCGTTGTCGCCCGGCCGGACGATGCGGACGCCGCAGGTCGACCCCTCGGCCACCGGCTTGACCACATAGGGCCGCGGCAGGGGATCGCGCCGGTTGACCTCGTCGATGCCGACCACCCGGCCCTCGGGACAGGGGATGCCCAGGCAGCGGAAGATTTCCAGGGCCGAGGGCTTGTGCATGGCCAGGGCCGAGGAGCGGACCCCGGAATGGGTATAGGGCAGGCCGAGGATCTCCAGCAGTCCCTGCACGCAGCCGTCCTCGCCCCAGCGCCCGTGCAGGGCGTTGAACACCACGTCCGGGCGCAACTCCTCGAGCACGCCGGCCAGGTTGCGGTCGACGTCGATCTCGCTGACCCGGTAGCCTTCCTCGCCCAGGGCCTTGGCGCAGGCCGCGCCGCTGACCAGCGAGACCTCGCGTTCGGACGACCAGCCGCCCATCAAGACCGCCACGTGCCGGCTCATACCCTCACCTCCGCGAGGCCGGCGGCGTGCTCGCCGAGGCGGTGGATTTCCCACTCCAGCATCACGCCGGTCGCCTCGTGCACCCGGCGGCGGACCTCCTCGCCCAATGCCTCCAGGTCGGCGGCGGTGGCGCTGCCGGTATTGATCAGGAAATTGCAGTGCTGCTCCGAGACCATGGCGCCGCCACGCTGCAGACCGCGGCAACCGGCCTGGTCGATCAGTTCCCAGGCCCTCGCGTCCGCCGGGTTCTTGAAGGTACTGCCCCCCGTTCGGGTGTTGACGGGTTGGCTCTCCCGGCGGGCCTGGCCCACCGATTGCATGCGGGCGGTGATTTCGGCCGGATCGCCGACCCGGCCACGGAACAGGGCCGAGGTGAAGATCCAATCGGCGGGCGCCCCGCAGTGGCGATAGGAGAGATCGAGCTCCGCCACGCTCGCGCGGTGCAATTCGCCCAAGGCGTCGACCGCCTCGGCCCAAAGCAGGATATCCTTGAATTCGCGATCGTAGGCGCCGGCGTTCATGCGCAAACCGCCGCCGACGGTGCCGGGAATACCGCGCATGAACTCGAAGCCGACCAGCCCGGCATCGCGGCAGACCCGGGCCAGATTGACGTCGAGGGCGGCGGCCCCGGCCTCGACCACCTCGCCATCGACTTCGACGCTGGCGAAGGCCCGGCCCAGGCGGATCACCACGCCACGCACGCCGCCGTCACGCACCAACAGGTTGGAGCCGACGCCGAGCACCAGGCGCGGCACGTCGGTCGGGCAGGCCTTCAGGAAGCCGGCCAGATCGTCGGCGTCGGCCGGATGGAAGACCACATCGGCCCTGCCACCGACCCGGAACCAGGTCAGGCCGGCCAGTTCGACATTGGCGACATAGCGGCCGCGCACCTGCGGCAGCCGCTCGAGCAATGTCGTCCTTGCCTGACCCGACGTCATCATGACCGCGCCCCCGCCGCCGCTTTCCCGGTCAGGGCGGCCAACTGCTCCGGCAGGGCATTGGCCCAGCCGGTGACGGTGCCGGCACCGAGGCAGACCACCATGTCGCCCGGCCCGGTCTCGGCCGCGACCAGGGCCGGCAACTCGCCCGGCGCGGCCAGCGACAGCACCCGGCGATGGCCGCGGGTCTTCAAGCCCTGGATCAGCGCGTCCCGGTCGACGCCGGCGATCGGCGCCTCGCCGGCCGGATGCACGTCTGCCACGACGACCACGTCGGCGTCGTTGAAGCAGGTGCAGAAATCCTCGAACAGATCACGCAGGCGGGTGTAGCGATGGGGCTGCACGACGGCGACGATGCGCCCCTGGCAGGCGGCCCGGGCGGCTTGCAACACGGCCGCGATCTCCACCGGATGATGGCCATAGTCGTCGATCACGGTGACGCCGCCGGCCTCGCCGGTCTTGGTGAAGCGGCGCTTGACGCCGGCGAATTGGGCCAGGGCCGATACCAGCACCCCATCGGCGATACCCATCTCCTGACCGACGGCGATCGCCGCCAGACTGTTCAGGACATTGTGGCCGCCATGCATCGGCAATTCGACGCCGGCCAGGGTTCGCCGGGCGTCACTGGCCCGATCGGTCAAGTCGACGTCGAAGCGCATGCCCGTGGCGGTCGCCGTCATCTCGGTGGCGCGGACCGCCGCCTGGGGGCTGAAGCCGTAGGTCAGTATGCGCCGGTCCGAAATCCTGCCGATCAGCGCCTGCACCTCCGGATGGTCGATGCACATGGCGGCGAACCCGTAGAAGGGCAAATTCTCGATAAAGGTCTGGAAGGCCAGCCGCTCGGCGTCGAAATCGCCGTAAAAATCCAAGTGCTCGGGGTCCATGTTGGTGACCACGGCGATGGTCGCCGGCAGCTTGACGAACGAGCCGTCGCTTTCGTCAGCTTCCACCACCATCCAATCGCCCTCGCCGATCCGGGCGTTGGTGCCATAGGCGTTGATGATGCCGCCATTGATTACCGTCGGGTCGAAGCCGGCGTGATCGAGGATCGCCGCGATCATCGAGGTGGTGGTGGTCTTGCCATGGGTGCCGCCCACCGCGATCGACCATTTCAGGCGCATCAACTCGGCCAGCATCTCGGCCCGCCGCACCACCGGCAGCATGCGCTCGCGGGCCGCCACCACCTCCGGATTGTCGGCCTGCACGGCGGAGGAGACGACGACGACCTGAGTATCGCCAAGATTGCCGGCCTGGTGCCCGGTCGACACCTTCACGCCCAGACCGCGCAGGCGCTGAACGTTGGCGCCCTCGGCTTGGTCGCTGCCCTGCACCCGATAGCCCAGGGTATGCATGACCTCGGCGATGCCGCTCATGCCGATGCCGCCGATGCCGACGAAATGGATGATGCCGATATCCAGGGGAAGCGCCCTCATGCCACGGCCCTCCCCTCGCTGCCGGCGGCCAGATCGAGCACCAGATCGGCGAGGCGATGGGCCGCGTCGGGCCGCCCGACCGCCCGGGCCCGGCCCGCCGCCGTTGCCAGGGCATCGGGATCGTCCATCAGTTCCGCCAGGCGGCTCGCCAGGGTCTCGGCGCTGAATTGCGCTTGCGGCAGCAGCCAGGCACCGCCGGCGCCGGCCAGGGCATCGGCATTCACGGTCTGATGATCATCGGCGGCATAGATGTAGGGCACCAGGATGCTGGGCCGGCCGGCCGCCGCCAGGTCGCTGACGCTGCCGGCACCGGCCCGGGCGACGACCAGGTGCGCCGCCGCCAGGCGGTCGGCCAGGTCGTCGTAGAATTCGGCCAAGTCGGCGGTCACGGCGCACTGCTGGTATTGCCGGGCCACCTCGTCCAGGTCTTCCGGTCGGCATTGCTGCGTCACCCGCAGACGGCCGCGCGAGGCTTCGGGCAAACGGGCGATGGCCGCCGGCACCACCTGGCTCAACACCCGGGCGCCCTGGCTGCCGCCGAATACCAGCAGTTCGAACGGCCCGGCCGCCTCGGCCGGCCGATAGCCATGTTCACCGACGGCGGCGATGTCCGATCGCACCGGGTTACCGGTCACGGTGATGCGATCGCGGGCTCGCTCGGGGATCAACCTGGTCTTGGCGAAACTGGCGGCGATGGCATCGACCCGGCCGGCGAGCAGCCGGTTGACCTTGCCCAGGACGGCGTTTTGTTCGTGGATGGCGCGCGGCACCGACAGGCTGGCCGCCGCCAGCATCGCCGGCAGCGCCGGATAGCCGCCGAAGCCGACCACGGCGTCCGGCGCCAGCCGGCGGATCAGCCCGCGCGCCTGCAAGGTGCCCCGCGCGATGCGCAGCAGTGCCACCACTTTGCCGATGGGCGAATGATCGCTGGGCGTGTCGGCGCTGACGCCGTGCACCGGGCAATCGCCGAAGCTCCGGCCAAAGGCCGCGCCCCGCCGGTCGGTGACGATGTCGACCCGACGGCCACGGCGGCCCAGCTCGGCGGCCAGGGCCTGGGCCGGAAAGACATGCCCGCCGGTGCCGCCGGTGGCCAGCATGATCGGCCCGCTCATGGCCCACCTCCACCGCCCGGCCGGCGCCGGGTCAGGGCCAGCACCATGCCCATGGCCAGGGCCAGGGCGATCAGCGATGAACCGCCGTAGGAGATGAACGGCAGGGTCATGCCTTTGGTCGGCAGCAGGTCCAGGTTGACGCCGATGTTGATCACCGCCTGCAGGCCGAACTGGGTCAGCAGGCCGGCCCCGGCCAGCAGCACGAACAAATCCTCTTCGCGCAGCAGCCGGGCGAAACCGCGCAGGGTGATGAAGGCGAACAGCGCGACGATGACCAGGCAGACGATCAGGCCGTATTCCTCGCCGGCGACGGAGAAGATGAAATCGGTATGGGCATCCGGCAGCACCCGCTTGACCATGCCCTCGCCCGGCCCGCGGCCGAACAGGCCGCCCTGGCCGAAGGCGTCCAGGGCGCGGTCGATCTGGTAGGTATCGCCGCTGGCCCGATCGAGGAAACTGTCGACCCGGATGGTGACGTGGGGAATGGTGGCGTAGGCGGCGACGGCGCCGAGCAGGCCGAGCAGAACCAGCACCCCGACCCAGAGCATCGACAGACCGGCGATGAAGAACTGGCCGAACCAGACGGAGGAGACCACCACCGCCATGCCGAAATCGGGTTGCAAGATCAGCACCAGGGTGACCAGGCCGTACAACAGACAACAGATCAGGTTACCCGGCAGGGCGCCTTCGCGATGCTGCTCGGCGAGCATCCAGGCCGCGACGACGGCGAAGAACGGCTTGACGAATTCCGAGGGTTGCAGCGACAGGCCGGCGAATTGCAGCCAGCGCGTGGCGCCCTTGATTTCCGGCCCGATGAACAGGGTCGCGACCATCAACAACAGGCTGACAACGAAGCCGATGGCGGAAATCCGCCGCACCCCGCGCGGCGTCATCAACGAGGCCATGAATAGGGCCAGCAGCGCCGGCAGCAGGAAGATCGCCTGGCGTTGAATGAAATGCAGGCTTTCCAGTTTCAGGCGCTCGGCCACCGCCGGGCTGGCCGCCAGGGTCAACAGCGAGCCGATCAGCAGCAGCAGACCGACCGCCAGCAGGGTCCAGCGGTCGACGGTCCACCACCAGCGGCCGACGACGGAGGTATCGGTGCGGGCGAAAGAGGTCACCAGGCCCCTCCCGCCGCGCGGCGCGGGCCGTTGCTGTTGCCATTGCCGACGATCTCGTGCACCAGGCCACGGAAGGCGTCACCGCGGGCCTCGAAACTGTCGAACTGATCGAAACTGGCGCAGGCCGGCGACAGCAGCACGACGCCGCCGCCCGCCGCCTGGGCCGCCGCGTGGGCCGCCTGCACGGCGGCGTCCAGGTCGCCCACGACCTCGTGGGCCAGCCGGTCGCTCAAGCTGCGGGCGAAGGCCGGGGCCGCCTCGCCGATCAGGAACGCCTTGGCGACTTTCGGGAAATACCCGGCCAGGGGCTCGATGCCGCCCTGTTTGGCGATACCGCCGGCAATCCAATAGATGTCGTCGAACGTCGCCAGGGCGTGGGAGGTGGCCTCGGCGTTGGTCGCCTTGCTGTCGTTGACGAAGCTGACGGCGCCGAGCCGCCCGACCGCCTCCAGGCGATGCGGCAGGCCCGGATAGCCGCGCAGGGTCTTGGCGATCCGCTCGCCGGGCAGGCCCAGGGCCTCCGCCACCGCGAAGGCGACGGCGGCGTTCTGCCAATTGTGGCTGCCGCGCAGGCTGTCGATGCCGCGCAGATCGGCGACCCTGACCTTGGCGCAGCCGGCGGCGCGATAGAGCACGCCGTCGCGGGCGAAGATGCCGTTGTCGACCCGTCGGTTGACGGCGACCTCGACCACCCGGCGATGGTCCCGGCGCATCGCCTCGGCGACCCCGGCCGACCATTCGTCGTCGCTGCCGATCACCAGGGTGGCGTCGGCGCAGGCCATTTCCAGCAGCCGTCGTTTGGCGGCGACGTAACCGTCCATGCCGCCGTGCCGATCCAGGTGGTCGGGGCTGATGTTCGTCAACGCCGCCACCCGTGGCCGCAGGCCGCTGCACAAATCGATCTGGTAGGAGGACATTTCCAGCACGTAGACGCCGTCGGCCGGCAGGGCCTGGAAATCCAATACCGGCTGGCCGAGGTTGGCGCCGACCTGCACCTGACGACCGGCGGCGGCGAGCAGATGCCCGATCAACGAGGTGGCGGTGGACTTGCCGTTGGTGCCGGTGACCGCCGCGATCGCCGCCGACGGCCGGGTGCGGGCGAACAATTCGACATCGCCCAGCACCTCGGCGCCAAGACGATCCGCCAGTTGCACCACCATGTGCGGCGCCGGATGGGTCAGGGGCACGCCGGGGCTGAGCACCAGGGCGGCGATGCCGGCCCAGCCGTCGATCCCGGGTTCCACCGCCTGGGCGCCGACCGCCTGGGCCGCCTGCCGCCGATTGGGGTCGTCGTCCCAGACCAACACCCGGGCGCCGCCGGCCAGCAATGCCCGTGCCGCTGACAGACCGGTACGGCCAAGCCCGAACACGGCCACGGTGCGATCGCGATATGCCTCGATCGGGATCATCGCCTACCTCAGCTTCAGGGTGGCCAGGCCGAACAGGGCCAGGATCACCGCGATGATCCAGAAACGGATGACGATGGTCGGTTCCGCCCAGCCCTTCTGTTCGAAGTGGTGGTGCAAGGGCGCCATACGGAAGACCCGGCGGCCGGTCAGCTTGAACGAGGCCACCTGGACGATCACCGAGACGGTTTCCAAAACGAACAGGCCGCCGATGATGGCCAGCACCAGTTCATGCTTGGTGACCACCGCCACCGCGCCCAGGCCGCCGCCCAGCGACAGGCTGCCGGTATCGCCCATGAACACCATTGCCGGCGGCGCGTTGAACCACAGGAAGCCCAGACCGGCACCGACCAGGGCGCCGCAATAGACCGCCAATTCGCCGGCACCCGGCACGTTGTGCACTTGCAGGTAGTTGGAGAACACCACGTTGCCGGCCAGGTAGGCGATCAAGGCAAAGGCCGAGGCGGCGATGATCAGCGGCCCGATCGCCAGGCCGTCAAGGCCGTCGGTCAGGTTGACGGCGTTGGACGAGCCGACCATCACCAAGACGGCCAGCGGCAGGAACAAAAGGCCCAGATCGAGCAACAGATCCTTGAAGAACGGCAGGGCCAGGTGGTTCGCCAGGCCGGTCGGCAGCACCGAGACGATCCAGATCGCCGCCAACACCGCGACGACCGCCTCCAACAGCAGCTTGAGCTTCCCCGGCACGCCCTGGACGTTGGCCCGGGTCACCTTCAGATAGTCGTCGGCGAAGCCGATCAGGCCGAAGCCGGCGGTCACCAGCAACACCGCCCAGACGAAGCGGTTGCTCAAATCGGCCCACAACAGGGTCGACACCGACAGCGCCAGCAGGATCAGGAAGCCGCCCATGGTCGGAGTGCCCTGCTTGGCGACGATGTGGCGCTCGGGACCGTCATCACGGATCGGCTGCCCCTTGCCCTGCTTGCTGCGCAGCCAGCGGATCACCACCGGCCCGAAGATGAAGCTGATGAACAAGGCGGTCATTATCGCCGCGCCGGTGCGGAACGTCAGGTAGCGGAACAGGTTGAAGACTAGGAAATCGTCCGCCAGGGGGGTGAGCAGGTTGAACAGCATCGCCCGCCCCCTAACCGTTGGCCGCCGCGGCGGCATTGCCGCCTAGGTGCCGCAGGGCCTCGACGATTGGCGCCATGGCCATGCCCAGCGAACCCTTGACCAGCACCACGTCGCCCGGCCGCACCGCCGCCAGGACACGTGGCAACAGCTCTTCCGCGCCCTCCTCGCGGGCCGCCCGCATGTGCCTGGGCAGCGCCGCCCGCAGGTGTTTCATATTGGCGCCGCAGACGAAAACCTGATCGACCCGCGCCGCCTGCAAATGCTCGGCCAGGCCGGCGTGCAGATCGGGCGCGGCATCGCCCAGTTCCAGCATGTCGCCCAGCACGGCGATGCGGCGGCCGCCCGGGCCGGGCTGGCTGGCACCCAACATCTCGATCGCCGCCCGGGTGGCGATCGGGCTGGCGTTGTAGGATTCATCGATCAATTGCAGGATGCCGTCGGGCAGTTCGACCAGATGGCGCCGGCCTCGTCCCTTGGCCGGCGCGATCTCCGCCATGGCCAGGGCGGCCAGGCCCAGATCGCCCCCCACCGCCCGCACCGCGGCCAGCACGGCCAGGCTGTTGATCGCCCAATGGCGGCCCGGCGCGCCAACCTTGTAGGTCACCGCCTGACCGTCGATATCGGCGGAAATGCAGTTGCAGGTCGGATGCTCCGCCAACCCGATCAAACGGGCCGCGGCCGCTTCGTGGCTGCCGAAGGAAATGATGCGGGCGGCGCCGACCGCCTCGGCCATTTGGCGCAGACGGGTGTAATGCTGGTTGTCGTGGTTGAGGATGGCGATGCCGCCCGGTTCCAGGCCAAGGAAGATCTCGGCCTTGGCATCGGCGATCGCGGCCACCGAGGCGAAGAATTCCAGATGCACCGGCTCGACGTTGGTGATGATGGCGACGTGCGGCCGCACCATGCGGCTCAACGGTTCGATCTCGCCGGCATCGCTCATGCCCAGTTCGAACACGCCGTAGCGGCTGTCGGCCGGCATTCGGGCCAGGCTCAAGGGCGCGCCCCAATGGTTGTTGAGGTTGCCTTCGCTGGCATGGGTGGCGCCATCGCGGGCCAGGGCCATGCGCAGCGCCTCCTTGGTGCCGGTCTTGCCGACGCTGCCGGTAACCGCGACGATCCGCGCATCGCAGCGCTGCCGCGCCGCCCGGCCCAGGGCCTCCAGGCCGGCCAGGGTATCCGCCACTTCCAGCAACGGCGCGCCCGGTTCCAGGCCGTCCGGCCGCCGCGCCACCATGGCGGCGGCGGCACCCTTGGCCAGGGCCTCGGCGACGAAGACATGGCCGTCGAAATTGGGCCCCTCGATGGCGACGAACAGATCGCCCGGACCGACGCTGCGGCTGTCGATCGAAACGCCACTGGCCCGCCAATCGGCACCGGTGCGACCGTTGGTGGCGGCGGCGGCGACCTCGGCCGGCCAAAGGGCGCGATCGCTCATGACGCACCGCCCGAAATGTCCGCCACGGCCTGGCGCGCCACCTCGGCATCGTCGAAGGGCCGCACCACGCCGGCCACGTCCTGGCCCTGTTCGTGCCCCTTGCCGGCCAGCAGCAGGATATCGTCGGCCGCCAACCCGCCGATGCCGGCCTGGATCGCCGCCGCGCGGTCGCCGATTTCCTCGGCCTCGGGACAGCCGGCCAGCACCTCGGCGCGAATGGCGGCGGCGTCCTCGGTGCGCGGGTTGTCGTCGGTGACGATGACCCGGTCGGCCAGCTCGGCGGCGATCCGGCCCATTTCCGGCCGCTTGCCGCGATCGCGGTCGCCGCCGCAGCCGAACACCACCACCAAGCGGCCCGCCGTATGCGGCCGCAGGGCCGCCAGGGCATTCCGCAGGGCCTCGGGCTTGTGGGAATAGTCGACGTAGATGCGGCCGCCGCCGGGATGGCTGGCGGCCAATTCCAGGCGCCCGCGCACCCCGCGCAGCCCGCCGGCGGCAGCCAGCACCGCCGCCGCCGCTTCGCCGCCGGCCAGCACCAGGGCGATGGCACACAGCACGTTGAGGGCCTGGAAATCGCCGATCAAGGGCAACCGCAGGTCGGCTTGCGTCTCGCCCACCCCAACCGTGAGCAATTGACCGTCGGTCAGCGGCCGCCGCTTCAGCTGCCGGACCTCGGCGGCGTCCTGGCCATAGCTGAGCAGGCGATGGCCACGGGCCCGGCACAGCGCCACCAATTGCTCGCGATGGGACGATTGGCTGGGCAGCACCGCCGTGCCGCCCGGCGCCAGCACGGTGTCGAACAGGCGCAGTTTGGCGCGCAGGTAGTCCTCGGCGTCGGCGTGATAGTCGAGATGGTCGCGGGACAGGTTGGTGAAGGCGGCGGCGCCGATCCGCACCCCATCCAGACGCTGCTGGTCCAGGCCGTGGCTGGAGGCCTCCAGGGCCAGATGATCGACGCCGTCGTCCGCCAGTTCGCGCAACGCCCGGTGCAGGGCCACCGGATCGGGGGTGGTATGGATCAGCTTGCGTTGGATGGCCGCGGACTGCACGCCCAGGGTGCCCAGGCTGCCGGCCGAACGCCCCAGGGCGGTCCAGATCTGCCGCACGAAATCCACCACCGAGCTTTTGCCGGCGGTGCCGGTGACGGCGACGATGGTTTCGGGCTGGCGAACGTAGAACCGCGCCGCCATCAGGGAGAGTCGTCGGCGCGGCTGCTCGTCCTCGATGATGGGCAGGCCGCCCAGGTCGGGGACTTGCCCAGCCACGCCGGGCGGCGCCAAGACGGCGACGGCGCCGCGATCGACCGCATCCCGGATGAACCGCGCGCCGTCGGTTTGGCTGCCCGGCAGGGCGGCGAACAGGAAGCCCGGCCGAACCTCGCGGCTATCGGCCGTCAATCCCGCAATCTCCCGCTCCGAGCCCTGTCGCACGCCACTCCCCGCCAGTTCAGTTAGCCGCAACTTTCCGTTCCCCGCCCTGTCCGGGAACCGCCATCGCCTGCCGCTTCGCCGGGCCGCCCAGGTGCACCGGCCGAACACCCAGGATCGGCGCGATGCGTTGGATCACCTGCCCGGCCGCCGGCGCCGCGTTCCAGCCGGCCGCGGCGAAGCCATAGGTCTCCTTGATGCCCTTGGGTTCGTCGATCATCACATAGACCACGTAGGCCGGGGCGTTGATCGGAAAGGCGGCGACGAAGGACGAGATCAGCGCCCGCCGGCGGTAGCCCCGAACGCCGGCTTTTTCCGCCGTGCCGGTCTTGCCGCCGACCAGGTAGCCGGGTGCCTCGGCCTTGCCGCCGGTGCCTTTTTCGACCACCGCCCGCAACAGCCGGCGCAACTGGCCGGAGGTCCTTTCGCCGATCACCCGCACGCCGAGACCGCGCTGGCCGGGCTGGTGCCTGATCAGGGTCGCCGGCAGCAGCAGGCCGCCGTTGACGGCGGCGGCGAAACCGCTGGTCAGCTGCACCGGACTGACCGCCAGGCCGTGGCCGAAGGCCACCGTCATGGTGTTGATGTCGCGCCAGGGCGAGGGGCTGAGCGGCGCCCCCACCTCGGGCAGTTCCAGGGCCGGCCGGCGCAACATGCCGAAGCGGCCCAGATAGGCGCGCTGGGTCTTGCCGCCGACGTCCAAGGCCATCTTGGCGGCGCCGATATTGGAGGAATAGATCAGGATCTCGGGCACCGACAGCCGACGCTTCTTGGGGTGGTCGTCGCGAATGGTGAAGCGCGAGACCCGGATCGGCTTGCTGGCGTCATAGCTGCCCGACAGGTTGGTGGTGCCGCTGTCCAGCGCCATCGCCAGGGTGAATACCTTGAACACCGAACCCAACTCGTAGACCCCCAGGGAGGTCCGGTTGAAGCGGCTGGTTACGGGCGAGGCGCCGGGATGGTTCGGATCGAAATCCGGGAGGGAGGCAAGTCCCAACACCTCGCCCGTATTGGCATTCATCACCAGGCCGGCGGCGCCGACGGCGCTGAATTTCGCCATCGCGGCCCCCAGCTCGTCGCGCAGGGCATGCTGTACGCGGATATCCAGGGACAATTGCAGCGGCGCGCCGGCATGGCCGCGGCGCAACAGCTCCTCGTCGAAGAACTTCTCGACGCCGGCGATGCCGTTGCCGTCGACGTCGGTGAAGCCCAGCACGTGGGCGGCCAGCGCGCCATGCGGATAGAGCCGCCGCTGTTCCTCGCGGAAATACAGGCCGGGGATGCCCAGGCGGTGGATCCGATCCTGCAGCGCCGGCGTCAGGTTCCGTTTCAGCCAGACGAAGGCCTTGTCCGAGCGCAGTTTCTCGGCCGTTGCCGCCAGGCTCAATTCCGGCAGCACCTTGGCCAGTCGCCGAGCCGCCCGGTTGGCGTCCAACACCTCGCGGGCATCGGCGTAAAGTGATGCCGTGGACAGATTGGTGGCCAACAGCAGGCCGTGCCGATCGACGATATCGGCCCGCTCGGGCCGGGCCGCGATGGTGCCCGGCACCAGGTTGGCCACCGCCCCATCGCCGCCACGCACCACGGTCAACTCGACCAGCCGGCCGGCCAGGACGCAGAAACCGATGCCGAACATCAACGCCACCGCCAGCAGCCGGCCATGGCCCAGGCGCATGGTCCGCGCCGCCGTGCCTTCCAGCCGGATCATGGTCTTGCCGGGCACCGGCACGGCGCGTTGGCCGGCGGCGGGGCGGACCGGCCGCTTGGTCGGCCGCCCGGTCATCGCAAGGCACCCGTGCTGGCGACGATGATGCCGCCCGAAGGCCGTTGCCTGACCGGCTTGACGCCGGGCAGCGGCAGGCTCTCGAAGCCGTGGTCGGCGTCGCCGAATTCACCGTTGCCCTGATCCACCGGCCGCAGGGGCAGGGCGGACAGGGTGTTGATCTGTTGCGGCGACAGCGGCGCCAGCAGCAGATGACGCTCGGCCAGGTTTTGCAGGCGGGCCGGCTGGTTCAGGTAGCTCCATTCCGCCTTCAGGATGCGGATCGTCCGCTGGTCCTCGCGCAGCCGTTCGTCGGCCTGCGCCAGGCGGCGTTCCATGTCCTGCACGTGCAGTTCCAGGCGATACAACCCGAACGAGACGGCAACCGCCAACAGCATGGCAACGATTGTGATGCGCTGCCTCATGCCGCCACCTCCCTGGCCGGGGCCGGCGCTTCGGTGCGCCTGGCCGACCGCAACCGGGCCGAACGAGCCCGCGGATTGGCGGCGATCTCGGCCGCCGACGGCTTGTTCACGCCCCGGCGCGGCAATTCAAAGGTGATCGGCCCGCCGTCCTGTTCCGGCGGCCGATGACGGGAGCCCCGGGCGGCACCACCGGAACGTTCGGTCAGGAACCGCTTGACCTCGCGATCCTCGAGCGAGTGGAACGAGACCACCGCCAGATGGCCGCGCGGCGCCAGCAGCCGTTCGGCCGCGCCCAGCGCCAGGCGCAACTCCTCGATCTCGCGATTGACGTAGATGCGCAGGGCCTGAAAGGTTCGGGTGGCCGGGTGAATGCGGCCGGCCCGGCCGACGGCGCGGGCGACGATCTCGGCCAGTTGTCCGGTGCGGCTGATCGGCGCCGCCGCGCGGGCCTCGACGATGGCCCGGGCCACGGCGCGGGAGCGGCGCTCCTCGCCGAATTGGTAGATCAGGTCGGCCAACTCGTCGCGGGAACGGCTGTTGACGACGTCGGCGGCGCTTTCCCCCGCCCGCGACATGCGCATGTCCAGCGGGCCGTCGGCGGCGAAGGAAAAGCCGCGTTCGGCCTGGTCGAGTTGCATGCTGGATACGCCCAGATCCAGGGCCACGCCCTGCACCAGTTCGGCGCCACCGTCGGCGGCCAGGTCGTCCAAGGCGGAGAACCGGCCGAGCACCAGGGTCAGCCGGCCGGCATAGCGATCGACGATCTCCTGCCCGGCGGCCACGGCGTCGGGATCGCGGTCGATGGCGATCACCCGGCAGTCGGCGGCATCCAGGATGGCCCGGCTGTAACCGCCGTTGCCGTAGGTGCCGTCGACATAAGTACCGCCATCCACCGGCGACAGGGCCGCGCGCACCTCGTCCAGCATCACCGGCAGGTGCGCCGGGCGGTTCATTCGTCCGCTCCCTTGTGGCGGCTCAGCGCGAACTTGGCCGCCTGTTCCTTTGCCTGCTCGGTGGCTTCCGGTTCGTAGACCTCGTAGCGCTCGGGCGACCAGATCTGGAAGGTGGCGCCCTGGCCGGCGAAGGTGGCCACCTCGGTGATGCCGGCGTGCCTGATCAATGGTTCGGGCAGGACCACGCGACCCTCGCCGTCGAATTGGAGCTGATGCGAGCGCGACAGGATGGCGGTGGCAAAGGCGCTGTATTCCTCGGAAAACGGATTGAAGGAGTCGATGCCGTTGGCCAGTTCCTCGATGCGCGCCATGTCGCAGGCGTCGATCGCCTGGGAGACCAGCGAGGGATAGGCGACGATGCCGGCGAAGGCCTGACCGGCCAGGGCGGTGCGGTACGGCGCGGGCACGGAGACCCGGCCCTTCCGGTCCACCTTGTTGTCGAACCGCGACAGAAACAGCGCCACGTCCACCCCCCGTTTCCTGGCATCGCGACCACCGCCGAACATCTCGGCAACGGACAATCCGCGCCGCAATGCCCTCTATGGGATCGCATGGGATACCATGGTATATTATGGGCGTCAATGGACAAGGATAGAAAAAAACCTAGCATTCAAAGTCATCATCAAATCCAAACCAGTGTTATCGAGCTTCCAGATGGGGGCATGCGAAGAACAATTCCGACCTCACCGGCGAAAGCCTAGTCAAACAATGCGGCGAAAGTTTGTTCTTTTTATGTTCTCTCTTTAATTGAACATGACGGCGGGCGACCGGGCGGTCGCTTTCGCGGCGCGCGACGGCATGCTTCAATGGCGCATGACGACGGTTCAGGATTTCTACGACCAGCATCCGATCACGGAAGCGCAGATCAACGCCGCCCTGGCGCGCCAGGGCCGGCCAACCGGCCCGCTGGCGCCGGAGGATCTCTATCCCCACGACCAGGACCATTACGGCGGACTGGCGGCGGTCGACCGTCTGGTGGCGGCCATCGAGCTGCCGGCCGGGGCCGTGGTGCTGGATGTCTGCTGCGGCCTGTGCGGTCCGGCCCGTTACCTGGCCCACCGGCACGGCGCCCGGGTCGTCGGCGTCGATCTGACCACCAGCCGGGCCATTGGCGGCGCCCGCCTGAACCGCCGGGTCGGGCTGGCCGAACGGGTCACGCCGATCAACGCCGACGCCGTCAGGCTGCCGCTGGCGGACGGCTCCGCCGATGCCGCGATCAGCCAGGAGGCTTTCCTGCATATCGCCGACAAGGCCGCCCTGTTCGCCGAGCTGTTCCGGGTGCTGCGCCCTGGCGGCCGCCTGGCCTTCACCGACTGGCTGGTCTTTCCGGGCCTGGATGGCGCCGCCCGCGACCGCCTGCGCCAGGGCATCGCCGCCCGATCGATGCTCGAGCCCGAGGCCTACCGACGCTACATCGCCGAGGCCGGCTTCAACGACGTCGAACTGTCCGATCTATCCGTGGCCTGGCGCGAGATCCTGATCGAACGGCTGGAGATGTATCGCGGCATGCGGGACGACACCGTCCGCCAGCACGGCGAGGCGGCGCATAGGCGCTATGTCGAGGCCTACGAGTTCTTCGTCGCCCGGATCACCAGTGGCGACTTGGGCGGCGGCCTGTTCGTGGCCTGCAAGCCGGGTTAGGACCTGTTGGTTTGGCCTGGCCGGCCCGCTCCCCCCCCGGGCCACCCAATCGTACGATCCCGTGGGGGGCCGGGTGGGGGAGCGGGCCGGCCAGGCATTTCCGATTGCATCGGAAACAGGTTAGAGAGAGGGGGCGCCAGACGGTCTGTAAGCCGGGTTCTGTCCAGGCCGCCGCCCCTGTCCCCGGGTTGCCCCGGAATTCGGCAGCCCTGTACGACCATTCATCTGGGACGCCCGTCGCCGGACGCCTCGCGCAACCTACCCGGGCGGCAGCCCGAAAACCGACCGGCCGGCGGCGCGATCGAAACCGCATGCCGGCATGCCGCCCCTATTCGGTCTTGCTCCAGGTGGGGTTTACCATGCCGCCCCCGTTGCCGGGGGCGCGGTGCGCTCTTACCGCACCCTTTCACCCTTGCCCGATCAGGCCGCCGTCGCCCGAAGGCGACGTTGGCGATGGCCGGGCGGTTTGCTTTCTGTGGCACTTTCCCTGGGGTCGCCCCCGCCGGGCGTTACCCGGCACCATGTTTCCGTGGAGCCCGGACTTTCCTCCCCCGCCGCCGCAAAGGGCGCCGAAGGCGGCCGTCCAACCGTCTGGCAGCATTAAGATGGGCGGCTCAGGCGATCCGGTCAAGCAACCATGACAGCCGGCCCAGGCAATCGTCGTCCAGGCGACCGTCCAGCCGGCCGGGACGCCAGTGGCGCTGGAAGGCGGTGACGCATTCGCCAAGGTCGGCACCGGCGAGGTCGTAGCCGAGGTCGGCCAGGTCGGCCGCCGCGTCCCCGATCGGACACCCATCGGGCGGCCACAGGCCGACGCCCGCCGCCGCCAGCACCGACCAGTCGAACAGCTCGCCCGGATCCTGCCGGCGGGCCGGCGCCACATCGGCATGACCGAGCACCCGGTGCGGCGGGATCGGGTGCCGGCCGATGATGTCGCGGCAAAGATCGACCAGCGCCGCCATCTGCGCCGGCGGAAAGGCCCGATAGCCGAACTCGTGCCCCGGATTGACCAGTTCGACGCCAATCGAGAGACCGTTGATGTCGTCGGCGCCGGCCCACCGGGCGATGCCGGCATGCCAGGCCCGCCGGTCTTCGTCGACCAGGCTGAGCACCGCGCCGTCCTCGTCCACCAGATAGTGGGCCGAGACCTTGGCCGCCGGATCGCACAGCCGCGCCACCGCCGCGGCGGCGGTCGGCATGCCGGTATAGTGCAACAGCAGCATGTCGACGGCCTGGCCGGCCGGCCGGTGATCATGGTTCGGCGATGCTGCCTGGCGGATCATCAGCCGGCCGGCGCGGCCAGCAGACGTTCGGCCTCGGCCAGATCCTCGGGCCGGTTGGCGTTGAAGAAGGGGGCGTGGGGCCGGTCCGGCCAGTCGACCCGGATCACCCCGTGCCGGGCCGTCCAGCGATCGATCTTGCGCAGCCCCTCGCCTTCCATCGCCGCCCGCAGGTCGTCGGCCAGGCTCACGTCCCACAGGCCGATCGGCGGATGCGAGCGGCCGGCCGAACCGGCGCAGGCCAGCCGGGCATCCCGGTGGTTCAGCGCATCGGCCAGGCGGGCGACCAGATCCGCCGGCAGGAACGGCGCGTCGGTGGGAAAGGTGGCCAGCCAGCGCGCGCCCGGGCGATGGGCCCGCAGCCATTCCATGCCGGTTAGGATGCCGGCCAGCGGCCCGGCCGAACCGCTGATCACGTCCGCCACCACGGGCAGGCCGAAATCGGCGAAACGGGCCGGATCGCCGTTGGCGTTCAACACCAGTTCGCCGACCTGATCGCGCAGGCGTTCGATCACATGCGCCAGCAAGGGCCGGCCGGCCAGGGGCCGCAGGCATTTGTCGCCGCCGCCCATGCGCCGGGCCGCGCCGCCGGCCAGCAACAGCCCGACCGGCAGGCCTTCAATATTCAACGTCCCCGCCCTTGCGCTGCACCCGGCGACTTTCCTCGGGCACCTGATCGGGATCGACATCGAACACCAGGCGTCCCTCGCCGGCCAGGCAGAGGAAGCGTTGGCCCCTGGCCCGGCCGATCAGGGTCAGGTTCGCCTGCCGGGCCAGTTCCACCCCCCAGGCGGTGAAACCGGAACGGCTGATCAGGATCGGGATGCGCATCTGCACCGCCTTGATGACCATTTCCGAGGTCAGCCGGCCGGTGGTGTAGAAGATCTTGCCGTCGGCCGAGACATCGTTGAGGAACATCCAGCCGGCGATCTTGTCGATGGCATTGTGGCGGCCGACGTCCTCCATGTAGATCAGCGGCCGGTCTTCCTGGCACAGCACGCAGCCATGGATCGCGCCGGCCGCCAGGTACAGGCTGGGCCGCTGGTTGATCTTGCGGCTGAGGGCATAGATCCACGACGCCTTGAGCACCGCGTCGGTGGGCAGTTTCACCCCTTCGAAACTTTCCATGACGTCGCCGAACACGGTGCCCTGGGCGCAGCCGGAGGTCAGGGTCTTTTTTTGCAGCTTCTCTTCGTAGTCGGTGCGCCGCTCGGTACGGACCACGACGACGTCCAGTTCCTGGTCATGGTCGATCGCCGTAATCCGGTCGTCGGGCAGCAGCATGTTCTGGTTCAAAAGGTAGCCCACCGCCATGCAATCGGGGTGATCGCCGATCGTCATCATGGTGACGATTTCCTGGCTGTTGAGGAACAGCGTCAGCGGCCGCTCCATCACCACCCGCGCCTCGGCCGGCTGGCCGTGGTGGTCGATACCGGTAACCTGTTCGGTCAGGCGGTCATCGTCCGGCGCCGGGGCGACGTGGAATTCCTTCATGCCGGCAATATGGGCGCCGGCGCCTACAATGCCAATAGCTCTCAGGCGATATAGAACTGATAGCCGGTGCCGGCCAGGAACGAGCCGACCAGGGCCATCACCAGATACCAGCTGAACACCGGCAGCCGCACCAGGGCGAACACTGCGATCGCCGCCGGAATGCTCGAGACGCCGCCGGCGATCATGAACGACATGGCGGCACCGGGCGCCATGCCCAGGTCGATCAGCCCACCCATCAGCGGAATCGCCGCGAAACCGTTCAGATAGGCCGGCACGCCGACGATCACCGCCAGCGGGATGGCCCAGACGCTGTCGCCGCCCAACAGGCCGGCGATGGCGTCCGCCGGCACGTAGGCCAGCATCAGGCTTTCCAAAAGGAAAGCCACGGTCAGCCACTTGCCCAGGAACAGCGCCGTGTTCAGGCTTTCCCGGCCGAACTTCGCGCGCCGATCGCCCTGGTGCCAGAACCGCCAGACCACCTCGCCGTCGCTGCGCACCGAACCGGCACCGCAGCCACCGTCGCCGACACCCGCGCGCAGGGGCGAGGCGAAGCCGCCGGCGCGCATCAGCGTCAGCGTCGCGAAGCCGCCCAGCATACCGACGCCGAAGGCGGCGATGGTCTTGGCCACCGCGAAGGTCAGGCCCAGGGTGGAGGCGGTCAGCAGGAACATCTGCGGGTCCATCAGCGGCGAGGACAGCCAGAACGCCATCACCGGCGCCAACGGCACGCCCATGGCCAAGAGGGCGGCGATCAGCGGGATCACGCCGCAGGAACAGAACGGCGACAGCGCGCCGAACAAGGCGGCGGCGACGATCATCCGGGCCTGCCGGCCCTGAAACACCACGGCGATCAGGTTGTCCGCGCCCGAGGCCTTGGCATAGGCCGCCAGGGCGATGGACAGGGCCAGGAAGGGCGAGATATGCAACAACGCGTCGGCGGCGAAGCGCACGCTTTCCCAGGTCTGTTGCGGAACCGCCAAGCCCCCCAGCAGCAACAGCAGGCCGATGCCCAACCAGACCCGGTCGACGGCACCGAAGCGCCGCGCCGCGCCGGCGATGGATAGGGCGATATCACTCATTCCGTGGTTCCTTCCAACAGCCTCGCCGCCTGGTGGCCGTGGCCCTCGGCCCGACCGTCGGCGGCGCAGCAATTGCGGGTCAGAAAACTCAGCACCCGGTCCATCTGATCGTAGTTGGCCTGGCAGATCAGCCGGCGGCCGTCCCGCTCCTGCCGCACCAGGCCGACCTGCACCAGCCGCGAGAGATGATGCGACAGGGTGGAGGCCGGCACGCCGAGGTGCCCCTGCACCTGGCCCACGGTCAGACCGCCGCGGCCGGCCGGCACCAGCAGGGTGAAGATGGCCAGCCGGGTCTCGTTGCCCAGCGCCTCCAGCGCATCCGCGATCAATTGCAATTCGGGTGTCGTGTTCATGGGGCAAATATATGGCCTGGCCGAGGCCATTGCAACTATATTTCTAGAATTATCGAAATATCGTCACAATGCCTTGATTTTGCTGGAGTTTCCAGTTCGCGATGGTGGCTGGATTCAGGCGTGACCGGCGTCGGATGACAGGAACGAGGGGTCGATGCCGACCTTGCGCACCGCCCGGGTCCATTTCTCGTGCAGATCGTCGTCGAACACCAACGGCAGGTCGGCCGGTACGTGCAGCCAGCCGTTGGCCTGGATTTCGCTGTCCAGTTGGCCCGGCGACCAACCGGCGTAGCCCAGGGCCAGCAGGCAGCGCCGCGGGCCGCCGCCCTCGGCGATGGCGCGCAGGATGTCGACCGTCGCGGTCAGGCCGACCTCTTCGGTCACCACCAGGGTCGATTCCTGACGATAGTCGGTGGTGTGCAGGACGAAGCCGCGTCCGGTTTCCACTGGGCCGCCGACGTGCACGCGGATCGGGTTGACGATGGTTTCGGTTTCGATTTCCAATTGCTCCAGCAATCCCGGAAAATCGATCTCGTCCGCCAGTTTGTTGACCACCAGGCCCATGGCGCCCTCGGCCGAATGGGCACACATGTAAATCACTGTCCGCTCGAAACGGGGGTCGCCCATGGTCGGCATGGCGATCAGCAACTGCCCGGTAAGATAGCCGCCGTCATCCTGGTGCTCGTCGAGTGTCATCGTTCCTACTTGGCGTTACCCGCCGGCTGCAACAAGCTCACATCATTGTCACCCGGCGGAAGTTAATTAAGCCCTATATAGGGGGTTCAAGGCAATGCGGGAAACCGGAAAAACCGCAGCGAAATGGGTATTTTCAGCAAACTGAGCCGATTGGCGACGGCGGCGGTGGCCTGGGCCGTCCTGTCCGCCGCCCTTTCCGCCACCGGGGCCGCCGAGCCCTGGGCCGGCATCGAGGAGGCGCCGGTTCGCCTGATCGCCGGGCAAACCGCCGTCGGCGACGGCGATCGCGTCCTGCTGGCGGTGCAGATCCGCCTGAAACCCGGCTGGAAGACCTATTGGCGCAATCCCGGTGAAAGCGGCGGGCCGCCGCAATTCGACTGGTCGGGATCCGACAACCTGGCCGAGGCGCGGGCCCTGTGGCCGGCGCCGAAGCGTTTCGAATCCTTCGGCTTCGTCAGTTTTGGCTATCAGGACGAACTGGTGCTGCCGATCGCCGTCACGCCGCGAAGCGGGGGACAAACGCTGAAAGCCCGCCTGCGCCTGGACTACTTGATCTGCGAACGCATCTGCATCCCGGTCAATGCCGATCTGCGGCTGACCCTCGATCCCGGCGCGGCCCGACCCTCGGCGCACGGGGCGCTGATCGGCCGATATCTCGCGCGGGTCCCGAAAAGCGGCGGCGACGCCCCCTTCCGCATCGAGGCGGCCAAGGTCAGCGGCCCGGCCGGCGAACAGGTGCTGGAGGTCACCGCCCGGGCCGACCAGGCCTTCGAAAACCCGGACATGATGGTCGAGGCGCCATCGCCCTTCGGTTTCGGCCGGCCGGCCATCAGCTACCAGGAAGACCGACGCTTGCTGACCATGCGCCTGCCGGTCTATCCCGGCCCCGGCAAGGCGGCACTGTCCAAGCATTCCCTGACCCTGACGCTGGTCGACGGCGCCCGCGCCAGCGAAACACGCATCACTCTCGGCGATTGATCTGCCCCGGCGTTTCGCCGGCCGGCGGTTGCCCGGCCCGATCCGCTGCGGTAACACTTGACCGGAGGCCGTGGCGGGGTAAATACCGCCCATAGAGACGCAACAGACCAATGGGGAGAACCACGATGACGATCAATGTTGGCGATCGGATGCCTTCGGGCGTACTGATGACCATGGGCGCCGAAGGTCCGGCGCCGGTGCAGACGGATGAATTGTTCGGCGGCAAGACGGTGGTGTTGTTCGGACTGCCGGGCGCCTTCACGCCGACCTGCTCGGCCCAACACGTACCCGGCTACGTCGCCAACCACGACGCCCTGAAGGCCAAGGGCGTCGACGCGATCGGCTGTCTGTCGGTCAACGACCCCTTCGTGATGGGCGCCTGGGGCAAGGATCAGGGGGTCGGCGACAAGGTGATGATGCTGGCCGACGGCAGCGCCGACTACGCCAAGGCGCTGGGCCTGGAACTGGACCTCTCGGCCCGGGGCATGGGCATGCGGGCGACCCGGTTCGCCCTGCTGGTCGAAGACGGCGTGGTCAAGTCGGTGGCGGTGGAGGGAAACCCCGGCGAAGTCACCTCCAGCGGCGCCGAGGCGATCCTGGGACAGCTCTAAGGGGCAGGGCGCGCGCCGGGTTAATTCTCCGGCAGCCGGCTGCGCACCGCCACTCGCATGGCGGCGACCGCCGCCAGCAGTTCGTCGACCTCTTTCAACAGGCCCGGCGCCTCGCGCTCGTCGATTTCGCCGTCGTCGGCCAGGTATTCGCCGGCCCGGTGGAAGACGTCGCCCGCCTCCTTGCCGATCGAGGTCAGATGGTCGAGCCACTCGGCCTCGGCCTCCACCGTCGGCAGATGCAGCAACAGCGCGCTGTGCTCGGCCGCCAGGTGCTCGGTGACCGGCATTTCACCGGCCGCCTTTTCCAGGGCCAGGACCACGTCCAGCGGCATGTGACGCTCGTCATAGCGGGGATTGCCGTATTCCGAGAGGGTGGACTTGGACACCCGGCAGGCCGCCGCCGCCCGGGCCTCGCCGCCGACCGCGTGGAGCAGGGCCCGCACCGCCGCCTTCGGATCGCCGTAACGTTCGGGATGGAAAGAGTGAATTCTGCTTTTGTTGCTCATGATCCGGATTTCGCAATGTGTTTTCCGGTTGCCGTCCGCACCGGTGCTGTCAAACTGTGCGAGTATACCAAGGCTTCTTGGTATCCGATATTGACCGGATAAGGAATTGACCATGAATTATTTACTCGACGGTTCGACGATATTTGTTTTCGGCCTGGTACTGCTTGCCATCATCCTGGTGATGGCCGGCGTCAAGGCGATTTCCCAAGGCATGGAATACACGGTCGAGCGGTTCGGCAGATACACCCGAACCCTGCGTCCGGGCCTGCATCTGATCATCCCGGTGGTCGATCGTATCGGCGCCAAGATGAACATGATGGAACAGGTGCTGGATGTCCCGACCCAGGAAGTGATCACCAAGGACAACGCCATGGTCTCGGTCGACGGCGTGGTGTTCTTCCAGATCCTCGACGCCGCCGCCGCCGCCTACGAGGTCAGCCAGCTCGAGATCTCGATCCTGAACCTGACCATGACCAACATCCGGACCGTGATGGGCGGCATGGATTTGGACGAGTTGCTGTCGAAGCGGGACGAGATCAACGCCCGGCTGCTGACCGTGGTCGACGACGCCACCTCGCCCTGGGGTGTCAAGGTGACCCGCATCGAGATCAAGGACATCGCGCCGCCGCGCGATCTGGTCGACGCCATGGCCCGGCAGATGAAGGCGGAACGGGAGAAACGCGCCAACATCCTGGAGGCGGAGGGCGAGCGGGCGGCCGAGATCCTGCGCGCCGAAGGCGAAAAACAGGCGGCGATCCTGGAGGCCGAGGGCCGACGCGAGGCGGCCTTCCGCGACGCCGAGGCCCGCGAGCGGGAGGCGCAAGCCGAAGCCGAGGCCACCAGCATGGTCTCGAAGGCGATCGCCGACGGCGACATCCAGGCGATCAACTATTTCGTCGCCCAGCGCTATGTCGAGGCCCTGGGGCAGATCGGCGCGGCGCGCAATCAGAAGGTGCTGTTCCTGCCGCTGGAAGCGACCGGCGTGATCGGCGCCCTGGGCGGCATCACCGAGATCGCGCGGCAGAGCTTCGGCGGCAATTCGGACGGTGATGGCGGCGGCACCGGCGGCGGGGCAACGCACCTGCCGCGCGGCGGTCCGGCCGACGGCTAGGCGGGAGCGCGCTCGTGGAAATCCTGCTGTACCTGCAAAGCCTGGCCTATTGGGACTGGTGGATCGCCGGCCTGGTGCTGGTGATCCTGGAGATCTTCGCCCCCGGCGCGGTGTTCCTGTGGCTCGGCGTCGCCGCCGGAGTGGTCGGCGTCGTGGTGTTCTTCGTTCCGGAGATGGATTGGAAGTGGCAGTTGGTGCTGTTCTCCGCCCTGTCGGTGACCTCGATCGTGGTCTCGCGGCGCTACCTCAAGCGCCGGCCGCTGGCCACCGATCACCCGGACCTGAATCGCCGCGGCCAGCAGTATGTCGGTCGTGAATTCACCCTGGACGAGGCGATCAGCGGCGGCCGCGGCCGCGTCCGGGTGGCGGACTCGTCATGGCGGGTGGAAGGCCCCGATCTGCCGGCCGGCAGCCGCATTCGGGTCGCCGGCGTCGACGGCGCGATCCTGAAGATCGAACCGGCACCGCCCGCCGACTAGTGCATGATCCGACCCCGCGCTTGACCCCGGCCCGGCAAGGTGGTGTTGTCCGGCCGCCGTTCTGACCGGCGGAGGAGGCGACAGCAGTGTCGGGTGTGTTGGTGGTCACCGGGGCGAGCCGTGGCATCGGAGCCGCCTGCGCGCGCTTGGGCGCCGCCCGCGGCTTTCGCGTCTGCGTCAATTATCACAGCAGCCCGGATCGGGCCGAGGCCGTGGTCGCCGCGATCGAGGCCTCGGGCGGCGAAGCCCTGGCCGTGGCCGGCGACATGGGCCGGGAAGACGACATCGTCGCCCTGTTCGAGACCGTCGACCGTGAACTGGGCCCCCTCACCGCGTTGATCAACAACGCCGGCACCGCCGGCAGCATCGGCCGACTCGATGAAGTGGCGGCGGACGATATCCACACGGTGTTCGATCTGAACCTGATCGGGCCGTTTCTTTGTGCCCGCGAGGCGGTTCGGCGGATGTCCAGCCGCCATGGCGGCCAGGGGGGCGTCATCGTCAACATCACCTCCGCCGCCGCCAAGCTGGGCGGCGCCGGCCAGTACCTGCACTACGCCGCCTCGAAGGCCGGGCTGGAGGCGTTTTGCCATGGCCTGGGCCTGGAGGTCGCGACCGAGGGCATTCGGGTGGTCGGCATTCGCCCGGGCATGATCGATACCGAGATGCATGCCCGCATGGGAATGCCGGACCGGCTCGCCGAACTGACCCCGGCGGTGCCAATGGCACGGGCCGGCACGGCCGAGGAAGTGGCCGAAACGGCGCTGTGGCTGATCGGCGACGGGGCCTCCTACGTCACCGCGACGACCATCGAAGTAACCGGAGGACGCTGAGGGCATGTCAGCCACCGATCATGAACTGGCAGCGGCCATCCGCGACATCGCCCTCAAGGCAGGCGATGCCATCATGGAGATCTACGCCGGCGAATTCGCGGTCGAGAGCAAGGCCGACGCCTCGCCGGTGACCGAGGCCGATCGCGCCGCCGAGGCGATCATCGCCGCCGCCCTGCGCGAACTGACGCCGGCGATCCCGGTGGTCGCCGAAGAAGAGGTCGCCGCCGGCCACCGATCGGATATCGGCGGCGGCGTCTTCTGGCTGGTCGACCCCCTGGACGGCACCCGCGAATTCATCTCGCGCAACGGCGAATTCACCGTCAACATCGCCCTGATCCGCCAGGGCGCGCCGGTCCTGGGCGCCGTGCATGTGCCGGCCCGGCGGGAGACCTATATCGCCGCCGGACCGGGGGAGGTCACCTGCGAGCGGGACGGCGGCCCGGCCGAGGCGATCGCCGCCCGGGCGGCGGCGGCGGATGGCCTGGTCGCCATGGTCAGCCGCTCGCACGCCTCGCCCGAGACCGACGACTATCTGGCCAAGTTCAGCATCAAGGAACGGCGCGATGCCGGCAGCAGCCTGAAATTCTGCCGCCTGGCCGAGGGCGCGGCCGATCTGTACCCGCGCCTGGGTCGCACCATGGAGTGGGATACCGCCGCCGGCCACGCGGTCCTGGCCTGCGCCGGCGGCAGCGTCGACCGCCTGGACGGCGGCCCCTTGAGCTATGGCAAGCCGGAGTTCGAGAACCCCCACTTCGTCGCCTGGGGGCGCCGCGATTAGACCCGATATGTAAAAGCACGACCTGTCGCATTCGTCCTTCGAGACGAGCCTACGGCTCTCCTCAGGACGAGGATAGTTGCGTAATTTCAACAAGTTATCCTTATGCTGAGGAGGGCGCGCAGCGCCCGTCTCGAAGCATGCCGACGGGTCAAGCCTTCTGCAATTTAGCATGAGGTTGCTTCGGCCGGCCCGAAACGTCGCCGCTAGCGGCGGTCGCCGATGGCCTGTCAGGCGATCACGATCACCGCGGGATCCGGCGGCTCGGCGTAGAGGCGCCCGACCGCCTCGGCGCGGCAATCCAGCACGGCGCGCTGATTGATATAGCCCTTGTCGGTGATCTCGTTGGCGTCGATGCCGGCGGGTTCGGTCAGCAGGATGAGCCGGGCGACGCGGGTGGAGGAACCCGGATTGCGCTCGTTGTAGGCGGCCAGGCCGCACCGGATATGCTCGATCAGGGGCGCCGCCGCCAGCACGCCGGCATCGTCGAGAGCGTCATCGCCGGCGATCTCGCGGCAGGCCGCCAGGTTCGGCCAGGCCAAGAGGGCGACGTAGTCCCGGTCATGGCCGGCGACCACGGTGTCCTGCAAGGCCGGTGTCGCCGCCGCCAGCGCCGCCACCCGCAAGCCGCCGCTGTTGACCCAGGTACCGGTGGTCAGCTTGAAGTCCTCGGCCACCCGGCCGTCGAACACCAGGCCCTTGACCGGGTCGTCGTCGTCGGCGAAGCGGCCGGCATCGCCGATCCGATAGAAGCCTTCCTCGTCGAACGCCTCGGCCGTCAGGTCCGGCTGGTTGAGGTAGCCCGGCGTCACGTTGGGGCCGCGCACCCGCAGCTCCAGCTTGCCGCCGTTGGGCACCATCTTGACCTCGGTACCGGGAACCGGCAGTCCGATCACGCCGGCCCGGTCGATCGGCCAATGCACGGCGGTGGCCATCGGCGCCGTCTCGGTCGAGCCCCAGGCCGAGGTCATCTCGACCCGGCGGCCGAGCGCCTGTTCGGACACCACCTCCAGGCGGTCCCAAAGGTCCTGCGGCAAGGCGGAACCGGCGTAGAAGATGATCTCCAGGCGGCGGAAGAAATTCTCCCGCAACTCTTCGTCCCGTTCCAGGTAGGGCAGCAGGGCGCCGTAGCCGGCCGGCACGTTGTAGAAGATCGTCGGCGAGACCCGGCGCAGATTGTCGACGGTGGTTTCGATCAGCCCCGGCGCCGGCTTGCCGGCGTCGATGTACAAGGTGCCGCCGTTGGCCAGGACGTTGTTGACGCAGATGTTGCCGCCGAAAGTGTGGTTCCAGGGCAGCCAGTCGACCAGCACCGGCGGCCGTTCGGTCAGGAACGGCCAGATCTGCCGCAACTGCTGCTGGTTGGCGCAGAGCATGCGCTGGGTGTTGATCACCCCCTTGGGCAGCCCCGTGGAGCCGGAGGTGAAGAGGTACTTCGCTACCGTGTCCGGGCCGATCGAGGCGAAGGCGCGCTCCACCGCCTCGCCGGGCGGCGTCGCCGCCAGTTCGGCGAAGGGCGTGGCGGTCAGGCCGGCCGGCGCCTCGCCGCCGCCGATCACCAGTTCCCAATCCGCCGGCTGCAGGGCGGCCAGGGCGGCGGCGAAGGGCGGTCCGGCCTCGACGTACAGCATTGCCGGCCGCACCAGCCCGGCGACGTGGCGCAGCTTGGCGAAATCCTGGCTCATCAGGGAATAGGCCGGCGAAATCGGTGCCACCGGCACGCCGGCCTGCATGGCGGCGAAGGTCAGGAGCGCGTGATTGAGGGAATTGCCCGACAGGATCATCAGCGGCCGCTCCGGCCCCAGGCCGCGATCGAGCAGGGCCTGGGCGATGCCGTCGACCCGCCCCCGCGCCTCGGCGAAGCTGGTTTCGCGCCAGCCGTCACCCCGCCGTTCGGCCAGGAAGGTACTGTCGGGGGTGACCCCGGCCCAATGGCGGAGGAATTCACCGACATGCGCCGCCGGCTGTTCCAGAAGATAGGGCGAGGAGAGCACCATGCTGCCGTCGGCCCGCCGCTCGACCTCGACCTTCGGCGTCAGATGGCGCAATGCATGTTCCTGTCGTTCCGCCATGCGGTCGTCCTCCCCTCGCCAAGCCCAGGGCAGCGGTTTACCATTCCCCGGGCGGCAATGGGAGAAGGAAATGCCGGCTGCCGGCAAGCGACATCGGCGCTGCCGATGATCGACCGAAAGATCGCCATCGCGCTTGGTGCCCTGGTGCTGGTCGGCTTGGCGACCGCCTGGGAGCATGGCTGGTTCGACGGCCAGGACCGCCGCGTGCCGAGCGGCCTGCGCCGCGTCTCGGCGGGCCAGCAGGCGGCAGACGAGGCCCGTGCGAAGCTGGTCGACAAGGTGGCGCGGAACCTGCGCGAGGTGCTGGCGGGCGGCGGCCTGGGACCGCCCGATCCGCGCATCCTGATCGCCATGCGGCACCTGCCCCGGCACGCCTTCGTGCCGAAGCAACTGGCCCCCCTCGCCTACTTCGACCGGCCCCTGCCGGTCGGTCACGGACAGACGGTCTCGCAGCCGTTCCTGGTGGCGCTGATGACGCAACTGGCCGATGTCGGTAGCGGCGAACGGGTGCTGCAGGTCGGCATCGGCGGCGGCTATCACGCCGCCCTGCTGGCCGAGCTGGGTGCCCGGGTGCATTGCATCGATCTGCAGGACCCGGTGGCGGAGGCGGCGATGCTGCGCCTGCAGGAACTGGGCTACGAGGATGTCGCCACCCAGATCGGCGACGGCTATTACGGCTGGTCCGGGGCCACCGAGGACTATTTCGACGCCATCATCGTGCGCCAGGCGGTGCATCACCTCCCACCACCGCTGTTGGCGCAGTTGAAGGTAGGCGGCCGCCTGGTGATGCCGGTGGGACGGCCGCACTCGATGCAGCACCTGACCCTGGTGGAAAAAAACGCCGATGGCAGCCTGACGGAGCGGCGCATCCTGCCGGTACGCTTCACCACGCTGCCCGGCGGCGACCGCATCTGAGGCGACCGGCGCCAACCCATCGCTCGCGGCGGTTTGATTTCACGGTGAACGGGTACCGGGCCCTATACTCCCGACATGCGAAGGATCCTGTTGCTGCTGTCTCTCCCGCTGGCCATCGCCTCGGCCAAGGCGGAGCCGATCATTGGACCGGCCAAGGTGATCGATGCCGCCACCCTGCGGGTGGCCGGCCAGGTCTTCCGCCTGCACGGCATCGCCGTGCCGGCACCGGGCGATGACTGCCCGATGCGGGGGCGCACCATTCCCTGCGGCAAGGTGGCGGCCACCGCCCTGATGGACCTGACGGCCGGCGCGAAGGTGCGCTGCACGCCGCGTGCGGAAGCGGCCGGCGCCACCGTCGCAACCTGCACCGCCGGCGGCTACGATCTGTCCGAGGGCATGGTCTATACCGGCTGGGCCCGGCCGACGGCGGCCGCTCCGGCCCGCTACCGCGAGGTCGAACGGGGTGCCCGCAAACGCCAGCGCGGCCTGTGGCGGGGCGATTTTCCGGCGGCGGTACACGCCGCCGCGCGTTGAAACCGGATGGCCCTCGGCCGCGTCTAATCGCGGCGCATCCAGTGACCGCTTGAGGGACGCGCCAGCGGCCGTTGTTGTTACTGCTTGTTGGAGGTGCAGCGGTTTGACCAGCGCGGATAGCCACAACGCGACATGACGATACCGATCACTCGTTGCCGCTGCGTTGTCGGCCCAAGAACTCAGAAGTAAGGTTTCGGCAGAGGGCGAAATCATTTCTTGCGCACCACGTGCAGCGGAGGGATTGGGATGGGTGGCATCGACTATTTTGACCGGGGCTGGCGGTTGGTCGGCAATGGTCCCTTCCTGACCAAC
>JASLMH010000209.1 GCA_030746635.1 Alphaproteobacteria bacterium | reverse complement strand
GCTACACAAAATGGAGCAGCGGCGAGCCCAATAACTGCTGCGCCGGCGAAGATGTCGTGCATTTTTTGACAAACGACATTCGTTGGAATGATCACAACACAAGCCATACGCTTGGCGCCATCTACAAGGCGGCAATCGCCGCGGGCGCGGTCCCCGAACCGGCGAGCCTGATCCTGTTCAGCCTGGGTCTGCTGGGCCTTGGCGGAGCCCGCCGCCGCAACAAACAAGCAGCCTGACATTCCCTATCCACGGGTCTTGAAGAGCGGCGGTCTTCGATCGCCCGCGAGTTGACCGTCGTCTCTCGAACCGCAACGGGACCTTTCGGCGCACTCATTTGTTGATGTGGTAACCTCTCCGACTGCTTGCTGGCCGATTGGCGGCGGCTTTCATTTTGCATCCGGACAGGGGGACGAAGATGGCCTACGAAGGCATGATTGCGGAGACCATATCGATCAACGGCGACAACAGCGAGCCGATCTCGGCCTATGTCGCCCGGCCGTTGGGTCCGGGCCCCTTCCCCGGCATGGTGCTGATCCATCACCTGCCGGGCTGGGACGAATGGTATCGCGAGGCGACCCGCAGGTTCGCCCATCACGGCTATGCCGCCATCAGCCACAACCTCTATCACCGCTTGGGCGAGGGCTCGGCCGACGACGTCGCCGCCAAGGCCCGGGCCGAGGGCGGCGTGGCGGATTCCCAGATGATCGGCGATACCGCCGGCGCCGAGGCCTGGCTGCGGGCGCAGCCCTGGCACAACGGCAAGGCCGGCGTGTTCGGCACTTGCTCGGGCGGCCGGCAGGCCTTCCTCTACGCCTGCAAGACCGACAGCATCGACGCCGTGGTCGACTTGTGGGGCGGCCGGGTGGTGCAGGGCCCCGACGACCGGCCGGAGAAACAACCGGTGGCGCCGATCGAATTCACCAAGGACCTGTCCTGCCCCCTGCTCGGCCTGTTCGGCAACGAGGATCGGGCGCCGAGCCCGGAAGAGGTCGACCAGCACGAGGAAGAGCTGAAGAAACACGGCAAGGATTACGAATTCCACCGCTACGACGATGCCGCGCACGGCTTCTTCTATTATGACCGGCCGATGTACCGCATCGAGCAGGCCCTGGACGGCTGGCAGAAGGTCTTCGCCTTCCTCGAAAAGCACCTGGCCGGGTAGGTGCGGCGATGTGTACCTCGATCGTCGAGATCATCGGCGCCGACGGCGCCGGCAAGAAAGATGACGGCTGGTTCCGGCTGAGCCACGCGGTGGTCTCCTACGACCACCCGCGCCACGCCTTCCTGGAAGAGGCCATCGCCATCGACTTCGTCAACCGGGCACATGGCCCGGGCACCCGGGCGGCAGTCGAACTGACCCTGGAATCCGCCAAGGCGTTGAGCGGCGCCCTGGCCAGGGCCATCGCCGCCGCCGAACTGGAGGAAAGTGCCCGGTCCATCCGGCTGGACGACCAAGCCCGCGCCGTCGCCTAGTACCAGTATCCCGACCTTCGCCAGCGCGGGCGGTGGCTGACGGTGGGGACCGAGCCGTGGTGGCGGTGCAGGTCGTGGGCCAAGGTGATCGGCCGTGGCCGGGGCTGGCGGCGCAGCTTCAGCAGCCTCTCGATGCGTTCGGCGCTGGTGGGATGGCTGCGCAGCACCGAGGGGATCGGCACCCGCCGGCCGGGCAACAGGATGTCCTCCCAGAAGCCGGCCTGATAGTCCTCCAGCCGCTGCAGGGCCGAGGCCATGCCATCGGGATCGTCGGTCAGCGCCACCGCCGAGACATCGGCCTCGAACTCGCGGGTCCGCGACAGCGCCAGTTGCAACAGGCCGACCAGGGTCGGCGCGAACACCAATAGCAGGACCAACAGCCACGACACCGTGCCGCCGCCCGTGGCCATCAAGGGCAGATTGAACAGCAGCAACAGCAAGCCGGCGAAGCTCATCACCCGGGTCGTGCGGCCGATCAGGTCGGCCAGCGCCATCACCCGGGTATCGCCGCTGCGCAGGTGGCAGATCTCGTGCGCCAGGACGCCGGCCAGCTGGCGCAGATCCAGGGCCCGCAACAAACCGCCCGTCACCGCCACGGCACCGTCCGCCTCGCCGCCGACGGTGAACGCATTCATGGTCGGGCTGGAAATGAAATACAAGGGCGGCACCCGGCGCAGGCCGGCCCGCCGGGCCAGTTCCACGGTGATATCGTAGACCTCCGGCAGATCGGCCCGCGACAGCGGCACCGCCCGGAACAGCCGCAGCACCATGCCCGGCGAGACCCGCATGGCGGCGCCGAGGCCGGCAACGCCGATGAAGCCGAGCCAGATCAGCCCCGGCACGCCGCCGACGATCCAGCCGCACAGGCCCAGCAGCACCAGCATGGCGCCCAGCAACAGCGCCGAATGCACGGCGTTGCGCCGCCGGTGCGAGCGCTGCTGTTGCGGATCGATGCGTGGTGATGCGTCCATTTTCGCCTTTTCAGAGGTCCTCAATCCATTTGGGGACGTTGGTTGGTTCCGCCAAGGCGCTCATGCTAGCATCCGCGACCTTTTCACCAAGGCGGGGACGGATACGGACATGGATCTGGGATTGCAGGGCCGCAAGGCCATCGTTACCGGCGGCACCCGGGGGATCGGCCGCGCCATCGCCGAACGGCTGGCCATGGAGGGCGCCGACGTGGCGATCTGCGCCCGCGGCGCCGACGCCATACCCGAGGCGGTGGCGAGTTTGGAAAGCCATGGCGTCAAGGCCAGCGGCGCGGCGGTGGACGTCGGCGACGAGGCGGCTTTGAAGGCCTGGATCACCGAAACAGCCGAGGCCATGGGCGGTTTGGACGTGCTGGTCGCCAATGCCTCGGCGCTCGCCTCCGAGGATACCGAGAAGGCCTGGCGGGCGGCCTTCGAGATCGACGTCATGGGCACCGTCCACACGGTGAAGGCGGCCGAACCCTACCTGGAAAAATCCGATGCCGCCGCCATCGTCGCCATCGCCAGCATCTCCGCGCTGCAGTATTTCGGCGGCGTCCGCGCCTACAACTCCATGAAGGCGGCGCTGATCAACCATATGTCGAATTTGGCCCATGCCCTGGCGCCCAAGGGCATCCGGGTCAACAGCATCTCCCCCGGCACGATCTATTTCGAGGGCGGGGTCTGGCAGCAGCGCGAGCAGGAGATGCCGGAATTCTTCGAGACCGCCATGGCGATGAACCCGTTCGGCCGCATGGGCACGGCCGAGGAAGTGGCCGATGCCACCGTCTTCCTGGCCAGCCGGCCGGCCAGCTTCATCACCGGCGTCAACCTGATGGTCGACGGCGGCCTGACCCAAGGCGTGCAATACTAGTTCATTTGGGGGAGCGTCGAGCGAATGGCGTTGAAACCGCAGTTGGCCGCATTTCTGGATGTGGTGAAGGAATTGGGCCTGAAACCGGTGGCGGAACTGACCCCGGTGGAGGCGCGGGAGCAGATGGAGGCCGCCGTGCGGGCGCGCGATCTGCCCCCCATCGAGGTCGGCGATGTTGACGACCGCGCCATCCCCGGGCCCGGCGGCGATATCCCGGTTCGGATCTACCGACCGGCCGGCGGCGACGGCCCGCTGGGCGCCCTGGTCTATTTCCATGGCGGCGGCCACGTTATCGGCAGCCTGTTCACCCATGATGCCGCGTCCCGCGCCCTGTGCCGGCAGGCCGGCATCCTGGTGATGTCGGTGGACTACCGCATGGGGCCGGAGCATAGGTTCCCGGCGGCGGTGGAGGATGCCTACGCCGCCACCGCTTGGCTGTCGGCGAATGCCGGCGAGATGGGTGTCGACGCCGGCCGCATCGCCGTGGGTGGCGATTCCGCCGGCGGCAACCTTTCGCTGGTGGTGTCGTTGCTGGCCCGGGATGGCGGCGGCCCGGCCATCGCCTTCCAGCTTCTGATCTATCCGGTGCTGGACTACACCGGCGGCACGCCAAGCTATGAATTGTACGGCCAGGGCTATGGCCCGCTGGAGGCGGCGACCATTCCCTGGTTCCGCCGGCATTACCTGAATTCCGACGACGATCTGGCCGACTGGCGCGCCTCCCCCGGCCGGGCCGAGAGCTTTGCCGGGCTGCCGCAAACCCTGGTGATCACGGCCGAATGCGACATTCTCAACCACGAGGATCGGGACTGCGTCCGCCGCCTGATCGCCGACGGCGTGCCGACCGAACATGTGGATTTCGACGGCATGATCCACGCCTTCTTCACTCTGGCGCCAATGATCGACGACGCCACGGCGGCCCAGACACTCGCGGCCAAGCATTTGAAGAGCGCCATCGGCTGAATGGCCGCCCGATTGGAGGATTGGATCATCGGACCGGTTGCTGTCGCTCTGTGTTAGATAGAGTTCAATAAAATCAGTTAATTATGTAGATTTTCTAATCTATGAAATGAATTTGTCTCGTACCAAGTTGCAAATAGCAGGACCTGTCCCGTTCGTCCTTCGAGACGCGCCTATGGCGCTCCTCAGGACGAGGACGAGTTCTATTTTTTCAACGAAATCACCTCGTGCCGAGGAGGGCGCGAAGCGCCCGTCTCGAAGCATGTCTATCGGTCAGAGTTTCCGCATTTTGATATCAGCGACCTGCCGCCCCTACCCCACTTGCCGGATGCGCCATTCGAAGGCGTCGTCGCCGTAATCGCGCCGGCGCAGCACCTCCAGCGCCAGGAAGCGGTTGTGTACGGCCAGGCAGCCCTGCCAGAGGCCGTTCCAGGCCTCGAACACCGCCGGATGCAGATCATCACGGCCGCGCATCAGGCGCCAGCCCGTCACCCGCACCGTCGCCTCAAGATCGTTGCCGGCGCACTCCTGGCCGTCGTCCTGGGCCGCCGCCATGGCCGCCATGAAGCGGGCGAAGTCGACGGCGCCGTCGCCGTGGACCGCCGTTAGTTCTTGGCATTGACGATAGAACTGGCGGCCGATCAACTGGCCGGCCAGGTTGCCCAGGGCGGCCGCCTCGCCCGGCCCCAGCACCGCCACCAGCTCCGGCAGCGCGGTCTTGATGTAATCCATGGCGTAATTGCGGTTGGCCTTGTGCAGGCGTTCGGGCGGCCAGGCGGCCGAGTCCAGTTCCGGCGCCGCCGCCGGATCGAACGGCGGGGCCAGTTCGCTGGGGGCGAATTGCAGGCGCTCATCAGGCGCCAGGTCGCGGTCGAACTCGCGGAAATAGCCGGCCAAACCGTACTGCGCCGTCATGTCCTGGCTGGTGCAGACGAAGCCCAGGCGCGGATTACCCAAGGACACACCATTGTGGCCGTACCAGCCGCGCAGGAAGCCGTGGCTGACCTGCAAGGGCACGCCGCACAGGGCGGTGCCGTCGTACATCCAGCGCGGATGGCAGAAATGCACCCAGGCCTTGTGGTCGGCCTCGTACATGTACTCGACCTCGACGCCGCCGACGCTGTTGGAGAGGTAATGGTACTGCGCCGCCGCCACCGCGTGCGGCAGGTCGTCCAGGCCGAGTTTTTCGAAACTGGCGAGGAACTTGTCGTGATGCTGGCGGCGGAAGGTGCGGAAGATCCACTCCCCCGCCGCCTCGCCGTCCGTTCGGCTGGCCACGGTCAGGATCAGGCCGGTGAAATAGGCATGGTAGAGGGTCGCCACGGCCTTCCAGCCGGCGGTGGTCGATCCGGGCTCCTGGGCTTCTCCCAGGATGGCGCTGAGCGGATTGCTGGTCATCTTCCCCGTTACCTGTTGCCGAGCGGTCGAAAGCGTGGTTACTCGACGGCCGGTATCGAGCCTTCGAGTACACCCACTGGTATCGCATGACGACCCCGGCCTCGGCAACGCGGGCGCCAGGCACCGCGAACAAACTGGCGATCACCATCACGGTGATGCTGGCCAGTTCCATGTACGCCCTGGACTGGACCATCGCCGCCGTGGCGCTGCCGCACATGCGGGGCACCTTCTCGGCCACCCAGGACCAGATCAGTTGGGTACTGACCAGTTACATCGTGGTCAGCGCCATCGCCCTGCCGACCACCTCGTGGCTGGCCAGGCGGCTCGGCCGCAAGCGGCTGTATCTGTTCGCGATCTGCGGCTTCACGCTGTTTTCGATGCTCTGTGCCGAGGCCGATTCCCTGCCGGCGGAGATCGCCTACCGCATCGGCCAGGGCGCCTGCGGGGCCTATCTGATCCCGCTGTCGCAAGCCATCATGCTGGACACCTATCCGCCCTGGCAGCATGCCCGGGCGATGGCGATCTGGGGCATGGGGGTGATGCTGGCGCCGGTGGTCGGGCCGACCCTCGGCGGCTATCTGACCCACAGCTACTCCTGGCGCTGGGTGTTCTACATCAACGTACCGATCGGCCTGCTGGCGATCGCCGGCGCCATCGTTTTCCTGGCCCGCAGCCGGCCCGACCCGGCGGCCAAGGGCTTCGACTGGCTCGGTTTCGCCGCCCTTGGCGTCGGCTTCGGCAGTCTGCAGGCAATGCTGGACCGGGGCGAGCGGCTGGACTGGTTCCAGTCCGGCGAGATCCTGATCGAGGGCTGTCTGGTCGCCCTGGGCCTGTACCTGTTCGCCGTGCACGGGCTGATGGCGAAACACCCCCTCGTCAACCTGCGCCTGTTCCGCGACCGCAACTATTTCCTCGGCGTGATGTTCATCTTCCTCTACGGCCTGTTGACGCTGGCGCCGATGGTGCTGCTGCCGCCGTTCCTGCAGGGGCTGCAAGGCTATCCGATCACCACGGTCGGCATGCTGCTGGCGCCCCGTGGCCTGGGCATGATGCTGGCGATGGTGCTGTTCGGCCGGCTGGGCGACAAATACGACCCCCGGATCGGCCTCGCCTTCGGCTTCCTCGGCCTGTCGGTGTCCAGTTGGGCGATGTCGGGCTGGACCTTGGAGGTCGGCTTCTGGGACGTCGCCTGGACCGGCTTTGTCCAGGGCGTCGGCGCCGGCATCATCGTCGCGCCACTGGGCATGATGACCTTCGCCACCCTGGACATCCGCCACCGCACCGAGGCCTCCTCGGTATGGAATTTGGTGCGCAGCCTGGGCAGCAGCATCGGCGTCGCCATTGCCCTGGCCATCCTGGTGCGCATGAGCAGCACCAGCCAGGCCGTGCTGACGGAACACATCAACCCGTACAACAAGCTGTTCACCAGCGGCGGCGGCCTGCCGCTGCCGGGGGCCGGCGGCCTGGCGCTATTGGATCTGGAGATCGGCCGCCAGGCGGCGATGATCGGCTACGTCGACGTCTTCTACCTCTCCGCCATCGCCTCGCTGCTGGCGATCCCCTTGGTCCCCCTGTTGCGCCGGCCGCCGCCGGCCACGGGACCGTGAACGACGTTACAATTCAATGTTAACCAATTCCGGCCAGCATCGTCGGGTCGCCACAGCCGCGATATGGGGATCGACATTGTCGATCGGAGAGGTGGGAGTCCGGACCATGCATGCCATCTGCGAGCCCGTCGTGCCGGATAAATCAGAGGCACCGGCTGCCGGCAGCGGCCTGCGGGATCGGCTGGCCGGCACCAACGTCAACCAGGATACCTTCCTGGCCACGGATTACCTGAACCATTTCAACGAGATCGTCATGTTGCTGGAAATGGTTCCCGACATGCCGGAAATCCTGGACGAGGCCAAGGAATGGCAGCCGAAGAGCTATGCCGCGCATTTCCGGGACAGCGGCCTGTCCGATGCCGAACTGACCATCGAAGCCTACGACAACGCTCCGCCGGAATTCCGCGACCCGTTCGACGAGACGGTGGAGAAGATGGAGGCCGTGGTGGCCCGCGGCATCGAGCGGATCGAGGCCGCCCTGGCGGCCGAACGGGCCGAGGAATTGGCCGGCGCCGCCGCCTCCGCCTCGCGCCTGTTGCAGCGCCTGGTCGACATCGCCTCGGCCATCATCCACGGCGACACCCCCAGCCTGGAACAGTCGGAAATCGACGAGTTGCTGGGCGGCTAGAGTCCGGCGCGAGGTAGTTTCGGGGGCAGGGTTTTAATACTGTGCCCGAAACTACCACTCGTCCGCCCCCACCCACCCCGGCCGGAAGACCGGCT
>JASLMH010000208.1 GCA_030746635.1 Alphaproteobacteria bacterium | reverse complement strand
CATGCCGATGGTCGAGCTTTCGGTGGCGATGATCACGTCGCAACTGGCCAGCATGGCGGTGTTGCCGGCGAAGCAGCGGCCGTTGTTGATGCCGATCATCGGCACCAGGCCGCTGAGCTTCGACAGCGTGGTGAAGGTGTGGGTGTCGAACGCCACCCTGGGTCCGGTGTTGTCGTCGCCGGGCCGGCCGCCGCCGCCCTCGGAGAACAGGATCAGCGGCAGGCGGAACCGATTGGCCAGTTCGAACATCCGGTCCTGCTTGTAGTGGTTCCGCCGGCCCTGGGTGCCGGCCAGCACGGTGTAGTCATAGTGCACAATGGCGGCGCGCGAGCGCTCGTCGTCGAACCATTCACCGTTGATCGAGGCGGTGCCGGCGACGACGCCGTCGGCCGGATATTTCTCCCGCAGGGTATCGATGTCGTAGCGCTGGTGCTGCAGCGCCACGATCAAGGGCCAGTATTCCTGGAACGAACCCGGATCGACCAGTTGGTCGATGTTCTCCCTGGGCATGCGGTAGCCCATGCCATGGCGCTTGGCCACCACCGCCGGCCGGTTCTCGTCCAGGGTATGGGCGTGCCGGTCGTAGGTTTCCTGCAGGTCGGGCCGGATGTGATCGAGGTCGATGGCCTCGCCGCCACCGGCGAACTCGCCGGCGACGTCCGCCTCCTGTAGGAAGACCAGGGGATAGCCTTCCCGCACCACGTCGCCCCGGGCCATGGTGACCTGTCGAACGATGCCGGCGCGGTCGGCCTTGATCTCGTGCTCCATCTTCATCGCCTCGACCACCGCGACCGGCTGACCGGCCAGCACCTGGTCGCCCTCGGCCACGGTGATCGAGACGATGGTGCCCTGGATCGGTGCCGGCAGCCCCACCGAGCCGTCCGGTCCCGCGACCGGGGCGACCTCGTCCGCCGCCTCGGTTGCCCGGGACGCCTTGACCGCCTGGTCATGGGCGAACAGCGCGAGGGGGTCGCGGTTGTCGACCCGGGCGCCGGCAAAACCATCGGCGGCGCCATCGCCGCGCGGCCCGTTGCCGGAGATATAACGTTGCCGCACGTCCAGCGGCGGCACGGTCAGCGTCGCCAGCATCTCGTCGACCCAGCGGGTGTGCACCGCTCCGTTCGCGAAATCCTCGCTGGCCAGGATGTTGTGCAAAAACGGGATGTTGGTGGTGACGCCTTCCAGCCGGAACTCGCTGAGTGCCCGCCGGGTGCGCGCGATGGCAGCCGGGAAATCAGGCGCGGGCGAATGGCAGATCACCTTCGCCAGGAGTGAATCGAAGGCGGAGGAGGTCTCATAACCGGCATAGCCGAAGCCGTCGGTGCGCACGCCCGGCCCGCTGGGGGCTTCGTAGACCGACAGGGTGCCGCCGCCGGGCCTGAGCGAGCCGTCGGCCTCGACGGTCTCCATATTGACGCGGGCCTGGATGGCGTAGCCGCGCGGCTCGGCGATCCGTTCATCGTCGAGGCCGAGGTCGGCGAGGGCGGCGCCGGCGGCGAGGCGGAGCTGGCTTTGCACCAGGTCGACGCCGGTCACCTGCTCGGTCACCGTATGCTCGACCTGCAGCCGCGCGTTCGCCTCGATGAAGACAAAGGGCCGAACGCCGGAGCGGCCGGTGGTATCGACCAGGAACTCGAAGGTGCCGAGGTTGCGGTAGCCGACGGTGCGGGCGAAGCGCACGGCCGCCTGGATGATCTCCGCGCGCAGTCCGTCGTCCAGGCCCGGCGCCGGCGCCACCTCGACCAGCTTCTGATAGCGCCGCTGCACACTGCACTCACGTTCGCCCAAATGCGCGATTGCGCCGGTATGGTCGCCCAGGATCTGTACCTCGACGTGGCGGGCGCGGGGGATGAAGGCCTCGACATAGACCTCGTCGCGGCCGAAGGCGCCCAGGGCCTCGGAGCGGCAGCGTTCGTAGGTGGCGGCGATCTCGTCGGCGGCCGTCACCACCCGGGTGCCGCGGCCGCCGCCGCCGGCCACCGCCTTGATGATCATGGCGCCGCCGGCGCCGAGCGAGGCGAAGAAGGCCTTGGCGTCCTCGAGCGAGACGCCGTGATCGATGCCGTCCAGGACGGGCACGTCCGCCGCCACGGCGGCCGCCCGGGCGCCGCCCTTGTCGCCGAACAGGCGCAGGTTCTCGACCGTGGGACCGACGAAGGTGATGCCGGCCTCGGCACAAGCCTGGGCGAAGTCCGCGCGCTCGGCCAGGAAGCCATAACCCGGATGAATGGCATCGCAGCCGGCGGCCTTGGCCGCCGCGATCACGCCGTCGATGTCGAGGTAGGCGGCCGGGCCGCCGCCGTTTAGGGCATGGGCTTCGTCGGTCAGGCTGACATGCAGGCTGGTGGCGTCGTCGGCCGAATGGACAGCGATCGTGCGAAGGCCGAGATCGGTGGCGGCGCGGGCGATCCGAACGGCGATCTCGCCGCGATTGGCGATCAAAAGCGCGGTCATACTCATGGGCGATCCTCGTGACGTACTGATATTTCGGCAGGTAACCGGCAGGCTGGGATATCGTCAGCTTATAGCAAGGGCGGCTTGCCATTGGCGAATGCCGGTGCATCATGGTCATGTTGTATCAAGTGCGGGAGTCTCCCCATACATGACCGACGTTTCCGGCCAGTCCGCCCTCGCGGGCGTCAGCGTGGTCGAGTTCGGCGAGGGCATCGCGGTCGGATATTGCGGCGCGCTCCTCGCCGCCTGCGGCGCCGATGTCATCAAGATCGAGCCGCCGGGAACGGGCGATGCGGCTCGGCGCCTGCCACCCTTCGCCGAAGGCGTTCCGGCGCCCGAGGCCGGCGGCATGCACGCCTTCCTGAGCGCCGGCAAGCGGGGCGTGGCGATCGATCTCGCCGAGCCTGCGGGCAGGGCGCTGGCGGTGCGCCTGGCCGAACGGAGCGACGTCGTCCTGGAAGCCATGGGCCCCGGCGTGGCCGATGGCCTGGGGCTCGGCCACGACGCCCTGAAGGCGGGCAACCCTCGGCTGATCATGACGGCCCTGAGCTGGTTCGGCGCCGACGGTGCGCGGCGCGACTGGGCCGGCAGCGACGCTATCGTGCAGGCGCTGGCCGGCTTCATCTATCCGATCGGCGCCAGAGAGGGCCCGCCGATCATCCCGGGTGGCTACCAGGCCCAGATCAACGGCGGCCTGACCGCCTTCATTGCCACCTTGGGCGCCCTGATCGGCGGTCTGCGAGGCGAGGCGGGAACGCTGATCGAGCAATCGATCCTGGAGGCGCAACTCGCCTATACCGAGACCGCCGGCGGGCGCTTCGCCTATGACGGCGTCGCCTCGACCCGCAAGGGCATCAACAAATTCCCGCCGACCTACCCCCAGACGATCTACCCGGCCCAGGACGGCTGGATCGGCGTCACCGCGCTGACGCCCGTGCAATGGCGCGCCTGCTGCGAGATGATCGGCGCGCCGGAGCTGATCGACGATCCGCGATTTCGCGTGGCCAATGACCGCTACCAGCGGGCCGACGAGCTGGACCCCTATCTGATCCCACTGTTCCGCCAACGGCCGGCGCGAGAATGGTTTCACGAGGGGCAGAAGCGACGGGTGCCGATGGCCCTGGTGCCGACCATGGCCGAGCTGGCGAACCTCGACCAGTTCCGGGCGCGCGAGGTGTTCGGGCGCTTCGAACATCCGGAGCTGGGCGCCTTCGATGCCCCGGCGATACCCTGGAAACTGGCGCGCACGCCATTGCAACGGGGAGGCCGGGCACCCCGCCTGGGCGAACACACCGAGGAGGTGCTGGCGCAGGAAGGGGCGTTGCCCGCCGGCGGCGCCAGCGGCCCCGGGGAGCGCCTCGGCAGGGGCGCGCCGCGACCGCTGGAGGGCAATCGCGTCGTCGATCTCACCATGGGCTGGTCGGGACCGCTGGCGACGCGCCATCTGGCCGACCTGGGCGCCGAAGTGATCAAGATCGAGTCGTGCATATACCCCGACTGGTGGCGCGGCTGGGAGTTCACGGCCGAAAGCGTCGCCGCCGGGGAGCACGAACGCCACCCGGGCTTCAATCAGCTCAACCGCAACAAGTACGGCGTGACCATCGATCTGACGCGGCAGGAGGGCCGGGATCTGGCATTGCGCCTGGTGGCCCGGGCCGACGCGGTGATCGAGAACCAGGCGAGCGGCGTGCTGGCGAAGCTCGGGCTGTCGTACGAGGAACTGAAAGGCGCCAATCCGGAGATCATCCTGCTGTCGATGCCGGCCTTCGGGGCGGAAGGCCCCTGGTCGGGCTATCGCGGCTACGGCTCGACCGTCGAACACGCCGCCGGCCTGCCGCACCTGACCGGCGATGCCGATGGTCCGCCGATCCAGAGCCATGTCGCCTATGGCGACGCCTGCGGCGGCCTCAATGCCGCCGCCGCCCTCCTCGTCGGGCTGTTCCATCGCCGGCGCACCGGCCAGGGCCAGCGGATCGATATCTCCCAGACCGAAGCCATGATGCAGCTTGGCGTGCACGGCATGATCGCCCAGGGCTTGAACGGGGCGCCGCCGGAACGTACCGGCAATCGCCATCCCCTGTTCGCGCCCCATGGCTGCTACGCCGCCGCCGGGCCGGATAGCTGGCTGGTCGTCGCCGTCACCGAGGACGCGCAATGGCCGGCCCTCTGCGCCGTCATCGGCCGGCCCGATCTGCGTGACGACCCGACGCTGGCCACGGCCGCCGGCCGACGGGTCCGCGCGGCCGAGATCGATGCCGCGATCGCCGCCTGGGCGGCGGCCATCGATGCCGACGAGGCGATGGGGATGCTGCAGGCTGCCGGCGTCGCCGCCGCCACCGCCCTGCGGCCGAGCGATCTGTTGTCGGACCCGGCCCTGCTCGAACGCGGCTGCTGGCCGGAACTCGACCGCGCCATCGTCGGGCGCAAGCCGCTGCCGGCGACGCCATGGCGCTACGACGGCCGGCGCGGCCTCTTGAACTGGCCGGCGCCGCTGTTGGGCGAGCACAACGAGGCTGTCTTCTGCGGCATCTTGGGCCTGGAGGCGGCGGAGCTGGCGGCCCTGGAACAGGCCGGCGTGATCGGTGACCGGCCCGTCGAGTCGGTGAAGGCTTCCGCCACCTGATGTCAGACTGAATTCAGGTGCATGGACATGCTTCGAGACGGGCGCCGTGTGCCCTCCTCAGCATGAGAGTAACTTGTTGAAAATGCAGCATGATTCCTCACCCTGAGGAGCGCCGCAGGCGCGTCTCGAAGGGTGATTGAGGTAAGTCGCGCTATGCGTATTTTGGTCTAGGCGGCGGATAATCCCAATGGCGGTGACCAGCTTGTTACGTCGCCTGCCAACATTTCGAGTGAAATTGCCTCTCCATGGCGGATCGCCAGCGCTACGATGACGGCGGCCTAGCTCGGCCGGTCTGACGTGAAACTTTTGGTACGGGACCTGATGTTAACAGACGCGCCTTATCCACATCTGTTTTCAGCCATCGAGCTGGCTGGCCGGCGCCTGCGTAACCGGATCTGTCTGCCCGCGACGGTAACCAATTTCGCCCAGCGCAATCGCATAACCGAACGCTGGAAACATTTCCTGATCGAGCGGGCACGGGGCGGCGCGGCGATGTTGGTCACCGAGGTGATCGCCGTCGATCCGAATGCCATTGCCCAACCCGCCATCGTCACCGGGTTCGACGACGCCAACGCGATCGATCTCAGCGATACCGCGCAACGCGTTCATGCGGAAGGTGCCTGGCTGGTCGGCCAGCTTTGGCATCCCGGCAAGCAGCAGCTTTGGGGTCCGACGCGCTCGCCGATGGGTGTTTCCGATCAGCCCGATGCCCTGAGTTGGACCGTGCCGCATGTCATGAGCGTCGACGAGGTTCGCGCGATCGTCCGCGCCTATGTGAACACCGCGATCCGGCTCGCCGATTGCGGTTTTGCCGGTGTCGAATTGCATGGCGCGCACGGCTACCTGATCCAGCAGTTCATGTCGCCTTGGTCGAACTGGCGGGAGGACCGGTACGGCGGTTCGTTGGAGGGTCGGTTGACCTTCGTTCGGGAGGTCGCCGGCGGCATTCGTGAACGCTGCGGCCGCGACTTCATACTGGGGCTGAAAATGGCCGGCACCGAAGGTGTGGAGGGGGGCATAGACGAGGAAGGGGCGGGCCGGATCACCGCCAAACTGGCCGCCGACGGCCATTATGACTATTTCGCCTACGGGCAGGGTAACTTCTCCCTCAGCCTGGAGACCCACGTGCCCGATCTCTATTTCCGGCCGGGGCATTTCATCGATATCCACAAAAAGATGCGTGACGCTGCCGCTGGCGTACCCGTCATGGCACTGGGTCGGATTGGCGAGCCGGAACTCGCCGAAAGGGTTGTCGCGGATGGATACGGCGATCTGGTGGGCATGACCCGAGCTCACATTACCGACGCCGCCTTCGCCAACAAGGCGATGCGCGGCCGGATTGAGGAAATCCGTCCCTGCGTGTTCGACAATTTCTCCTGGGGCGAAGTCCATCAAGGCAAGCCGTTGGCGGAGTTCCACAATCCACACCTGGGCGAGGAGGGCGAGGCGGATTGGCAGCCCGAGTCCGCGCGAATGCCGCGCCAGGTGGTCGTGGTTGGCGCCGGGGTGGCCGGACTGGAAACGGCCTGGGTCGCCGCGGCACGGGGGCATCGTGTCTCGCTACTGGAGGCGTCGGCGGAGGTGGGCGGCGGCTTGTTGCTTGAGTCCCTGCTGCCCGGGCGGGCCGACATGGCGAAGGTGATCGATCATCAATGCCGCCTGGCCGCGCGCCATGGCGTCGACTTTCGTCTCGGCCGACGCGCCACCGGCAAGGACATCCACGCCTTGAAGCCGGATGTCGTCGTGTTGGCGACAGGCGGCGAGCTACGCCGGCCTGAGACCCTTCGCATCTCGCCCGATGCGGCGACCCCGGTCATCTCCGCCCGAAATTTTGCCGCCGACGAAATACCCGAAGGTGTCGCCGCCGGATTTGCCGTCCTGTTTGACCAGGACCATGGCCCGGCGACGTACGGCGTTGCGGACAAGTTGGCGATCATGTTCAAACGGGTTGTGCTGATCACGCCACGGCCGCAGATCCTGCAACGTGTCAACCATTGCAGTGCGATCGGTGCCTATCGCCGACTGTACGGCGCGGGCGTGGAAATCGTGCCCGCGCACGAGCCGATATTGCTGGCAGGCCGACGCCTGGTGTGCCGCAATACCTATGTCGACCGTGAGACGGCATTCGAAGGCGTCGACCTGCTGGTCTACGCGACGCCGCGTAGCGCCGTCGACGATCTGGCCGGCGAACTCGACAACATCGAACTGCATAGGGTCGGCGACTGCCAGTCACCGCGCGATCTGCTTGCCGCCATCCATGGCGGGCACAGCGTGGGCAACCTGGTGTAATGCCGGACCCGAATGATCAATTCGGGTCGGTACCAAGCCGGCAAGCGCCCGATTTCCGTCACCCATCCCCATAGCCCCCACCGCCGGCCTCGCGCATGGTGATGCGGTCGCCGGGCGCCAGTTCGATCCGGGCCTTCGGGTCGACCTCTTCGCCGTTGACCTCATAGCGGCGGGTCGCGCCGGCGCCGCCGCCGGCGAAGCCCTGGGCCGGAAACTCGGTGCGCTGGCCCATCAAGGCAAACTCGAACAGCTGCCCGCTGTCGTTGCGAAAGACCACCTCCTGGCCGTCGCCTCCCCGCCAGCGGCCCTTGCCGCCGGTGCCGGGCAGGATCCGGCGGCTCTCGACGGTCATGGAGGTGCGGTTCTCCCAGATCTCGGTCGGCACCACGGTCATGTTCGACGGCGCCGGCGTCACCGCCCGGCCGGCCAGCCCCTGCATGGCGCCGAGGCCGCCCGCGAGGAAGAATAGGGAGGAGACCTCCTCGCCGTCGCGGTGCCGGCCCTGGACGCTGAATACGTTCATCATCGCCCCATCCGCCTGCACCCTGTCGGGCAGCGCCTCGGCCAGCGCACCCATCAACAGCGGCACCACGAAATGGCCGACCGAATGGCGCCCGCCGGTCGGCCAGGGCGGCTGGGC
>JASLMH010000207.1 GCA_030746635.1 Alphaproteobacteria bacterium | reverse complement strand
ATGTTCTGAACACTGCCAACTCCGGCAAGGCCCAGGTTATTGATATCTCGGGCGATGCAGGGTTATCTTTTCAAACACGCGCTTATTCAGGACGCGGTCTACAACTCGCTGCTGGAAGAGCGCCGGGAAGCGTTGCACGGGCGCGTCGCCGACGCCATCGAACAGCGCAACACCGGAAGACTGGGCGAAATCGCTGAAACCCTGGCGCATCACTACGGACACACGTCGCGGGCGGAAAAAGCCGTGCACTATATGGCCCAGGCCGGCGAAAAACGCCTCAAGGTTTATTCGCTCGACGAGGCCGAAGTGCGGTTGCGTCAGGTGGTCGAGTTGATTGAGAAAGTTCCCGGCTGTGCCGATGACGCCTTTCTTGTCGATGTGTTGTTGAACCTCGCGCGCATACAGTATTTCCGTGCCGATATGTATGGCCTGATCGAACTTCTGGAACCACATCTCGCCAAAGCCGAAGCTTTGGGCGACCCAAGGCGGCTGGGCAGATATCTCTTCGAGATTGGTTACGCCCACGTATTCAGCGGCAACAGTGGCGTTGGTGTTTCGATGCTGATGCGCGTCAAGGAAATTGGTGAAGAACACGACGATGAACTGACCATCGGCTATGCCTCTTTGGGCTTGATGTGGGATCGCGCTTTTTGGGGTGACATGAACGAGACCTGGCGTGGCGAGGTTGATCAACTGTCGGCGGAAGCGGAACGTATCGGTCGAAAATTCAATGACAATTGGCTGGCGGCGAAAGCGATCGTCTGCATGTCAACGTCGAACACCTTGGGTGGACGGCCCAACGCGGCACGCAAACATGCGCTGCGTCTGATTGAATTTGGCCGCGAAATGAACGATCCGCGCCCACGTTCGATGGCAATGTGGGCGTTGGCGCTTCTCGATCTAACGCATTTCGCCTTCGCTGACGCCGTGGAAAGTGGCCGCGAAGGCGCCCGTCTGGCGCTCAGTATCGTCGACCGAAGCGCTGCGGAAGGGGGTATGGCTGCGGGCCAGATCATGCTTGGACAAACAAACGACGGCAGACCATTGCTCTCGGGGCTCGACGATTTGTTTCTCAAGCGTGGATTTGTTTTAGCGCCCTCGGCGATTAGCCCATACCTTGGGGTCGCCATGGTGATGGACGGGGAAATGGCCGCCGGCATTCAATGGATCGAAGACTGTATGGAGAAATGTCAGTCGTGGGGATCGAACACAGGTGTTCCGTCCGGGCACCTCTTCCTGGGCGAAATTTATACCCGCATGGCGTTGGATCAGGACCGGCCGTCGCTCGGCGTAATGCTGCGCAACCTCCCCTTCCTGATCCGCACCCTGCCGCGCGTTACATCCCTCGCGTACCGCCACTTGGAGACTGCTTTGAACGGGTTCCGACAGGCCGACGTGCCGAGCTTTGCCGCCTGGGCACTTTATGACCTAGCGCTGCTGGATCAAAAGAAAGGCCGCTCAGCCGAAGCTGCGGCGAAATTCACGGAAGCCCGCGAATTTGCCAAATCGGTTGAAGCCATGGCACTGCTTGAGTTGATCGACGCCGCAGTGAAGCCGGCATAGCCAGTACCGCGCCGGGGCGATCTCGAAATTCGGTCGAATGTTATTAGTTCGCGGAACGTCTTAGGTCTCCTTTTGGCTATTCGCTTCCGTTCGGGCTCGGTGCCCGGCACGCCCGCTTAGGACCACAAAGCCGAAATCACCTCAGGGTTCAAGAGTTCGATAGTGGGAATTATCGAACCTAAGAAGTTCGGTCTGGAATTGTTTGGCTCGAACACGTGAACGCTGCCGTCGCCCATGGCGCTAAGCTAGAGTTGCGTCAATTCAGGTGTGAGGCAGCGCCCATGAGTGCAGAGTCCCCGAAAGAGCGCTAACGCTACGTCGACATCCATGACGGTCGGCAGTGAAGTGTTGCAACTCCATCCTACAACCCCCAGGGGCGGCATCACCACGCCTCGCAGCCGGTCAAACTGTCAGGTAATTACCGCCTCGGTACAGTTAGCCTTTACTTCGCGCCGTACAAGGCGATCTCCAGCCAGGAGGATTCGCAGAACAGGTCTCGGCGACCGGCCAGGTGGTCGGCCGCGTCGGGGCAGCCCTGCTCAGCCGCCTGCCAGGTTGCCAGGGTGGAGGTGTCGGGACAGGTGGTTTCGAACATGGCGAGGTATTTCTGCTGCCCCGGGCCGCCGCCGTAGATCTGCCGCTCCGACGTCATGATGCCGGAGATCGCTTCGTCGACGGCGTAGAGGCGGCCGCGATGGACCTCGTCGATGGCGCTGACCGCCGGCAGCCATTGTTGGCCGTGCCAGTCCAGCGCCCCTTCCCCATCCGGCAGGTTGAAGCGGAAGACGTGCATATAGGGTGCCTCGGTCGGTGCCGGCGCGCCGTGCTCGGCCACCAGCCCGTAGATGTTGCGCATGGGATTGCGGAAATAGGGTAGCGATTCCTGGGTCCACGGGGTCGGGTCGTTCAACCGCTCCAGATAGGGTTCGCTGCCCAGCACCGCGGCATCGTCGGTCTCGTAGAACATCAGGAACTTCGGCGCCTCGCCGATGCCGCGATAGCGCCGGCCGACGTTGAAGCCAGGGATGCCCACCCGCTCGTGGATGTGCTCGCAATTGTGCCATTGCTGAAAGCGCAGGGTGTGGTCGTGGCCGATATCCGCCCAAAACGCCATCAGCCCGCGCGATCCCGTGCGTTTCATGGTCTGCCTCCCCTCACCCGGCGGTCTTCGCCGCCGCCGGGGCCGTTCCGATCATTGGCGCTAGAGGGCGCCGGCCTCCTTGGCCTGCGCCGCTTTCTTCTCCAGGCGGCCTTTCTGCTTGGCCTTGTCGATGGCGAAGCGGGTGTGCCTGGACCGGCCGACCTGGCCAAGGGCGTCGTGGATCTCGACCTCGAACACCACCTTGGGGCCGTCGACTTCGGCCACCGTGGCGCTGACCTCGACCCACATGCCCATCAGGGTCGGCCCCATATGGTCGATCTCGACCCGGGCGCCGACGGAATCCTCGCCCTCGTCGGCATGCTCGACCATCAATTCGCGGCAGGTCCGCTCGACGTCCATCACCATCATCGGCGTGGCGTAGACGCGGAGCTCGTCACCCATGAAATCGATGGTCTTCTCCTTGTCCACCGTGTAACGGGCGCTGACGGTGGCGCCGGCTTGCAATGTGTCCTTCACGTCGTCCTCCTTACGATGTTCGTCTGTTCAACTGGCGGCCATGACGTGCTTGCGCACCGCCTCGGCCAGGGCCATCAGGCCGTTGATCGGCCGGACCATAACTTCGATATGCCGCAACTGGCCGTCCTCGTTCAGGCTGATGCGGTCGATGCCGCGCAGGGATTTGTCGCCCACCCGGGTGCTGAATTCCAGGATCAGCTCCCGGCCGTCGACCCATTCCTTGTCGTAACGGAAATCCTCGAAGGCACCCAGGACGCCGGTCAGCACGGTCATGACGTGGCTTTTCGGCCCCTTCGGACCCCAATAGGCCGGCGAGGAGATCTCGGCGTCGTCGGCCAGGGTGTCGGCCAGGGCGTCCAGATCCTCGGCCGCGACGGCGGCGTACCAACGGTCCAGGAAATCGCGGGTCTTGGCGTCCATGGCGGCTATCACCCTATCAGGCCTTGCGGGCGCGCTGACCGAACAGGACCTTCTTGGCCGCCTCGCTCATCTGGCCGCCGTCCTGTCGCAACTCGGCCCCGGCCGCCATGCCCTTCTCAACAGCCTGACGGGCTAACATCGTTTCATACCAACGCTTTAAGTTAGGAAATTCATCTAAATTCTGACCTTGCCGCTTGTAAGGGCGGATCCAGCCGATGCAGGCCATGTCGGCGATCGAATAGTCCCCGGCCAGGAATTCGCGATCCGCAAGACGTATGTCCATGACGCCGTACAGGCGATTGACTTCGTTGGTAAATCTCTCGGCGGCGTAGTCGCTGGCGCCTTCCATGTAGTTGCGGAAGTGGTGGGTCTGGCCGCAATTCGGGCCGAGGCCGGCCATCTGCCAGAACAGCCATTGCGAAACCTCGTACTTGCCGCGCCAATCCTGTGGCCAGAAGTGGCCGTGCTTCTCGGCCAGATACTGCATGATGGCACCGGATTCGAAGATGCTGATCGGCTCGCCACCGTCGACCGGCTGGTGATCGACCAGGGCCGGCATGCGGTTGTTGGGCGAGATCGCCAGGAATTCCGGTTCGAACTGTTCGCCGGCGCCGATATTGACCGGTACCAGGTTGTAGGGTTCCGCCAGTTCCTCCAGCAGAATGGTGATCTTCCAGCCGTTGGGGGTCGGCCAATAATAGACGTCGTAGGGTTTGCTCATGGTGTTCGGTTCCTTCGCACGACAGATCGCCGACGCCGCATGCCTCCCAACGGCCCCTGGGCATTGGCGTCGGCCCCCGATGTAGCGGTCGGCGGGCGGGTTGTCGAGGGGCAAGCGTCGTCGGCCGGATTATTCGGTTGCCGCCAGAGCCCGCTCCAGCGGTGGCAGGGCGATGGCGAGACCGAGGCGGCGCCCTTCAGCCAATACACGGCCCAATTCGGCCCCCGTGGCCTCGTCGCGGGCAGCCTCGGCGCTAGCCGCCAGCACCCGGCCCCGGTCGGCGAAGAAACCGGCCCACGGCAACGGTTCGTCGGCCACGAAGGCGTCCAGGGCGCCGGCGTGGTGCCGGACATCCGCGAACGCGCCGGCCGTCAGGCAGGCGTCGATGGCGTCGCGATGGAACCACAGCACGTTGTGGGCGTTGACGCCGTCCCGGATCAGCGCCTCGCCCTCGGCCAAGGCGCCGCGGCGATCCGCCTCCCCCTCCGCCAGCACCGCCGCCAGGCCCAGCAGCCTGGGACCGTGGAAGTGCATGCCGGTTTCGCGCCCAATGGCGAGCGCCTGGCGCAGCAGGTCTCGGGCCAGATCGGGTCGTTGCCGGCACCAGGCATTGCGGGCCTGCTCGTACAGGCCGTACATCTCTATTCGCCGGTTGCCCAGGGAACGAGCGATCTCCACCGTCCGCTCCAGCGGCTCCTCGGCGCCGGCATGATCCGCCAATTCCATGGTGATCTCACCGGAAATCAGGCTGGCAAAAAGGACAGCGCGATGATGGTGAATGCGCTCGGCCATCTCCCGGCAGGCCCTGGTTTCCGCCAATCCCAGCGCTTGATCGTGGACGTAACGGCCGACGGTGCCGAGCATGAAGCGGTTGCGCACCTCGATCTGCAGCAGGCCGTGTTCGCGACACAATTCAAGGCAACGTTGGAAATGGTTCAACGAGGCGGCCATGCGGCCACGGGCATATTCGGCATCCGCCAACCCGCCCAGGGCGGTGGCCTCGAGTTCGGCGTCGCCGGCCCGACGGGCGTGAACCAATGCCTTGTTCTGGTGCTCGAGCGAGGCGGCCATGTCGCCGCTGACGAAGGCGGCGGCGCCGCGATAATAGGCGACCTCGCCCATTTCCCGCTCGAAACCGTTGTCCCGCGCTACTGTGTCGGCCTCGTCGAGTACGCCCAGGCCCTGCTCACCCGCCCCCATCAGGCGATCGGCGGCGGCGATGCCGATCCAGGCACGGCAGCGGGGCAGCGGTTCGTCGGTCAACTCCAAGGCCTCCCGCCAGGCGACGAGGGCCTCGGCCGGCCGGCCCAGATCCTGTAGCAGCGCGGCTTGCTGGGCCGTCAAGTCGTGACGCTCGGCCGACGATCGCGCCAGGTCGCGGCCACGTTCGACCAGGCCCAGCGCCCGATCGAGGCGCGATGCCTCGACTTCCCGCCGCGAGGCCTCCAGGAAGGCCCCGGGCGCCCGCTCGTCGTCGGCCCCGGCCAGGTGCTCGGCGAACAGCACCGCGTCGCGCTCGCGGTACCAATCCGCCGCCCGCAGATGCAACTCCCGCCGCCGGCCCGTCAGGAAGGCGTCATGCACGGCATCACGGATCAAGGCATGGGCGAACAGGAAATCGTCGCCGGCCGGGCGTATCAGGGCATTGTGCAGCAGACCGTCCGGTGTGTAGCTGTCGTCGTCGATAAGCCGCCGCAAGGGCGGCAGGGCGAAACGCTGGCCAAGGACCGCCGCCGCCTGCAATGCCGCGCGATCGGTTGCCGCCAGGCCATCGATCCTGGCCTGTACGACGCTTTGTATCGACCCGGGGATGGCACCGTCGACGGCGGACTCGGCGCCGTGCAGAAGCTGTTCCAGGAACAGGGGATTGCCGCCCGAACGCTCGATGCAGGCGCGCACCAAAACGTCATCAACGCCGCCAAAGCCGGTCACCAGATCATTGGCTTCGTCCGCATTCAATGGCCCGAGGTCGATGGTGGTGAACGGCGCGCCGGCGAGACCGCCGCGCCAGGCTTCATCCAGAGGATCACCCTGAATGCGCGAGGTCAGCACCAACAGCGCCCGGCAACTCGCCACCTGTCGAGCCAGTTCGGCCAGTTGCGGCGGCAACAGCCGATCCGCCCAATGAATGTCCTCGATGCGCAACAAAAGCGGCGTTTCCGTCGCCAATCCCGCCACCAGGATGGCCAGGGTCGCGGCCTTGCCCCGGTTGCGGTCGGCGTTGTCCATCGCCTCGTACAGCCGCCGCTGTTCCTCGGCCAGCGGCAGATCCAGCAGGTCATCGAGATAGGGCCGTTGTCCGGCCGCGATCAGGTTTTCGCGTTCGGCCCGCGCGGCGGCCGATGCGCGGTCCTCTATCCCGGCGCCGAATGGCACGTCAAGGAGGCTGCGCACCAGGGCGCGGATCGCGTCCTGGCCCTTGCCGACGCCGAAATCGAGCACCAGACCGGTGTGGGCGCGAAAGCCCTGTGCCAGGGCCAACTGCTGGAATTCCTCGACCAGGCGGGTCTTGCCGATACCCGCCTCGCCGCGCACCAACACCGATTGCCCCTCGCCACTGGCCAGGGTGTCGGCGATGGCCGCCTTGAATTGCGCCAACTCCCGCCGCCGTCCCACCAACGGCCGCGGTGCCGCATCGGCGGGCGCGGCGATACCGGTGACCCGCCAGACTTCGGTCGGCGCCGGCAGGCCGTGCAACAGATGCTCGCCCATGCCCTCGGCCTCCAGTCGGGGGCCGATCGCCGCCTGCACGGCGCGACAGACCAGGGTCTGGCCGGCGGTGGCCAGGTCGGTCAGGCGCGAGGCCAAATTCACCGTGTCGCCGATCATGGTGTATTCTCGGTGATCGGCGCTGCCGGTACTGCTGGCCACCACCTGGCCGCTGGCGACGCCGATATGCACCCGCAAGGTCGGGTCCAGACCGGCCGCCGCCGGGTGGATCTGCAGGGCGGCGCGCACCGCCCGTTCGGGATCGTCGGAATGGGCGATCGGGGCGCCGAACACGGCCATCACCGCATCGCCCATATGCTTGTCGATGGCGCCGCCGTAATCTCGCACCACGCCGTCGACGGCGGTGAAGAAACGGTTCAGCAGGGCGTGGGTTTCCTCGGCATCGCGGTCCGCCGCCAGGGCGGTGAAGCCGCTGATATCGGCGAACAGCACCGTCACGTGCCGCCGCTCGCCCTCCGCCACCGTCCGATCGTCGGTCGCCGCCCGGGCCGCCGGCGCCAAGCCGGCGATCGCCCGCAGCAGCCGCTTGCGGTCGCCCAGCGGCAAGCCCAGCTCGCGCAGCTCCGCCTCGGTCAATTCCGCCAGCACGTCGAAATCGATGCGGTTTTCGACGAACGCCGGGGCATGTTCGCCCAGGCCGTGATCGGCCAACCATTGCTGGATGTCGTCGGGCAAACCGCTGGCTCCGTTCCTTTCCGCGCCGGGAACAATGCCATGGAACGCCACCGGCCGGTAGCGGCTCCAGGCGCGCCGGTTTGCCGCTAGGGGCGCTTTGTCCTATGACAAGGCGATCGGCGACAGCACCCGGAGTAGCAGGCAATGGGCAAAGCCTTCGAAGGCATTCGCGTGATCGATTTCAGCCAGGTCCTGGCCGGGCCCTTCGCCGCCGGGCAACTGGCCCTGCTGGGCGCCGACGTGATCAAGATCGAACAACCGGGCGTCGGCGACCAGATCCGCGCGATGATGACCGAGGGGGAGTTGGCCGAGTTGAAGCTGTCGCCCTCGTTCCTCGGCGTCAACGCCGGCAAGCGCGGCATCACCCTGGATCTGAAGCATGCCAAGGCGCCGGAGGTGGTGCATCGCCTGCTGGCCGACGCCGACGTGGTGGTGGAGAACTTCAAGGCCGGGGTGATCGAACGCCTGGGCTACGGCTATGAAGCCGTGGCCACGATCAAGCCCGATATCGTCTATTGCTCCATCTCGGG
>JASLMH010000206.1 GCA_030746635.1 Alphaproteobacteria bacterium | reverse complement strand
CTGCGCGATTACGGCACGCGAATTGGCATCTATCGCATCATGCGGGTGCTGGACGACCTCGGCATCAAAGGCTCGGTTGCCCTGAATTCGGCGATCGCGGAACGTCACCCCTATCTGGTGGAACAGATCAACAAGCGCGGCTGGGAGATCATCGCCCATGGCGTCGACATGGACAAAACCCATCATGGGGACCTGCCGATCGACGAGGAAACGCAGTTGGTCGAAGGGTCACTGAAGGTGCTTCGCGAACTGTCGGGTCAGGACATCCGAGGTTGGTTGTCGCCGGCGAAGTCGCAGTCCATGAACACGCCTGATTTGGCCGCGGCCCAGGGCATCGAATACATGTGCGATTGGGCGAATGACGAAATGCCCTATCCATTCAGAACGAAGTCGGGCGAAATCTTGGCCATGCCCCACCCGTTGGAAATGGATGACCAGCATATCCTGATCAATTTGCGGCAATCGGAAGAAGAATTCGTGGCGCAAGTGCAGGATCAGTTCGATTGGCTCTACAACGAAGCGGCTGACGGAAATGGGCGCATCATGGCCATCAGTTTGCATTCCTGGGTCAGTGGGCAGGCCTTTCGCGTCAAGCCGCTGGCGGAGGCGCTGGGCTACATCATGAACCACAAGGGTGTCTGGTCGGCGACCGGCGGCGAAATCGTCGACGCGATTAGGCTGGAACGGCGCTGAGCCGGTTCAGGCCCGCCCGAGCCTCGGCGTATTCCGCTTTCAGGCGGTCGCACAGGGCGCTGACGCTGAGCACGTCGTGGATGGCGCCGACGCCGTGGCCGGCCGACCAGACGTCCTTCCAGCGTTTCTTGTTCTCCTGGGCCGAGATGATGGCGCCGGGGGTCTGACGTTTCAGATCCTCCAGGTCGACGCCGGCCCGCACCAGGCTGGCGGCCAGCAGGTTGGCCGGCGCCCCGTCCATCGCCGCCGTGAAGAAGACGTCGTTCGACTTGGCCTCGACGATCATCTGGCGGTAGCCGTCGGAAGCGGACGACTCCTCGGTGTTGATGAAGCGGGTGCCCATGTAGACCAGATCGGCGCCCATCACCTGCGCCGCCAGCACATCGCGGCCGGTGGTCACGGCGCCGGCCAGGATCAGCGCCTTGTCGGTCAACTGGCGGACCTCGTTGACCAGGGCGAAGGGGTTGATGGTGCCGCAATGGCCGCCGGCCCCGCCGCACACGGCGATCAGCCCGTCGGCCCCGGCTTCCAGGGCCTTTTCCGCGTGCCGGGCCGAGGCGATGTCGTGGAACACCACGCCGCCATAATCGTGCACCCGGTCGAACACCTCGCCCGGCGCGCCCTTGGAGGTCAGGATCACCGGCACCTTGTGTTCGATGCACAGATCCAGATCGCCGGCCAGGCGCGGGTTGGTGGGATGCACCACCAGGTTGACGCCGAACGGACCGATCGCGCCACCGCCGCTGTTGGCCAGCTTCGCCAAACCCTCATCCATGATGGTGAGCCATTCCGCCAGCATTTCGACGCTGCGGGTGGTGTGGGCCGGGAAGGTTCCCATCAGGCCCTCGGCACAGACCGCCAGGGCCATCGCCGGGTTCGACACCGTGAACATCGGCGCCGCGATCACCGGCAACGCCATCTCGGCGATCAGCTTCTCCACTCTGTTCATGCTTACGCTACCTCATGCCTTGGCCAGTTCGGCCAGGATCGCCCCCGCCATGTCTTCGGTCGATACCGCCTGGCCGCCGGCCGGGCAGATGTCCCGGGTGCGGACGCCGGCCGCCAGGGCCGCATCCACCGCCGCCTCCAGCCGTTGGCCCAGGTCCGGCCGCTCCAGGCTGTGCCGCAACAGCATGGCGACGCACAGGATCGCCGCCACCGGATTGGCCGCACCCTGGCCGGCAATGTCCGGGGCGCTGCCGTGCACCGGCTCGTAGAAGGCCCGGCGCCGGCCGTCGGGGCCGGGGGCGCTGAACGAGGCCGAGGGCAAGGTGCCCAGGGTCCCCATGGTGGCCGCCGCCACGTCCGAGAGGATGTCGCCGAACATGTTGTCGGCCAGGATGACGTCGAACTGGGTCGGCGCCAGCACCAGCTGCATGCCGCAATTGTCGCCCAGCAGGTGGGTCAGAGTGATGTCGGGATAGTCGCCGGCGACCTCGCTGACCACCCGGCGCCACAGCCGGCCCGATTCCATGACGTTGGATTTATCGACCGAACAGACCCGACGATCCCGGCTGCCGGCCAGATCGAAAGCCGCCCGGGCCACCCGCTCGATCTCCGCCGTGGTGTAGGATTGGGTGTCGATGCCGCGTTCGCCGCCATCGGCCAGGGCCTCGATGGTCTTGGGCCGGCCGAAGTACAGCCCGCTGGTCAACTCGCGCACGAAAATCAGGTCGGTGCCCCGCACCACCTCGGCCCGCAGGGGCGAAACATCCAGCAGGGCGTCGGGCACCCGCACCGGCCGCAGGTTGGCGAACACGTCCATTTCCTTGCGGATGCGCAGCAGGCTGCTCTGCATGTGCACCTCGCGCGGCACCTGTTCATAGCCGGGACCGCCGGTGGCGCCGAACAGCACGCCGTCGGCCTCAAGCAGGTCGGCCAGGGTCTCCTCGGACATCAACACGCCGTGGTCCCGGTAACAGGCCAGGCCGTAGGGCCGGTGTTCGATGTTCAGGTTCAAGCCGTCCGCATTGGCGATCGCCTCGAGCACTCGCACCGCCTGGTCGATCACCTCCGGGCCGATGCCGTCCCCGCCCATCACCAGGACGGCCTTGCTCATGACTGTTGCCCGGACAGGTAGATCCAGGGCCGCGCCTGGCGGTCCCTTTCTTGGAACTCGCCGATCGCGCCATCGTGCTTCATGGTCTGGCCGATATCGTCCAGGCCCTCCAGCAAGGCCTCCTGGCGGTCGTCGGGCAGTTCGAACGGCAGCTCCCGGCCGGACGGCGTGGTGATGGTGCGGGCCGCCACGTCGATGGTGAACTGGCGGTTGCCCTGGTCGGCGCCCGCTTCGGCCGCCAACTCGGCCACCTGCTCGGCCGGCAGGCGGATCGGCAGCACGCTGTTCTGGAAGCAGTTGTTGAAGAAGATATCGCCGAAGCTCTCGCCGATGACGCAGCGGATGCCCAGGCCCTTGATGCCCCAGACCGCCGTCTCCCGCGAACTGCCACAGCCGAAGTTGGGCCCGGTGACCAGGATCACGGCGCCGCGATAGGCCGGCTGGTTCAGCACGAAGTCGGGGTTCTCGCCGCCGTCGGGCAGGAATCGCAGCGGTTCGAAAGTGAACTGGTGCATGGTCTCCGGACTGGCGTCCATCAGCCGCCCGGCCGGGGTGATGATGTCGGTGTCGATATTTGGGCGCATCAGGGGCGCGGCCACGCCCTGTAGTGTTTGCAGCTTGTCCATCTCCCCCTCCCCTAATTCGCCAATGTCCGGACGTCGGTGATCTCGCCGGCGATCGCCGCCGCCGCCGCCATCGCCGGTCCGGCCAGATGGGTGCGCGCGTTCGGTCCCTGGCGGCCGACGAAATTGCGGTTCGAGGTACTGACGCAGCGTTCGCCGGGCGCCACGGTCTCGCCGTTGGTGGCGACGCATTGCGAACAGCCGGGCTCGCGCCATTCGAAGCCGGCCTCCAGGAAGATCTTGTCCAGGCCTTCGGCCTCGGCCGCCGCCTTGACCACTTGCGAGCCGGGGACGATCCAGGCGGTGACGTGCTGGGCCACCCGGCGGTCCTTGGCGATAGTCGCGGCCCGGCGCAGGTCCGACAGCCGGCTGTTGGTGCAGGAGCCGATGAATACCCGGTCGATGCGGGTGCCGGCGATGGCCTGGCCGGGTGTCAGGTCCATGTAGTCCAGGGCGAGGCGGCTGTTATGGCGCTTTTCGGCCTCGGCGAAGTCGTCGGGTGCGGGAATGCGGCCATCCACCGGCAGGGTCTGCCAGGGAGATGTGCCCCAGGTCACCTGCGGCGCGATCTCGCCGGCGTCGATCGCTTCCTGGCGGTCGAAATCGACCCCGTCATCGGAAACCAGGCCGCGCCAATGGGCCACCGCCCGATCCCAATCCTCGCCCGCCGGGGCCAGCGGCCGGCCGTGCAGATAGTCGAAGGTGACGTCGTCGGGGGCGATCATGCCCATGCGGGCACCGAACTCGATCGACAGGTTGCAGATGGTCAGGCGCTCCTCGATCGACATGGCGGCGATGGTGGACCCGGCATACTCCACGGCGTGGCCGACGCCGGCGTCAACGCCAAGACGGCCGATGATGTGCAGGATCACGTCCTTGGCCTCGACCCCCTCGCCCAACTCACCGTCGACGGCGATGCGCATGGTCCGGGGCCGGCGCTGGCGCACGGTCTGGGTCGCCAGCACGTGCGTCAATTCCGAGGAGCCAATGCCCCAGGCCAGGGCGCCCAGGGCGCCGTGGGTGGAGGTATGGCTGTCACCGCAGACCAGCAAGCTGCCCGGCAGGGTGAAGGCGGTTTCCGGCCCGACCACGTGGACGATGCCCTGGTTGGCGTGCTCCAGGCCGAAATGGCGTATCCCGGCCGCTTCGGCGGCCCGCCGCAGGCCGCCCGCGAGCTGCTCGCCGAACGGGCTGGAGGCGGCGGTGCGTCCGGGCAGGCTCGAAATGCTGTGATCCGGCGTGGCCAGGCAGAGTTCGGGATTGCGCACCGACAGACCCTTTTCCGCCAGCTCGATCATCGCCCGGCCGCCGCTCAGGTCATGGATCAGCAGCCGGTCGACATGCAACAAATCCAACTCGTCACTCAGGGGACGTATTACGTGGGCCCGCCAAAGCTTGTCGAACAGGGTGCTGGCATCGCTCATTCGACCGCGCCTCCATGTCGCTGGATCAAGTCGGCGACCGCCTGGTTGAAGACGTCCGCCGCCTCGATATTCACCGCGTGACCGGCATCGGCGCCGACCACCGTCAGTTCCGGCATGTTCGCCTCGGCGAATTGCCGGCTGCCGGCGAAGCGTTCCTCCCGCTCGCCGCAGACCAGCAGGGTCGGTACGACATTCTCGCCGATCCGCTCGCGCACGGAAAGGTGCGGCGAGGAATGGCGGAAGGCCCGGGCCAGACCGGCCGGATCAAGCAGCTCGGTATCGCGGACCAGGGCATCCCGCACCTCGACCGGCAGGCGGCGGGCCCGGGCCGGATGGATAGGCAATTCGGCGATGAAGTCGTGGCCGCCCTGTTCCATGGCGCGGGCACGGTTTTCCGAATTGTCGCGATAGGCGGCGACCATTTCGGCATCGGCCAGGGCGGAGGAGGAATTGGTGAAGATCTGCGCCACCACCCGCTCGGGATGTTCCAGGGCGTAGCGCAGGGTCAGGCCGGCGCCGAACGACTGACCGCAGACGAACCAGCGCTCGACGCCCAGCTCCCGGCGGATCCTCTCGAACGTCCGCAGATAGCTGTCGGGATGATAGGCCTGGGGATCCTCGGGCGACGGCGAGCGGCCATGGGCGAATAGTTCCATCACCACCGGCCGGCAGAATTCGGTCAGGGCGGCGACGTTCAGCATCCATTGCGCCCGGCTGGACAGCATGCCGTGCAGCAGCAGCAGATAGGGGCCGTCGCCGTCGTGGACTTCGTAGTGGGGCAACATCAGCGTTTCACCAACAAGGCGTCGACCAGGCTGACGCCCTTCCCTTCGGCATGCACCAGCACGGGATTGAGGTCCAACTCGCCGATCAGCTCGCCATGATCGGCGGCGAAGCGCGACACCGCGACCACCAGGGCCAGCAGGGCGGCCTGATCAGCCGGTCCCTGGCCGCGCACGCCGTCCAGGATCGGCCGGCCCCGCAGACCATCGAGCAGGGCCGCCGCCTGGGCCTCGTCGATCGGCACCGGCGACAACGCGACATCGCGGGTGACCTCCACGTGGACGCCACCGAAGCCGAGCATCAAAAGCGGCCCGAAGGTTTCGTCACGATTGACGCCGACGATCATCTCGTGTCCCGCCGGGGCCATCGGCTGCACCAGCACGCCGCGCAGATCGGCCGCCGCCGGCGCCTTGGCGATCATCTCCCCGTAAGCCGCGCGCACGGCCGCTTCGTCGGCCAGGTTCAGGGCCAGGGCGCCGGCTTCCGTCTTGTGCAGGATATTCGGTGATTGCAGTTTCAGGGCCACCGGCCCGTCGATTGCCGCCGCCAGCTCCACGGCCCGATCGGCGCTGTCGGCCAGGCCGTCGTCGGCGACGGCGATGCCGTACTCGGCCAGCAACGGCTTGACCTCGTATTCGCACAACACGGGCCCGGCGGCCCGCAGGCGATCGCCGACCCGGGCCAAAGGCGCCGGTTCGGTGGCCTGGATCGCCGGCGCCCGCAGGAAGCGTTCGCGGCGGCGGCGATAGTGGGCCAGTTCGGCCACGGCGCGGGCGCAGTTCGGCATGTTGGTGTACAGCGGCAGGCCGGCCTGGCCGAGGATCGACGCGACGTCGGGGTGCGGCAGGGTGTAGGAGCAGAACAGGATCGGCTTGTCGCTCTGCCGGGACAAATCCGCCAACGCCTCCCGCTCCCGTTGGTAGATCGTCGCGTTGCGGGCCGAGGTCACCATGATCAGCGAGTCCAGGCGGTCGGAGGCGCCGACCATCTCCGCCAGTCCGGCATAGCCGACCTTCCGCACCGCCTGGGCGGTGGCGTCGACCGGGTTCTGCGAGGTGCCGTAGCTGGGCAGATGGCCATCGACGGTGGCGCGGGTCGCCGCGTCCAGTTCCGGGATCTCCAGGCCGGCGGCGGCGCAGGCATCGGCCATCCAGCCGCCGGCCCCGCCCGAGGTGGTGCAGATGCCGACCCGGTTGCCCACCGGCAGCTTGCCGCCGTGATAGGAAAAGGCGGCGGCGATATCGACCATCTCCTCGATCTCGTCGCCCTCGATCACGCCATAGCGGCGGAACATCGCCTGATAGGCCGCGTGCGAACCGGCCAGGGCGGCGGTGTGCGAGGCGGCGGCCCGGACGCCGGCCTCCGAGGCGCCGATCTTGGTGACGATGATCGGCTTGCCGGCGCGCAAGGCCTTTTCCGCCACCACGGCGAAGCGTTCGGGCCGTTTGAGATCCTCCATGAACAGGATGAAGACGTCGCTCCGGCCCTCGTCCAGCATGTAGTCGACGATGTCCAGGCTCTCCAGACAGGCCTCGTTGCCGGTGGTGACGATGTAGCTGAAGGGCAGTTCCTTCGGCCGGCCGCGGTCGTAGAAGGCGAAGCCCATGCCGCCGCTTTGCGCCACCACGGCGATATGGCCGCGGCTGCTCCAGGGCGGCAGCAGGGGGAGTTCCGGCTCGTCCACGGCCGGGCTGAAGGTCGGGCACAGGGCGCTTTGGGTATTGGCGAAACCCTCGGCGTTCGGCCCGCACACCGCCATGTCGTGGCGTTCGGCGATGCGGCGGATTTCGTCCTGCAATTCGGACCCCGCCGTGCCGGGGTCCTCGGCGAAGCCGGAGGTAATGATCTGGGCCGCCCGGACACCGGCCTGACCGCATTGTTCCAGGGTCGCCGGCACGTACTCAGCCGGGATGATCAACACCGCCAGATCGACCCGCCGCGGCGTCTCGTCGATCGCCCGGTAGGTCCGCAAGCCGTTGATCCGGTCATGGCTGCGGCTGATCGGATAAAGCTCGCCGGCGAAATCGTGACAGGACATCACCTTCATGATCCGGCCGCGCAGGATCAGCGGATCGGGCGAGGCCCCGACCACCGCCACCGTTTCCGGCCACAACAGAGCCGAGATATCGGGCATCGGCGGTCGCTCAGCGCAGGCCGAGGCCGCGGGCGATGATGCCGCGCAGGACCTCGCGGGTGCCGCCCTGGATGGTCAGCTTCGGCGCGATTCTGATGTTGTGGGCCAACACCTCCTCGAAACGCATGCGGTTGCCCGGATCACGGTCGACGAAGGCGGCCAGGTCGCGGGCGATGCTGGGCAGGGCCTGTTCCCAGTTGGTGCCCAGGTCCTTGACCACCGAGGCTTCCAGCACCGGTTCCTTGCCGGCCGCCAGCATGCCGGCGACGGAAATCGACATCCGCCGCAGGGTGTGCAGTTGCGCCACCAGCCGGCCCAGGCCCTCGGCCTCGCGGGTGTCCGGGTTCTCGCCGATCAGGTCGATCAGCTCGAACAGCACCTCGATGGTCTCGAGAAAACGTTCCGAGCCGCTGCGTTCATAGGCCAGCTCGCTGGTCGCCTGTTTCCAGGCCATGTCCTGCTCGCCCATCAGATAATCCTCGGGCAGCAGCACGTCCTCGAACAGCACCTCGTTGAATTCGTGCGGGCCATGGGCGAAGTGGATCGGCCGGGTGGAGATGCCCGGTGTCTTCAAGTCGACCAGGAATTGCGAC
>JASLMH010000205.1 GCA_030746635.1 Alphaproteobacteria bacterium | reverse complement strand
GGCCAACGTCTGCGAACGGCCGGCCGTGGTCGCCCGCTGCCCGGTGGCGGCGATCCGCCCGGCTATGGTCAACGGCAAGGCATCGCTGGAGGTCGACGAGAAGAAGTGCATCTGCTGTGGCGCCTGCTATCCGCCCTGTCCGCCGATGCAGATCAACAGCGACGAATCCACCAAGTTGGCGATCTGGGTCGGCGGCAAGCATTCCAACGCCCGCAGCAAGCCCAGCTTCCACAAGCTGGTGGTGGCGAATTTGCCGAACAACCCGCCGCGCTGGCCGGAAGTGGCCGAGATCGTCAAGACGATCCTTTATGCCTACAAGGACAACGCCCGGGATTGGGAGCGCATGGGCGAATGGATCGAGCGGATCGGCTGGCCCCGGTTCTTCGAGTTGATCGACCTACCGTTCACACGCCATCATATCGACGATTTCCATGGCGGCCGGCATACTCTCAACGCCTCCGCCCATATCCATTTCTAGATCGATTTAGTAGGGAGTAATCCAGGTGAAGTTCGGCGTCATGGTCAACGAGGGTCCGTTCACCCATCAGGCATCCGACACCGCCTATCGGTTCACCAAGGCGGCGGTCGAGGGCGGCCATCAGGTGCCGCGGGTGTTCTTCTATTTCGACGGCGTCAACAATGGCAACAAACTGTCGGAGCCGCAGGCCGACGACCGCAACCTGGTCAAACTGTGGGGCGAGTTGGCGGCGGCGCACGGTATCGATCTGGTGATCTGCGTGGCGGCCGCCCTGCGCCGGGGCATGAAGGACGAAATCCTGGCCGAGGGGTTCCGCATTTCCGGCCTGGGCCAGTTGGTTGAACTTGGCCTGGCCACCGACCGCACCGTGGTGTTCGGCGACTAGGCAGGGCGTGGAGGTGCGGCGATGAACGCGGAAATCGCGACCGAATTCGATACCGAGGGCGTGCAGAAGAATTTCATGTTCGTCAATCGCAAGGCGCCCTATGGCTCGATCTATGCCCTCGAAGCCCTGGAAATGGTGCTGATCTCGGCCGCCTTCGAACAGAACGCGGTGATCGCCTTCATCGATGACGGGGTCTACCAGATCGTCAAGGGGCAGGACACCAAGGCGGCCGGCATGAAGAATTTCTCGCCCACCTTCGGCGTCATCGAAATGGAGAAGGAGGACGCCGACGAGGACCCGGACATCGACATGGTCTGGCGCATCGTCGTCGAGCGGGACTCCATGGAACAGCGCGGCCTGACGGCCGAGGATTTCAGCATCGCCGTCGAGGTGCTGGACAGCGCCGAACTGGCCGATCTGATGAATGCCCAGGACGTGGTGCTGTCGGCATGAAGGGCGAGCGGAAAATGCTGCACACGGTGAACAAATCGCCGTACGAGCGGAATACCCTGGAAAGCTGCCTGCGGCTGGCCAAGGCGGGCAGCGCCATTCTGCTGATCGAGGACGGCGTCTATGCCGCCATCGCCGGCTCTGCGGCGGCCGATCAGGTAGCGGCGCGAACCGACGATTTCACCTTCCATGTCCTCGGCCCCGATATCGAGGCCCGCGGCCTGGCCGACAAGCAGTTGATCGACGGCGTCGCGGTGGTCGACTATACGGGCTTCGTGGAGCTTGTCGCCGAGTATGATGCGGTACAATCCTGGCTTTAATTCATCGAGCGGAGAAAACGAGATGTCCTACCAATTGCACGGCAGCACCTTCGAGTCGGACGAAGAGGGCTACATCACCGATATCAGCCTCTGGAACGAGGAACTGGCGGATCTGATCGCCCAGGACGAAGACATCGAGATGACCGACGATCACTGGGAAGTGGTCAATTTCCTGCGCGAGTACTATGAGGAATATCAGATCGCGCCGGCGATCCGGGTGTTGACCAAGGCGATCAAGAAGAAGCTGGGCCCGGAGAAGGGCAACAGCGGCTACCTGTACGAATTGTTCCCCTATGGCCCGGCCAAGCAGGCTTGCAAGATCGCCGGCCTGCCCAAGCCCACCGGCTGCATCTAAGGGGGCAAATGCCGACGGCAGGGTGACGGCATGCTGACGGCGGTTTTCGCCATCCTGCTGTACCTGGCGACCCTGGTGCTGGTGGGCGGGCTGGGGTTGCGGATTTGGCAATACGCCAGCACCCCGGCACCGCTGAAGATCCCGACCACGCCGGCGCCGACCACCACCCCCGGCGTGGTCCTGCGCCTGGCCCGGGAAGTGGTGCTGTTCGAAAGCCTGTTCCGCTCCAACAAATGGACCTGGCTGTTCGGCTGGATGTTCCACGCGGCCCTGCTGCTGGCCCTGCTGCGCCACCTGCGCTATGGGATCGAGCCGGTCTGGACCTGGGTGGTCTGGGTGCAGCCGTTTGGCAAATACGCCGCCTTTGCCATGATCGCCGGTCTGGCCGGGCTGTGGCTGCGGCGCATCGCCGTCGACCGGGTGCGCTACATCAGCCGCCCGGCGGATCACCTGCTGCTGCTGTTGCTGATCCTGATCACCCTCAGCGGCCTGGGCATGGGCTATGTGGCGCCAACCGATATCGTCGGCCTGAAGGCCTTCGTGCTCGGCCTGATCTATTTCGACTGGCAACCGCTGCCGGCCGACCCGCTGTTGTTGCTGCATCTCGCCCTGGTGGCGGCGCTGATGGCGGTGTTCCCGTTCAGCAAGCTCCTGCATGCGCCGGGCGTATTCTTCAGCCCAACCCGAAACCAGGCCGACGACCCGCGCGAACGGCGGCACGTGACGGCGGCTTTCGAAGCCAGCTACCGCGATGGCTGATTTCGAGACCCCGGAACTGGACGACTACACCCGAACGCCCGGCCTGGCGCCGGGCGCCATGGCTCACAGCCAGCCCTTTATCGCCGCGCCCGATCATCAGCAGGCCCTGGGCTTCCCCGGCGAACTGGTCGACGACTGGCACGACAAGGCGATCGCCAAGTTCGGGGAGTTGCTGGGCAAGTACCGTTCCTTGCGGGTCTACATGGACATCTGCGTGGGCTGCGGCGCCTGCACCGACAAGTGCCACTATTTCCTGGGCACCGGCGATCCCAAGAACATGCCGGTGGCCCGCCAGGACCTGATGCGCAAGGTCTACCGGAGGCATTTCACCCTGGCCGGCAAATGGTTCCCCCACCTGGTCGGGGCCGAGGACCTGACCGAGGCGGTGCTGGACGACTGGTACACCTACTTCCACCAATGCTCGCAATGCCGGCGCTGTTCGGTGTTCTGCCCCTACGGCATCGACACGGCCGAGATCTCCATGGCAGCGCGCGAGATCATGGACAGTATCGGCAAGGGCCAGAAGTACTGCAACGAGATCATCGGCAAGGTGATCAAGACCGGCAACAACCTCGGCATCCCGCAACCGGCCCTGGCCGCCACCCTGGCGGACCTGGAAGAGGATATCGAGGAGGAGACCGGCGTCGCCGTGAAGCTGCCCCTGGATCAGCCCGGCGCCGAGGTGCTGGTGGTCACCCCCAGCGCCGATTTCTTCGCCGAGCCCCACGTCGACGGCCTGATCGGCTATGCCAAGGTGTTCCACCAGGCCGGCACCTCTTGGACGCTCAGCACCCACGCCTCGGAGGCGGCCAATTTCGCCATGTTCATCGGCTCCTACGAGCAGATGCGCCAGGTCGCCGAGCGTATCCGCCAGGCGGCCGAGGACCTGGGCGTCAAACGCATCATCGTCGGCGAATGCGGCCATGCCTGGCGGGTCGCCTACAGCTTCTGGAACACCCTGGTCGGGCCGTTCGATTTCCTCGATCCGGATTACCCGGCGCCGCAGCATATCTGCGAGTTCACCCACGACCTGATCAGCCGGGGTGCCCTGACCCTGGACAAATCAGCCAACGACCACATGACCCTGACCTATCACGATTCCTGCAACGTCGCCCGGGCCTCGCGCATGGGGCCGGAACCGGGCGGGCAGTTCCACTATCCGCGCGAGATCATCAAGGCCGTCTGCAACAACTTCGTCGACATGGCGGCCGAGACCATTCACGACGGCACCTATTGTTGCGGCGGCGGCGGCGGGCTGTTGACCGACGATTTGCTGGAATTGCGGGTCAAGGGAGCCAAGCCGCGCATGGAAGCCTTCAAGGCGGTGGCCGACGAACAAGGCGTGACCCACATGGCCGCCATTTGCGCCATCTGCAAAAGCCAGTTCGCCAAGGTGATGCCCGCCTATGGCTATGGCATGGACAAGATCGTCAGCCTCCATCAATTGGTCAGCAACGCCATCGTCCTGGAGGGGCAGAACGGCGAAGACGACGACCCCGAGGATGACGCCCCAGCCGTCGAGGACAGCAGCGATGAATGACCAGTCCGGCAAGCAGCAACTGACCTTTCGCAAGTTCCAGGACGGCGACAGCGGGCACCTGGACTGGGACGAGCATTTCGTCCGCTCGGGTGAGTCCGACAAATGCCCGACCTATGTCCACCGCACGCCCCCCTGCCAGGGCAGTTGCCCATCGGGTCACGACGTCCGCGGCTGGTTGAGTATCACCCGCGGCCTGGAAAAACCCATTGGCGACCAGACCTGGCAGGAATACGCCTTCGAGCGGATGGCCGAGGCCAATCCCTTCCCTTCGATCATGGGGCGGGTCTGTCCGGCGCCATGTCAGGACGGCTGCAACCGCAACGAGGTCGAGGCCCATGTCGGCATCAACGCGGTCGAGCAGTATGTCGGCGACTGGGCCCTGGAACAGGGCAAGACGTTTGCGCCGCCCGAGCAGGAAAGCGGCAAACGGGTGGCCATCGTCGGTGGCGGCCCGGCCGGCCTGGCGGCGGCCTTCTTCCTGCGTCGGCGCGGGCATGGCTGCACCATCTTCGAGGAATACAAAACCCTCGGCGGCATGATGTGCTTCGGTATTCCCGGCTACCGCACGCCAAGGGACGTCCTGGACGGCGAGATCAAGCGGATCATCGACATGGGCGTCGAGGTCCGGCTGAACACCCGCGTCGGCACCGACGTCAGCGTCGACGAACTGGAACGGGACTTCGACGCCGTTTTCTGGGCGATCGGGGCACAGACCGGTTCGCCCCTGCCGGTGCCGGGAGCACAGGCGCCGAATTGCGTCGACGGCATGTCCTTCCTGCGCGCCTTCAACGAGGGTCGTCTGCAGCATCTGGACGGCCGGGTACTGGTGATCGGCGCCGGCGATACGGCGATGGACGTGGCCGCCGTGGCCCGGCGTATCGGCGACATCACGACCTCTCATGAAAAGGACAGACCGGACGCCATCATCCTCGGGCAAACCGTGCACGACGTCGCCCAGGTGGCGCGACGCCAGGGCGCCGACGTCTGGATCGTCTATCGCCGGCCAATCTCCAAGGCGCCGGCGACCGAACACGAACTGGCCGCCGTGGTCGCCGAGGGCGTGGAGATCCACGAAAGCCTGGCGCCGCTGGAGGTGATCCTGAACGAGGACGGCCGGGCCAGGGCGCTGCGCGTGGCGCCGGTTGATTGGAGCGGCGGCGAAATGACCCTGCTGGAAGATCAGGCCAGGGAGATCGAATGCAGCCTGATCGTCGGCGCCACCGGCCAGGCCGGCGATTTCACCGGCATCGAGGACTTCGACAACGGCAAGGGCCTGATGGACGCCGACAAGAACTACCAGGTGGCATCCAAACCCGGCCATTTCGTCGGCGGCGACGTGATCAAGCCGCATCTTCTGACCACCGCCATCGGCCATGCCTCGATCGCGGTCGACGGCATCGACCGATACCTGCAAGGCGTCGACCTTCGCGGTCGACCCAGGGTCGACGTGCACCACTTCAACCTGCTCGAAGAACTGCGCAATCACGACCTGGGTCCCGGCGCCTTCGACGGCACACCTACGCGGGGTACCGACGACGCGGAATTTGCCGTGCACAATTACGAAGATCGCTCGGCGGTGGAAATCGCCACCGCCGAGAACCTGTTCCTGGGCCATTTCAAATACACAGCCTTGCATCAGCGCGAGGAGAGAAAGATCACCGCCGACGACGTGCTGGGCAATTTCGAGGAGCGGTTCACCGGCCTGTCGGAAGAGGAAACCATCGCCGAGGCCGATCGCTGTATGACCTGCGGCATGTGCCTGGAGTGCGACAACTGCGTGATCTACTGCCCGCAGGACGCGATTTTCCGGGTCAAGAAGGACGAACGTACCATGGGCCGCTACGTCGATACCGATTATAGCCGGTGCGTCGGCTGCTATATCTGCAAGGATGTCTGCCCGGCCGGCTATATCCAGATGGGCTTGGGGGACTGACCGAAACATGCCCGCCCTGACCGCCATCTGGATTTGCCTGACGGTTGCCGTCGTGGCATTCGGGGCGCCGGGATCAGCTTGGGCGGCCGATCGGGTGCCGAAGCCAGAAATCGCCAAGGCGGCCGGCACGGAATGTGTCCGCGACGCCGATTTCATGCGCGCCAACCACATGAGGCTGTTGCGGCACCAGCGGGACGCAACGGTGCATCGCGGCCGGCGGCCGGACGAGGAAAGCCTGAAGGGCTGCCTGACCTGCCATGCCGTGCCGGATGCCCAGACCCGGCCGGTGGGTTTCGACAGCCCCGAACATTTCTGCCGAAGCTGCCATGATTACGCGGCCGTCAGCATCGATTGCTTCGAATGCCACGCTGCCAGGCCGCCGCCGGGCTGGCAGGTCAAGGCCTCCGGAGTGAACAAATGAGCCCGGACAAACACCAAGGGCGCCGCGGTCTGCTTGGCGGCCTGGCCGCCATGACCCTGGGCGCGACCGTCGCGCCGGGGGTGGCGGTGTATACCGCCCTGCCAGCCAAGTCGGCGGCCGGCGGCGCCTCGGACAAGGTGCGCTGGGGCCTGCTGGTGGACAGCAACAAATGCGCCCGGGATTGCACCGCCTGCATCGCCGCCTGCGGCGAAGAACACGGCCTGGGCGGTACCGGCCGGCCGGCTAGCGACGCGCAATGGATCCGCAAGCTGAACCTGCACGACCCCGAAACCGGCAAGGACCACGCGTTGCCGGTGATGTGCCAGCACTGCGCCGAACCACCCTGCGTCGACGTCTGTCCCACCGGCGCCTCGTTCAAGCGGGCCGACGGCATCGTGCTGGTGGACCGGCATACCTGCATCGGCTGCCGCTACTGCATGATGGCCTGCCCCTACAAGGCCCGCTCGTTCATCCACGAGGCCTTGACCGACCAGAAGCCCCAGGCGCCGCGCGGCAAGGGCACGGTGGAGGGTTGCAGCTTTTGCGTCCATCGGGTCGACGCCGGCAAACAGCCGGCCTGCGTCGAGGCCTGCCGGCGCTCGGGCCATGGTGCGATGACGTTCGGCGATCTGCGTGATCCCGACAGCGAAGTATCGCGAGCCCTTGGCGAAAAGGCATCGGTGCGCATCCGCGCCGACCTGGGCCTCGACCCGGCGGTGCATTACCAAGGATTGCCGGGATGACCGATGCCGTCGGGCATATCGCCCATCGCCGGCTCGGCCTGTCGGGCACCGCCTACTACGGCGTGCTGGCGGCGCTCGGTCTGCTGGCCCTGCTCGGTCTCGCCGCCGCCTGGTACATGGAGCACAACGGCCACTGGGTCACCGGCATGAACAACCAGATCGTCTGGGGCATGCCGCACGTCTTCGCTATCTTCCTGATCGTCGCCGCCTCCGGCGTGCTGAACGTCGCCTCGATCGGCTCGGTGTTCGGACGCGCCGCCTACAAGCCCCTGGCGCGGCTGTCGGGCCTGCTGGCGATCGCCTTGCTGATCGGCGGCCTGGCGGTGCTGGTGCTCGACCTGGGCCGGCCGGAGCGGCTGATCGTGGCCATGACCCATTTCAATTTCCGCTCGATCTTCGCCTGGAACATTTTCCTCTACACCGGTTTCCTGGCGGTCGTGGTGATCTATCTTTGGACCCTGATGGAACGGCGGATGAATGGCTGGGTGCCGGTCGCCGGCATGGCGGCGTTCCTGTGGCGCCTGGGCCTGACCAGCGGCACCGGCCTGATCTTCGGCTTCCTGGTGGCGCGCGAGGCCTACGACGCCGCCGTCATGGCGCCGCTGTTCATCGCCATGTCCTTCGCCTTCGGCCTGGCCATCTTCGTATTGGTGCTGGCGATGGTGGAGATCGGCGATGACGGCGCGGCCGAACATGCCCTGCGCTGCCGGCTGGGCCGGTTGCTGGCGGTGTTCGTCGCCATCACCCTGTATTTCGCCACCGTGCAGCATCTGACCAACCTTTACGCGGCGGAACATACCGGCGTCGAACGCTTCCTGCTGCTGGAGGGCGGGTCGATCAGCGCCCTGTTTTGGCTGGGCCAGGTGGGGCTGGGCGCCCTGGCGCCATTGGCGGTGCTGTTGTGGCACAACCGCGAGCTGACCAAGGCCCGGCTGTGCCTGGCCGCCGGGCTGGTCGTCCTGGGTGGTTTGAGCCAGGTTTACGTCATCGTCATCGGCGGCCAGGCCTATCCCCTGAACCTGTTCCCCGGCCTGCGGGTCGGCAGTGCCTTCTTCG
>JASLMH010000204.1 GCA_030746635.1 Alphaproteobacteria bacterium | reverse complement strand
GCAGGACGCCGGCAAGTCGATCCACGACCGCCATCCCAGCCAGACCTACGTGGACTTGAACCGGTCCGGCGTGGCTTTGATGGAGATCGTCTCGAAGCCCGATATGCGCTCGGCCGAGGAGGCCGGCGCCTACGTGCGCAAGCTGCGCGCCATCCTGCGCTATCTCGGTACCTGCGACGGTAACATGGAGGAAGGCTCGATGCGGGCCGACGTCAACGTCTCGGTGCGGCGGCCGGGCGATGACCTGGGCACCCGGACCGAGACCAAGAACGTCAACTCCGTCCGCTTCATGCAACAGGCCATCGACTACGAGGTGCGGCGGCAGATCGACGTCCTGGAGGACGGCGGCGAGGTGGTGCAGGAGACCCGTCAGTTCGATCCGCAAACCGGCACCACCCGGGAGATGCGCAGCAAGGAAGAGGCGCACGACTATCGCTATTTCCCCGATCCCGACCTGTTGCCGCTGGAGTTCAGCGATGATTTCGTCGCGGCACTGCGCGCCGATCTGCCGGAACTGCCCGACCGGAAGAAGCAGCGCTACATCGACGAGCTCGGCCTGTCGGCCTATGACGCCGGCGTGCTGGTGGCGGAGAAGGAGATCGCCGGGTTCTTCGAGGCAGTGGCCCAGGGGCGCGATGCCAAGGTCGCGGCCAACTGGGTGCAGGGCGAGTTCTTCGGCCGCCTCTCGCGGGCCGGCCACGAGGTCGGCGACAGCCCCGTCAGCGCCCACCAATTGGGCGGCCTGATCGACCTGATCGGCGACAACGTGATCTCGGGCCGGATCGCCAAGGACGTCCTTGACGAAATGTTCCAGAGCGGCCGCGATGCCGCCGACATCGTCAAGGACCAGGGTCTCGAACAAGTCAGCGACAGCGGCGCCCTGGCCGCCGAGGTCGACAAGGTGATCGCCGCCAATCCGGACCGGGTGGCGGAATTCAAGGGCGGCAAGGAAAAGATCATCGGCTGGTTCGTCGGCCAGGTGATGCAGGCCACCCAAGGCAAGGCCAACCCGCAAATGGTCAACCAATTGCTGCGTGAGAAGCTAACCGATTAACGATCGCCGGCCATCGTTCGGCGAGATCAGGCGCCCAATTGATCCGCCAGGTCCTCCAGGCCGTCGGCGACCAGATCGATGTCCGCGGCTGCCGCCGGCTCCGGTGTTTCGACACCCCATTCCGCCGGCCGGTTGATGAAGGCGGTGCGGTAGCCTTCCCGGGCGGCCGCCTGCAAATCGTGGTTGTGGGCCGCCACCATGAGGATCTGTTCCGGCGCCAGGTTCAAAAGTTCGGCGCCCCGGCGATAGACCAGCGGATTGGTCTTGTAGATCCCCAGCATCTCGCAGGAGATCACGCAATCCCATAGGAACGGCGCCAGCCGCGAGACGTCGACGATCAGCGAGACGCTGAGGATGGTCAGGGTCGACATCAGGAATTTGCGCCGCAGGCGGGCGTGGCCGGGGGCGGAATCGGGCCAGGCCGGCAGGCGGTGCCAGGCGGCCGACAACTCGTCCCGTGCCGCTGGGTCCAGTTGCGTCAGGCCGAACTCCTCCAGCACCTGGTCGAGCACGGCGCGACTGACGCCGTCGATGTTCATGCCCCGGAAGCGGTCCGGCGTCTTGCCGTTCATGCTTTCGCCCAGCATGCCCTGCAACTGCAGCAGCCGCCAACGGTTGGCGAGGGCCGGCCAATCGGTATCCGGCGCCGCCGCCTCGCAGGCCGCCCGGGCCGCCGCCGATATGCCGCTATGCCAGTCCAGCACGGTGCCGCCGACGTCGAAGGCCAGGGCCTTGATTTCATCTTGGATCGTCATGACCGCTCCCGCCATCACCGCGATTGACGACTATAGCAGCGCTGGCGTTTCATTGCCCCACCGAGGCCGGGAACGGAAGCTGATGCGCCACGCCGCCCTGACCATCGCCAGCTTGGCGGTGCTGATACTGGCCGCGCCGCCGGCCGGCCGGGCCGATCAATTGGCCGGGCAGTTCGATGCCGTGCAGGGCCGTTGGCTGGCCGACGACGCCTCGGTCGACGACCTTGGCACCTGCATCGTCGAGAGCAGCTCGGTGATGACCTTCGAGTTCCGCGAGCGGATCGGCGGTGCCATCGTCGGCAGCTATGCCGAGGACCTGGTCCGGCGGGGCGACGGCGCCATCTGCCCGGGCCTGGGCGCCTATCATGCACGCTATCGGGTGCTGTTGCGCCCCGCCGGCCCGACCGATATGGCCCTGCGCCTGATGGCGGAAATGCAGTTGCTCGATTGCCGGGCGCAGGGTGCCTTTGCCTGTACGGATACCGGTGGCGGCGCCCCCGAACCGGTGCTGCTGGCCAGCGACGGTCGGCTGTATTTCCGCGACGTCGCCTACGACAGGATCGATTAGCCCACCTGACGGCAAGATGTAGAAAATCGACCCATGGACATGCTTCGAGACGGGCGCGACGCGCCCTCCTCAGCATGAAGGTAAGTTATTGAAATTGCGCAGTTTCTCTCATCCTGAGGAGAGCCGCAGGCTCGTCTCGAAGGATCAATGGGACACGTCAGGCTCTTTGCGTCTGGGCATGAGATGTTGGATGTCGGCTACCAGACGCCGATGTAGATGCCGCGCTGCTTGGCCTTGCCGGTGCGCTGGGCGATGTCGTCGTCGGAGATGGTGGTGCGGTTGCGCCGGTTGCGCAGCCAGTGGAACAGGCGTTCGTGCAGTTCCTGGCGCCGGCCGGCATGGCCTGGGTCCTCGCCCAGGTCGTGCAGCTCGCCCGGATCGTCGGCCAGATTGAACAGCTGCGGGCGGAAGCCTTCGTAGTGGATGTATTTCCAGTCCGCCGTGCGGATCATGAAGGCCCGGGCCTGGTGCGGCGCCAGCCCCAGGGTCAGCCGCGCCTGGCGGAAGGAATAATCGGCCTCGGAAAAGGCCGCTTCGCGCCAATCGATCGCTCCATCGCCATCCCGCAACAGCGGCAGCAGCGACCGCCCTTCCAGGCGGTGGGGCTGCAGATCGGCACCCAGGCAATCCAGAAAGGTCGGGATCAGATCGATGCTCTCCACCAGGCGGTCGTCGACGGCGCCGCGGCGAGGGTCGGCGGCCGGGTCCGGGTCGTAGACGATCATCGGCAGGCGGGCCGCTTCCTCGTGGAACAGCTCCTTCTCGCCCAGCCAGTGGTCGCCTAGATAGTCGCCGTGATCGGAGGTGAAGACGATCATGGTGTCGTCCAGGCGGCCGCGTTGTTCGAGGAACGCCATCAGTTGGCCGAACTGGTCGTCGATCTGCTTGACCAGGCCCATGTAGGTGGGGATCACCGCGCGCCGGACCTCGTCGGACTGGAAGTTTTGGCTGTCCTCGTGCTGCATGAAGGCGGCGATCACCGGGTGTGCCCCATCGCGCTCTTCCGGCCGGCGGTTGGCCGGTAGGATCTGGTTGGCGCCGTACAGCTCGTGATAGGGAGCCGGCGCGATATAGGGCCAGTGCGGCTTGATGTAGGAGAGATGCAGACACCAGGGGTCCTCGCCGGCAGCGTCGATGAACTGCATGGCCCGGCGGGTCATGTAGGGGGTTTCGGAATCCTCCTCCCTAACCCGCGCCGGCAGGCCGGCATGGCGCATCTGCCAGCCGCTCAACACCTCGCCGTCCGGCCCCTCGGCGGCGTTGGCGAAATCGTGCCAGGGATTGTCCGAGACATAGCCTTTCTCCCGCAGGTAGCGGTTGTAGGCTAGGTCCGGGTCGACCAATTGGTCGGGATGCAGGCCGTCGTCCCGTTCGTAGGGTTCGAAGCCGCATTCGCCGACCAGGATGCCCAGTTCCGAGACCGGATCGATTTGCAGCCGCCGCATGCCGTCGCCGTCGGGCCGCATGTGGGTCTTGCCGACCAGTACCGTCCGTACGTTCCGGGCCCGCAGATAGTCGCCCATGGTCAGTTCCGCGACCGAGACCGGGATGTTGTTCCAATTGGCGCCGTGGCTGGCCATGTAGCGGCCGGTATAGAACGAGGCCCGCGAGGGGCCGCAAACGGGCGATTGGCAATAGGCCCGGCTGAACCGCACGCCGCGTGCCGCCAGGGCGTCGATGTGCGGCGTTTCCAAGGTCGGGTGACCCTCGCAGCCCAGATAGTCCGCGCGCAGTTGATCGCACATGACGAAAAGGAAATTACGCACTTTGCCCATGGCCAAATCCGCTCCCTTATGACCGCACGGCGAGACGCCGGGCCTCCGATGACGAGGCCGGCGGCGCCCTGCCGCGGAACCGCGCCGCTATTTGGCGAGCAGCTTCTCCGGAACCTTCATGCCGATCTCGCGATAGTACTTGGCGGCGCCCGGATGCAGCGGAATGTTGGCCGCCGAGAGGGCGTTCTCCAGCTTGATCTCGCGCAGCCATGGCGCGGTGCTGCGCATCTCCTCGGCGCCCTCCCAGAACGCCTTGGTCATCCGATACACGGTATCCGCCGACATGCCGGCCCGGGTGGCGACGCCGACCAGGGCGCCCATGCTTTGCGTCGGACCGGCGTTCATCTGGTTCTTGCCATAGGCCTTGGCGGCGATGTTACCGCGCGTCCGGCCGGGGATCTTGAACAGCTTCTTCACCGCCGGGGTCTCGAACACCGCGTCCTCCAACGGCAGGAAGCGGATCTTGTTGGTCAGGGCGACCTGCTGGATCACCGGGCTGGGCGGATTGGTCGGGTTGATGTAGACGTCGAGGCGGCGGTCCTGGAAGGCAGCGCCGGCCGCGTCCCAGCTCAACTTCACCGAATCGAAGTCCTTGCCGGCCTCGTAACCGGTGGCGGCCTTGACGAAGGTCTTGGCGACCCGCAGCGCCGCGCGGCGGTCCGAGGAACACTTTCTTGCCCTTGATGTCCTTCAGGCTGCGGATGCCGGAATCGTCGTAAACGGCGACATGGTACAGGCCGATGTCGAACATCAGCATCACCCGCAGGTTCTTCACCAGTGCCGGCGCGTCCTTGACCTTCTTGAACATCGCCTTCTGGCCGCGCATCAGGATGTTGATGATCGGCGCCGTCAGGAACATGTCGATCTCGCCGCGGCCGGCCTCGATGGCATGGCGGGTGGCGACGCCGGTGGCGTTGACCTGGACCTCGATGTCCTTTTCCCGGCTGTTGACGATGCTGGCGAAGGTGGTCATCACCAGGTAGGGCGAGCTGCCGGGACCAAGGGTCGACATCTTGATGAATTCCTTGGCCTGGGCAGCCTGGCCCAGCAGCAGTCCGGCGGTCATCGCCGCCGCGAGGGCGGCGCGTTTGCAGCGTATTCCTATCATGGTCTTCTCCCTGTTATCGGCGATGAGTCAAGCAGCCGAACGGCCGGCGCGCAAGTGCGCCATGCGGGCGGCCGCCAACAGGCCGGCGCCGGCCAGGAAGCCGCCGATGGACAGCCCGGCGATCGGCAACAGCATGGCGGCGGCGGCGGCCAGGCGCAGGCTCCGCGACCAGATCGGCAGGCGCCGCCGCTCGAAGCCCGACAGACCGGTGGCGACCAGCCAGATCGCCAGGCTCAGCCGCGCCGCGATCCAGATGAAGTCCGGCCAGTTGAAACCCTCGACCAAAGATAGGGAAGGGTTGTAGACGAGGACGAAGGGGATGATGAAACCGACCAGGGCGACCCGCACCGCCTCCACCGCCGTGGCCATCGGGTTGGCGCCGCAGATCGGCGCCGCCGCGTAGGCGGCGATCGCCACCGGCGGGGTGATCGACGATAGGACGCCGTAATAGACCACGAACAGGTGCACGATCAGGGTCGGCACCCCGAGCTTCTCGATCGCCGGCCCCATCACCAGGACGATGATCAGATAGGCCGGCACCGTCGGCATGCCCATGCCCAGGACCAGGCAGCCGCCCATCATCAGCAACAGCGCGATGATCAGGCTGTTGTCGGCAAAGCTCAGGATCAGGGCGGCGAACCGCAGGCCCAGGCCGGTCTGGTTCATCGCCCCGATAACGATGCCGACGGCGGCGACGGCGATCATGATGGTGGCGCAGGACTTGCCCGCCTTGCCCAGGGTGGTGATCAGGTGCCAGGGCCGCCGCCGCAGATCCGGGTTCAGCATCAGGCCGATCGCGGCCGCCGTCACCGTCGCCCAGAAGCCGGCCAGGGCCGCCGAACGGCCACTCACCAGCAGACCGATGATCACCGCCAGCGGCACCAGGAAGCCCAGCGACATCAGCCAGTCGTGCCGGGTGATGACCTCCCGCTCGGCTCGGGGGATCGGCTGGATGCCCTTTTTCACCGCCTCGACAGAGACGGCGCAGAACAGGCTGGCATAGTAGAAACAGGCCGGCACCAGGGCGGCGACGCAGATCGTCAGATAGGGGATGCCGGTGACGTCGGCCATGATGAAGGCGACGGCGCCCATCACCGGCGGCATGAACTGCCCACCCGACGAGGCGGCGGCCTCGATGGCGCCGGCGAACTTCGCCGGCAGGCCGCGCCGCTTGATCATCGGAATGGTGAAGACGCCGGTGCCGACCACGTTGGCGGCGACGCTGCCCGACATGGTGCCGAACATGGCCGAGGCGACCACCGCCGCGTGGCCAGGGCCGCCGCGCAGGCCGCCGGTCAGGGAAAAGGCGATCTTCAGCAGGCTGCGGCCGGCGCCGACCCCGTCCAGCATCACCCCGAAGACGATGAACACCAGGATGAAGCCGGTGACCACGGCGACCGGCCGGCCAAACACGCCGTCGAAGCTGTACCACAGGGTGCGCAGCGTTTGTTCGGCGGAAAAGCCGGCATGCTGCAGGATCCACGGTAACTGTTCGCCGGACAGGCAATAGACGATGGCCAGGACGCAGACGATGAACAGCGGCAGGCCGAACACCCGGCGGGTCAGTTCCAGTAGCACCGCCAAGCCGAGCCAGGCGATCCACAAATCGGCCTTGGTGAAGTCGTAGAGGCCGGTTTCCAACTCCTCGAACAGCGAGAAGTACCAATAGATCGCGACCACGGTGGCGGCGAACAGGCCGGCATCGAGGATTGGCCCCAACAGCCGGCCGATCCCGCCGCCCAGGCGCAGCGGCTGCGCCAGGATCATCAGCAGCACCGACAGGCCGACCGTGCCGCTGCGCAGAAAGACTTCCTCGAAGACGCCGAAACCGGCGGTGTAGATGGCGCCGGCGCTGAGCGCCAGGCCGAGGCTGAAGATCAACCAGGGGCGCCAATGCGCTGGCGGCACCGTGGCTTCGCCGATCGCCTGTTCTTCCACCCGCTGCACCGCCCGTTGCCCGGCGGACCTGTCCCACCGATCCGGGCAGGCTAGCGCGGTGGAGTGGGAAAGGGCAACGCATCGGCTGGGTGAGAAATGCGATGGCGCTTGGTGTTATGTTGCTCGGGATACCGACGACGAGGGCGAGGCCGTCGGGGTCGGAACCGCCCCAAGCGACGCATCGCTAGTGGGAACTCCAACGCGTCCGCAGTACGGGTACCAAGAGGTGTGCCATGTCAAGCAGTTCCGCCGACACTTCGGGCGGCCTTGAGCGGCCGGCGTCGATCGGCTCCCGGATCAAGGACCGGGGCCTGCCGCGTCGCCTGACGCCGCATATCTATCTGATGACCGGTTTGCTGGCGTTGAGCCTCGTCATGACGGCTCTGTTGCTGCTCTGGGCGGTCTGGCAGCAGGACCGGGTGGTCACCGACAACGCGCGGCACCTTGCCGACCGGGCGATCCACAACGCGCTTGCCGATCTTGGCGCGACGGCGATCGACTACAGCTATTGGGACGAGGCCTACGAGAACATCAATGCCGCCGTCTTCGACCGCGATTGGGGTATGGCCGAATTCGGCGATGCGGAGTACCTGACCGATCATTTCGGCATCACGACGGCGGTGGTCATTTCCGGCCAGGACCGGATCCTGTTTCAGATGCGCGACGGCGTGACGCTGGAGGCGGGCGCCGAACCGCCGGTGGCCGTGCAGTTCGGAGCGGGCTTCGACAAGCTCATGGCTCAGGCCCGCGGCCTGATCAAGGAGGACTATGGGGCGGCAACCGGCATCGTCGCCATTGACGGTGAGCTCCACCTGGCCGCCCTCAGCGTCGTCCGGCCCGGGACGGAGGCATTGGCGGAAAGCCTGAAGGTCTGGCGGAAGACACCGGCGCTGGTCGTCCTCATGACCCGCCTGGGCGAGGATTTTCTCGCCGCCATGGCCCGGGACTTCAATCTGTCCGGGTTGGCCCACGAGAGCGCCGAGAGTGACCCGGACGATGCGCAGCACCTGCCCTTGCGGGCGGCCGATGGCAGTCGGCGGGGCAGCCTGGTCTGGCGCCTGGTCCTGCCCAGCGAAGGCGTCCTCGGCGTCGTCATGCCGACCTTGCTGGCCACGCTGCTGGGCCTGGCGGCGCTTGGTTTCTACCTTTCGCACCGGTTGCGCCGGGGTGAAGAAGCGGTATTCTGGGCGATCCGTGAGGCCCAGGAGGCGGACCGGACCAAGACAGAATTCCTCGCCAACATCAGCCACGAGTTGCGCACGCCGCTGAACGCCATCGTCGG
>JASLMH010000203.1 GCA_030746635.1 Alphaproteobacteria bacterium | reverse complement strand
GGCGCAGGGCGCCTTCAACATGCTGCTGAACGAATTCAACCTGACCTACGACTGGCAGCTGGCCAGGCGCCAGGTGAGTTTCACGCCTTTCGAATCGGTGGTCTTCCCGAAGGCCGGCAAGCGCCTGGTGGCGGCCCGCGCCAAGCCGCCCGTCCCGCGCAAACGGCCCGCCGGCAAGAAGCCGAAACCGGCCAAGACATCGGTCAAGGTAGCGGCCAAGACACCGACCAGGCCGGCGCCGCCGGCCAAACCGAGGACGCTGAAGAAGCCGGCGTCGCCGCCAACCGCGAAACCCGCCCCGAAGCGGCCGGCCACCGCCAAGCCAAGGACGCTGAAGAAGCCCGTGTCGCCACCGGCCGCGAAACCCAGCCCGAAGCGGTTGGCTACCGCCAAACCGCCAAGCAAACCGAAGCCCGCCCCGGCCGCGCCGCCGGCCAAGGTCGCGACCAGGAAGGTGGCGGCGGTCAAGCCGGTGCCGGCGCGGCGCGCGGCCCCGACCCAATCCCTGCCCAAGCCGGCCACCGCGAAAAAACCGATCCGGCCGGCCCCGGCGAAACTGGCCGCCATCGCCGAGCCCACCGACATCAGCGGCGAGCACAAACTGTCCTTCATCATCAAGATCGACGGCGTCTACCACGCCATGATCGACGGCGAGGAATACACCGCCGGCGGCGTGCTGCCGACCGGGCGCGGCGAGATGGTGATCACCGATATCGGCAAACGCTCGGTCTTCCTGCTGATGAAGTCCGCCGACGGCGCCGCCGCCTACGTCATCAAGAAGAAACGCCGCCGCCGCCGCTAGCCCGCATGGTTAGCGGCCGTTAACCATTCACCTTCACTTCGGCTTAATCCCGATCGGATAGCTTGCCAAGGTATCCAGGGACTACCGTCGGCCAAAGCCGCGGTTCGGAATGGAGAAACGACCATGTGGACGTCAGTGCCGGCGCGTTACCCGCTTAGCGACGAACCGATCCGGCTTACCCGGCCGAAAGGGCCGCGCTTCTGGCTGTTCGGCAATACCGACCCGGACGTCGCCTGGATCAAGATCGCCGGCCTGGGCCTGCTGATTGTCCTGGCCTGGGGCGACGTCCTCCTGGAACTGACCAAGTTCATCTAGCCACCGCCGCGCGCCGCCAGGAAGGCGTCGATCACCGCCTGCGGCTCGCCCCTGGCATAGGCTTCCTGCTGGCCCAGCACGCCGGCCCGGAAGGCTTCCTCGAAACCCGACAGCGCGACCTCGCGAAAGCGCGCCTTGGTACGCAACCAGGCGGTGGCCGGCTTGTCGGCCAGCATCCCGGCGACCTCGACCGCCTTGTCGATCAGCTCCTCGCGCTCGACCAGATAGTTGATCAGGCCCAACTCCTTGGCCTCGGCCGCCGGCATCAACCGGCCGGTCATCGACAACTCCTGGTTCTTGGCCCAGCCCAGGTGCAGGGTCATCCAATAGGAGCCCATGATCGAGGGGATGCCGGCGTTGATCTCCGGCTGGCCCAGGCGCGTGTCGGGGTGCGCCACCCGCAGGTCGGAGACCAGGGCCATCTGGAAGCCGCCGCCGGCGGCGACCCCGTTCAGGGCGGCGATCACCGGCTTGTCGGTCAGCAGGATCTGCCGATAGATGTTGCAGGCGGTGCTGAACCACTCCTCGATCTCGGCGACCTGGATCCCTCGTGCTTCCCGCAGATCGACGCCGGCGCAGAAGGCGCGCTCGCCGGCCCCGGTCAGGACGATGCCGCGCACGTCGTCGCGATGGTCCAGCTCGATCAGGTTGGCCGCGATGGCCCGCGCCAGGGCCACGCTGATGGCGTTCAACGCCTCGGGCCGATTGAAGCGCAGGATGGCGATATCGCCCGCGCGCTCGACTTCCACCACATCACTCATGTCGGCCTCCGTTAGCCATCTCGATTTGCCCGCACACCTAGCGCTGCATGGTCTTGCCGCCCTGCACCACGGCCTCCAGCAGCACCGGCCCATCGCCGGCGCCGGCGGCCTGGAAGGCGGCGTCGAAGGCCGCCCCGGTCTCGACCCGCTCGGCCCGCATGCCCAGGGAGCGGGCCAGGTCGGCGAATTCGATGGCCGGGTCCTTGAAGTCCATGGCGATGAACTGATCGTTGCCGTGGAAGGCCAGCAGCCTCTCCTTGATGATCCGGTAGCCGCCGTTGTTGGCGATGATGAAGGTGACGGGCAGTTTCAGGTGCGCCGCCGTCCACAGGGCCTGGACCGAGTACATCGCGCTACCGTCGCCGATCACCGCCACGACGCGGCGGTCGGGGTGGGCGATCTGCACCCCCAGGGCGGCCGGGATGCCCCAGCCGATGCCGCCCGAGGCATTGCCGAAATAGCCATAACGGTCGCGGATGGCTAGGAAACTCAACAGGGCACGGGTGCTGAGGATGCCCTCGTCGACGACGATGGCATCGTCGGGCAGCAGTTCGACCAGCCGCAGCATCAGCCAGTCCGGCTCGATCGGGCTAGCCTCGGCCTGCGCCGCGACCTTTGCCCGCAACCGTTCGCGCTGGGCCGACCAGTTGCTCTCGGCCAACGCGGCCAGGGACGCCTCGGCCCGGGCGGCCCCTTCCGCGCCGCGGCGCTCCGCCAGGATCGGCAGCAGCGCCGCCACGGTCTCCCGAACGTCGCCGCGCAGGGCCAGCTCGACGGGATGGTTCTTGCCCATCTCCCAATCGCGCTGTCCGATCTGCACCACCGACAGGTCGGCGGGCAGCGGGTCGACCTCGCTGTAGACCGACATCCGCAGCAGATCGGCGCCCAGGCAGATCAACAGATCATGCGCCGACAACAGATCGCGGACATAGGCCTGGTTGCGGTTCAGGCTGCCCATGAAGGCCGGATGTTCGGATGGGAAATGCGCACCGTCGTTGACCGTCTGCTGATAGGCCGGCGCCCCCAGCATCTCGGCCAGGCCGGCTGCCTCCTCCAGGGCGTCGGAGGCGACGATCTCGTGGCCGGCGACGATCACCGGCCGCTCGGCCCGCAACAGCCGCTCGGCCAGGCGGCGCAGGCTAGCATCGGACGGCCGGGCGGCGGCGTCGACCCGGGTGCTCTGGCCCAGGTCGATCGCCGCCTCGATATTCAGGATATCCCCCGGCAGCGAGATGAACACCGGTCCCGTCGGCGGCGTCAGCGCCACCTTGGCGGCCCGGCGGACGATGCGCGGCAGATCCTCGATGCGGCTGACCTCGACGGCCCACTTGACCTGCGGCTCGGCGATCGGCACCAAGGGCGCGTACAGCAGCGGCTCGGTCAGGCCGTGGCCGATCTCCTGCTGGCCGGCGGTGATGATCAACGGCGAACCGGTGAAATTGGCGGTGTAGATCGCCCCCATGGCGTTGCCCAGCCCCGGCGCCACGTGCACGTTGCAGGCCGCCAACTGGCCCGAGGCCCGGGCGTAGCCGTCGGCCATGGCGACGACGATGGATTCCTGCAGGCCCAGCACATAGCCGATGTCCGTCTGCTCGGTCATGGCGTGCATGATCGGCAGCTCCGTGGTGCCCGGATTGCCGAACAGGTGGCGGACGCCCTCGTCCTTCAACAGCGCCAGGAAGGCGCTGCGGCCGGTAATCAGGTTGCTCTTGCTGTCGTTCGCCATGGAGGGATCCTGTGTTCGGGATGGGCCGCCGGACGGCGACAAGGGGTGACGGCGCGGGCGCGCGCAGGCCATGCTAGCACCTCCGCCCGGCCCGCCCATAGGGGCCGGGGCGCGGGGACATTTGCGCCGGAGCGGCCCGGCGGGACATAGTTGCGGCAAGGTCGTAGCAAAAAACCCCCGTCACGAAGGATAGACACCATGAGCAGAACCTACGCCGACGCCACCTGGTACGCCGTGCAAGGCCCGGCGGCGGATCTCGACGACTGGGTCGGGCGGGAGATCACCGTCGAGGCCCCCTACCCGGTGAACGAGGCGCAGATCGCCTATTTCGCGGCGATGCTGGAAGACCCGAACGAGAACTATTGGGACGCCGCCGCCGCCAAGGCGCGCTACGGCGCCATCATCTCGCCGCCGGCCATGTTGAAGACCTGGATGTTCCCCCTGCCCTGGCAGCCGGGCGGCCCGCCGGAACAAGGCCCGCTGATGGCGCTGGAAATACCGCTGCCGGGCGAGACCCTGATCAACGTCTCCACCGAGGCGACCTTCCTGGCGCCGATGCGGGTCGGCGACCGGCTCAGCCTGACCGATCGGGTCGAGGCGATCAGCCCCCTCAAGCGCACCGCCGTCGGGGTCGGTTATTTCGTCACCACCCGCGCCGTCTGCCGCAACCAGGACGGCCTCGAGCTGGCCACCAACACCAACGTGATCTACCGCTACGAGGCCGCCGAAGGCGGCGAAGGCGCCGGCGACGGGAATGCCAAGCCGGCCGCCCAGGCGGGCGCCAGCGAGGCGCCGGAGGGGACCGAGCGGCTGGAGGAGATCGTCATGCCGGCCAGCATGACCCGCATCGTGCTGGGGGTCGCCGCCACCCGCGATTTCTTCCGCGGCCACCACGACACCGACTACGCCCGGGGCCAGGGCACCCGGGATGCCTACTTCAACACCATGTTCCTGCAGGGGCTGGTGGACCGGGCCGGCCAAGCCTGGGCCGGCGACGACGCCTGGCTGACCCGGCGGCAATTGCGCATGCTGCAACCGGCCTGCCGGGGCGACACCCTGCGCACCGACGGCTGGGTTCGGGAACGGCGCGAACAGGACGGCCGCCGCCTGGCCGACCTGCGCATCGACGTCCGCAGCGAAGTCGGCCTGACCACGACGACGCAGTTGACCTTCGATCTGGACGGCTGGGCCGGCGGCGACTCTGCATAGCGCCTAATTCACCAGAATGGCCGGCGGCAGGGAGCCGACCATGTAGGATCGTTCGGCCATGTCGGTGTCCGAGAACAGGACGCTGAAGATGTTGTGGTCGTCCGAAATCGGCCGGGCGTGGCGGTAGACCTCCGCCGGCACCAGCTTGCTTTGGCTCACGGCGAAACGGACATGGCTTTCGATCTCCTTCGGGATCGGCGTATCCGCCACCTTCAGCTCGACCTCCTTGGCCACCGAGCGGCCGACGATGAAGATATTGCCGTCGAGGAAGCCCGAGACGTACAGGCCGGGAAAGGCCGAGGCGATGGTCGCCATCAGCCGGAAATTGGGTTCGTCGTCGTCCGGGTTGAAGGTGGTGTTCATCACCAGCACGCCGTCGGGTTTCAGGCAGCCCTTGAGGTCCGCGAAGAACTCCTTGGTCAGGAGGTAATCGGGTACGGAATCGCCCTGGAACAGGTCCAATATGCCGATGTCGTAGGCCGACCGGCAGTTGCGGGCATGGGTTCTGGCATCCTCCAGCACGACGTCGATGCCGTCGGCCCGGAAGCCGAAATGTTCCCTCGCCGCCAGTAGCGCCATCGGGTTGATCTCCACCACCGCGACCTCCAGGCCCCGCCGTGAGAAATTGCGCGGTACGATGCCGGCGCCGAGACCGAAGACGATGGCGCTGCGGGCCTTCGGCGCATAGGACTGGGCCAGCGACTGCAGGATGTGCGTGTACATGGACATCGATTGGTGGTCCGGGGTGGCGCGGTTCTGGATCAGGCCGTCCTGAATGAAATGGCGCTCGACGCCGCCGCTGCCGTCCCGGTTGCGGACCTCGGCGACCTTGATGTTGCCGAACATCGAGGTGTATTCGGCCAGCACCTTGTAGTCCTGCCCATCGATCGACGACGAGCTGATCAGTCTCAGGTAGCCGTCCTTGCCGACCAGGAAGGCCGCGCACAAAACCGCCACGGCCAGGCTGCCGGCCGCCAGCTTGCCTTTCGCCCCCGGCCTGGTGATCGCCGAGCGCCAGGCGAACAGCGCCACCATCCCGCAGAGCAGCAAACCCAGCAACAATATGGCGCGATAGTTGGTGAGGTTCGGAATGAACAGGAAGGCCGTGAGCAGGACCCCGAACACCGAGCCGATGGTGGAGATGAAAAAGATCCGACCGGCGCCGGCATCGCCGCCGTCGGCGCCGCCGCGTTGCAGGCCGATCAGGATCGGGTTCAACGCCGACAGCATGATCAGCGGCACCGCGAGGAGGCAGGCCGCGGCGACGAAACTGCCGACGATCAGGTTGAATTGCGAGAGCTGGGGGAACAGGGCCGGATACACCGCTGCCGCTACCACTATTGCCAGGGCGGAATAGATCGGCATCGCGAGGAGGGCGACCTCGAGATCCCGGCCCGTTTTGGTCCCCTGGGACAGCTTGCCGCCGAACCGGTAGCCGACCGCCAGGAAGACCAGGGTAATCGCCAGGATACCCGTCCAGATGTACAGACTGACGCCGAAATAGGGCGTCATGATGCGGGAGGCGAGCAGTTCCAGCGCCAGCGTCACGGCGCCGGTGGCGAAGATCAGGACTTCGTATCGTTTCATGGTTCGCTCCAGCCTCGCGTTATGGCCCATTGCCCACCGGCGGTCGGCAGCCGGTGACACGGGCGGATTGTAGTCGGACGCTGTTCCCAGGCACACCGCGCCTGGCCTATGGTCTTGGCTGTGGACAGGAGGGAAGACGTGAACGGCAACGCTGAACCGACGGCCTATGGCCGCATCTTCGCGCCGCGCGCCGACTGGCTGGCCAAGACGCCGGCCGAGGCGGTCCTCGAGCCGGAATTGGAGATCATCGACACCCACCACCATTTCTGGGAGACGCGGGGCGGCTATCTGCTCGACGATCTGCTGGCCGATACCGGCAGCGGCCACAACGTGGTCGCCACCGTGTTCATCGAATGCCGCTGGCGCTACCGCCGCGAGGGGCCGGAGGACATGCGGCCGGTCGGCGAGGTGGAGGCCGTGGCGGAGATCGCGGCGCGCTGCGAGGCCGGCGGTCCGGACACCACCCGGGCGGCGGCGGGCATCGTCGGCTTCGCCGATCTGACCCTGGGCAATCGGGTGGCGCCGGTGCTGGAAGCGATGCAGGTGGCGGGCGGCGGGCGCCTGCGCGGCATTCGCCATGCCGGCGGCTGGCATGAAGATCCGGTGATCGGCAACAGCCATCACGGCGACGATCCCGGCCTCTATCTACGGCAGGATTTCCGCGCCGGCCTGCGGCGGCTGACCGCCATGGGGCTGTCCCTGGACGGCCTGGTCTATCACCCCCAGCACGCCGACCTGGTCGATCTGGCCCGGGCCTGCCCCGAGGCCAACATCATCATGAACCATACCGGCATGCCGCTCGGCTATGGCCCCTACGCCGGCAAGCGGGATGAGGTTTACGCGCAATGGCGGCGGACCATGTCCGAGATCGCCCGTTGCCCGAACGTGACCATGAAGCTGGGCGGCATGATGATGCGGCTGGCCGCCTACGACTACAACCAGGTCCCGGCCCCGCCGTCGTCCGAACAGTTGGCCGAGCATTGGCGGCCCTATATCGAACCCTGTATCGAGCTGTTCGGGGCCGAGCGCTGCACCTTCGAGAGCAATTTCCCGGTCGACAAGATGGGCATCGGCTACCGGGCCCTGTGGAACGCCTTCAAGCGTATCGCCGCCGGCGCCTCGCCGGCCGAAAAGGCGGCCCTGTTCAGCGGTACCGCCCGGCGGGTTTATCGCCTGGCTTAGCTAGTCGGCGGCCGGCGCCACCGACAGGCCGACGATGCCGTGCCGCTGGATCAGCTCGGCGACCAGGCCCGACGCCTTGGCTTCCTCGACGAAGTCGCGCAGGAAGGCGGCGGCCTTGGTGTTCCGGCGAGCCGTGCCGACGGCCTGCTGCACGGCCGAGAACTGGCCCTCGAGAATGCGGGCGCCCGGCAATTTTTCGACGTCCGAGAGCAGCCGCGGCCGCAGGCCGGCCAGGGCATCCAGGCCCTCGGCCACGAACTGCTCGTAAGCCGAGTCGAGGGAGTTCGAATGCACCAGTTCCGCCTGCTTGATGTTGCGGTCCAGCCACAGGCCGTAAGCACTTCTGGCGGTGACGGCGATCCGTATGCCCGGCCGGTCGACCTCCGTGATGCTTTGAATGGCGGAGCCGGCCGGCACCAGGTAGGTCGAGGCGATCTCCACATAGGCCGGCGAGAAGGCGATCTTCTCGGCCCGCTGCGGCTCGGCGCCGATCAGGCCGATGTCCCAGACCCCCTCCTCAATGGCATCGGCCAGCAGGCCCGGCCGCTCGAACGGCACATAGGCTACCGCCAGGCCGAGACGCCGGGCGATCTCCGCCGCCATGTCGGGCGCCACGCCCTCGGGATCGCCCGCCGGGCTACTGCCGCTGACCAGCAGGAAATTGCCCATGTTGATGCCGGCGCGCAGAACGCCGGTGGGTGCGAGTTCGGAGATGATGTCGGCGGTCATGGCGGCAAACCATCCTGATGCAATGTCCGTTCGGGGCGAAACCACGGATGTGGCAACGATCGCGGGGGCATATGATACCTATGCCGCCGCGTGCTGTGCGGCAAGCCGGCCGAACACCGCGCCGCGCAAGACCGAGGTCGAGCCCGTATAGGTGCGGAAATAGAGGCCGATGGTCTCGCCGGCCGCATACAGGCCCTGAATGGTATCGCCGTCGGTATCCAA
>JASLMH010000202.1 GCA_030746635.1 Alphaproteobacteria bacterium | reverse complement strand
GCCACCGCCACTTCTCGGACGGCACCACGACCACCGATTTCGACGACGACAACCTACCCAGCCTGCTGTTCGCCGCCCGCGCCACATCGTCGTTCCCGGGCGCCTTTCCCCCCACCCGCATCGCCGAGATCGATGGCCAACTGGCCCGGATGGGCGCCGCCTGGCGCAACCGGGAACGGTTCCTGCGCCGCAACTTCCTGCCCTACGCCTCGGCCGGACAAGACCCGGAGGCGACGGCGTTCATCGACGGCAGCGTGTTGAACAACAAGCCGTTCGCCCAGGCCATCGAGTCGATCAAGTTGCGGCCGGCCTACCGGCAGGTCGACCGCCGCCTGGTCTATATCGATCCCGATCCGGAGCGGCCGGACCCGGTGGGCATCCGCCGGGCGCCGGGCCTGCTGACGACCTTGAAGGGCGCGCTGTCCGATCTGCCCCGTAACGAGCCGATCCGCGACGAGTTGGCCTGGATCAACGGCTACAACCTACGGGTCCGGCGCCTGAAGACGCTGCTTGACGATTCCGAACCGCGCATCGAACGGCTGGTGGCGGAGATTGTCGGCGATGATTTCGACCAACGACCCGATAGCGGCGATCTGGCCGCCTGGCGCCTGGCCGCCGATGCCCAGGCGGCGGCGCGCTCCGGCTTCGCCCATGACGGCTATCTGCGGCTGCGCATCGATGCCACCTGCGATCAACTGGCCGCCATCCTGGCCCGGGCCGGCGGCGCGCCGTTGGACGAAGGCCGGACGCAATCGCTGGCCAGCCGGCTGCGCGCCTGGGCGCAGGGGGCGGGCATCTACCCCGACCCGAAGGCCTCCACGGGCAACGAAGCCAGCACCGAATTCCTGCGCGGACTGGACCTCGACTATCGCGCCCGGCGGCTGCGTTTCGTGGTGCGCGGCCTGAACCAGATGTACGCCCGCCTGCGGCAGCCCGAATTCACCGGCGAGGGGCCGATCGGTATCGAACTGGACGCCATCAAGGGCAGTATCTACGACGTCCTGGAGCGACTGCGGCGGTTCGGCGACGCCAGCTTCCTCACCGCCCAGGCCCGCGCCCTGGCCGGCGATGCCCTGGCCGAACGGCATGTCGACTTCGCCGAGTTGCTGCGACTGACCGCCGCCGATCTGCGGCTCGACGAGATCGGCCGGGCGATCGATGAGATCCTGGGCCTGACCGCATTGGCCAAGCTGCCCCGGGCGGCGCAGCGGGAATTGCAGACCAGCTTCCTCGGTTTCGCCTTCTGGGACGTCCTCGCCTTCACCGTGACCTCGTGGCGCGATGTCGGCGAGTTCGACGAGATCCGAGTCGACCGGATCAGCCCCGACGACGCCAACGGCATCCGCGGCGGCGGCGCCAGCGAGATCCTCAAGGGCGTCGGCCTGGGCCATTTCGCCGCCTTCTTCAGCCGCCGGCATCGCGAGAACGACTATCTGTGGGGCCGCCTGCACGCGGCCGAGCGGCTGATCGACATCGTCGTCGATTGCGCCCGCCTGGAAGGCGCGGCCGAGGACCTGGATCCGACGGCCGTCAAACGCCGGGCCTTCCTGACCATCCTCGACGCCGAGGCGCCGCAGCTCGGCCTGAGCGGCGGCCTGATCGACGATCTGCGCCGGGAGATTGGCGGCGGGATGGGTCAATGACGGGCGGCTTTGCTATAGTCGATCAGGCACGTATCGCAACGGAGTAGCAGCCATGCCCGTGGAATTGAGCCGGGTCGAGGAATTCGCCCTGATCACCCTGAACCGCCCCGAGGCACTGAACGCCCTCAGTTTCCAGATTGTCGACGAGATCGGCCAGGCGATCGACGAGGCCGCCGCCTCCGATGCCCGGGCGCTCTTGATCACCGGCGCCGGCGACAAGGCGTTCTGCGCCGGCGCCGACATCTCGGAATTCCTCGACCGCGGCATCGTCGAGGAGATCGCCGGTACCGAGAAGGGCCAGCAGACCTTCGCCAAGCTGGACGGCCTGTCGATCCCCTCGGTGGCGGTGATCAACGGCTACGCCCTGGGCGGCGGCCTGGAGCTGGCCACCGCCTGTACCCTGCGGGTGGCCACGGCCAACGCCAGGCTCGGCGTACCGGAAATCAAGCTGGGCCTGATCCCCGGCTATGGCGGCACCCAGCGGCTGCCCCGGCTGGTCGGCCAGGGCCTGGCCTTGGAGATGGTGATGACCGGCCGCATGCTGAACGCCGAAGAAGCCCTGCGCGCCGGCCTGATCAACCGTATCGTCGAGGGCGATCCGGTCGAGGGCGGCGTCGCCTTCGCCCGCGAATTCTCCGCCTACAGCCTGCCGGTGCTGCGCTATGCCCGCGAGGCGGTGACGCGGGCCGACAACACGGCCCTACAGGAAGGCCTGCTGATCGAGCGTGACCTCAACACCCTGGCCTTCGAGGGCGAGGATTCCACCGAAGGCGCCAACGCGTTCCTGGAAAAACGCGCCCCGAAGTTCCAGGACCGTTGAATATGACCACGGGGAAGGTCATCGCCGTCACGGGGGCCAGCCGGGGAATCGGCTCGGCCATCGTCGAGGAACTGGCCCGGCGCGGCCATACGGTGGGCTGCCTCTCGCGCAAGGGCGTCGGGCCCGAGGACCGCGAGGTCGGTGGCGAATTGATCCACCTGACCTGCGATATGGAGATCGAGAGCCAGATCACCGAGGCCCTGGGCGCCCTGGCCGAGCGGGCCGGGCGGATCGACGGCCTGGTCAACAACGCCGGCCTGCACCAGGAAGGCCGCAGCCAGAATTTCAAGACCGCCGATTTCGAGAAGATCCTGACCACCAACGTCACCGGCACCTTCATCGCCTGCCGCGAGGCCTATCCGCACCTGGTGGCCAACGGCGGCGGCCTGATCGTCAATATCGGCTCGTTCTACGAAATCCTCGGCGCCCGCTACAACCTGGCCTACAGCTGCTCGAAGGCGGCCATGGGGGCGCTGACCCGCGTCCTGTCGGTGGAATGGGCCGAGCAGAAGATCCGCCTGATCGACGTGGCGCCGGGCTATGTGGTGACCGACCTGAACCGGGACTACATGGCCAGGGAGTCGTTCCGTGACTTCGTCCGCCAGCGGGTACCGATCGGCGAACCCTGCGAGCCCGAGGAAGTGGCCCGGCTGGTCGCCACCCTGTATGCCGAGGATCTGCCGCACCTGACCGGCGAAACCATCGTCCTGGACGGGGCCCAGAACATCAACCAATAGGACACCGCCATGAAGGTCCTGCGACGCCTGGACGACGAGTTGCAATTGGCCGAGGAAGAGCGGCTGATGCTGGACGCGGTGCGGGCGCTATGCCGGGACCAGCTGGCACCCAACGCCGCCGGGCACGACCGCGACGGCGCCTTCCCCCGGGACAACGTCAAGGCGATCAACCAATTGGGCCTGAACGGCATGTTCGTCCCCGATGCCTATGGCGGTTCGCAACTGTCCTACCTCGCCTATCTGGCGGCGGTGCGCGAGATGGCCAAGGCCTGCGCCGCCACCACCATGATCTGGGCCACCAACTTCCACGCCGTGAAGCCCCTGATCGATTTCGGCAACGAGGAACAGAAACAACGCCTGCTGCCGAGAGTGGCGAAAGGCGGCCTGGTCTCGCTCTGCATCACCGAGCCGACCGCCGGTTCCGATGCCACCGGCATGCGCACCCGCTTCACCCCGGACGGCGATGGGATCGTGGTCCAGGGCGGCAAGACCTTCATCACCAACGGCGACCACGCCGAGTTGTACATCCTGTTCGGCAAATGGTCGGAGATCGACAGCGACAAGGGCGCCATATCGGTGCTGGTCATGGAGAAGGGCACGCCGGGCCTGCGGATCGGCCACAAGGAAGACAAGATGGGGCAGCGGGCCGCCTCGACCGTCGCCCTGAGCTTCGAGGATTGCCGGGTACCCCGGGCCAATCTGCTGTGCGAGCCGGGCGACGGCCTGAAGATCCTGTTTTCGGCCCTGAACAAATCCCGCCCCTCGATCGCCGCCCATGCCCTGGGCATCGCCCGCGCCGCCTTCGAGGAGGCCACCGCCTACATCAACCAGCGCCAGCAATCGGGCCGCCACATCATCGAGTTCCAGGGCATCCAGTTCATGCTGGCCGACATGGCGACCGATCTCGCCCTGTGCGAGAACTGGCTGTGGCGGATCGGCCGGATGATCGACGGCGGCGAGGAGGATATCGGCATCGAGGCCTCGATGCTGAAGATGCGGGCCTCCGACATCGCCATGAGCATCACTACTGATGCGGTGCAACTGCATGGCGGCTACGGCTATTGCAAGGATTTTCCGGTCGAGCGGCTGATGCGGGATGCCAAGATCACCCAGATCTACGAAGGCACCAACCAGATCCACCGTCAGCTCATCGGCCGATCCTTCATCGAAAAATAGTCGGCTCGCGCCAGGCTGAAGAACGCCAGATCCAGGCCGTAGTGGAAGCGCCTCCCCTCGGCCCGCAGACCGATCTTGGCCAGCACCCGCTGCGAGGCCAGGTTGTCGGGATGGGTCACCGCGACGATCGGGTCGAGCCGGCGCTCGAGAAAGCCGAAATCCAGCACCCGGGCCGCCGCCTCGGTCGCCACACCCCGGCCCCAGGTCGCGGTGACATAGCGGTAGCCGATCTCGACCAGGCCCGATTGCTCCAACGGGAACAGCCCGCACCAGCCGAGGAATTCGGGCTCCTGCCGCCAGCGTACGGTCCAGAAGCTGCCCCGGCCGCCACCGCCGCCGTCAGCCATCTGCGCCAGCAGTTGCTGGTGCCGCTGCTCCCGCGTCGGCCGGCCGTCGGGGTACAGGTAGCGCCCGACCTCCGCATCCATATCCATCGCCAGGCAGGCGTCCAGATCGTCCAGGGTTCGGGGCCGCAGCAGTAGCCGCGCGGTTTCGAGATCGGGCAGGTCGGCGGCGTCACCCATCGGTTCCGGACCTCGGACCGCTCAGGCGTTGCGCGTGGCGTCGGGATCCAGCGGATAGATCGGTCGGCGCAGGTTCTTGAACGGGAACGACGCGTAGTCCGAACTGCACACCCCCGGACCGGCGATCAATACCACATGCCTGGCGATCGGCGCGAAGCCGGCGCGGAAATGCTGCCGCGACTTGATCAGCACGTATTTCTTCTGGGCCGGATCGACGCCCGCGTGGGTGAAACAGCCGATATCGTACGGCTCGAACCGTCGTTCGCTGACCACGATGTCGATGTCGCCGTTTCGCAGCACGGCGGTGCGGCCCATGTTCATGCGGGTGCCCGTCGCCATCGGGCCGCGCACGGTGAAGCGCCCGTCGGTTATGCAGCTCACCGTGCCGCTGACCTCGAGCGGTTGGCCGCGCAACTCCATCGAGGGAGAATCCGTCTTGCCGCCCAGTTGCAGGGTGACCTCGGCGCCGACGCCGGCCTCGACCATCCGCGCCACCGAGGCCGGGTCCCAAACCGGTCCCGCCGCCACCTGCTCGAAACCCAGGCGCAAGACCTCCGCCAGCACGTCCATGTTGTCCTGGGGGCCGCCGGCACCGCAATTGTCGCCGTGATCGACCAGGATCACCGGCCCGTCCTCCAGTTCGCCCGCCCGGGCCAGGGAATCGGCCACCGGCTCGATCTCGAAGACGAAATCCCGGCGCCGTTGCCAGGCCAGGTCCAGCAACCTATCCAGCAATTGCCCGGCCGCCGCCGCCTCGCCATCGCCGACCACCACCGCGCCCAGGCCGACATGCGGGATATCGGCCAAGGGAAAGCCGCCGAACACCGAGGCGTTGAGCACCCGGCCGTCGGCCTCCGCCGCCATGGCCAGATCCATCACGTCCTTCATCGGCTGCTCGGCCGGAGTCTGCCGCAGCATGTGGCTGAGGATGGGCAGCGACCGCCAGAGCATCACCGGGCGCACCTCGCCCCGCATCGCCCGGATCAGGGTGTCGCCGGCCCGGCGCCCGGTCTCGTACATATCGACGTGGGGATAGGTGCAATAGCCGGTGATCACGGTGGCATTGGCGATCATCCCGGCCGACAGGTTGGTGTGGAAATCCAGGGCGACGGCGATCGGCAACTCGGGCGCGATTTGGCGGATCCGGCGCAGCAGTTCGCCTTCGCCGTCGTCATGCTCCTCGGTCACCATGGCGCCGTGCAGATCGAGCATGACGCCGTCACAGCCGGCCTCCACCGCCTGGCAGATCGAGCCGGCCATCTCCTCGAAAGCCGCGCGGGCCACCGGGCCACTTGGGGAGGCGTTGCCGGCCACGGGCAGCACGATCTCGGCCCCTGCCCGTTCGGCGATTTCGATATAGGCCGCCAGCGGGTTGTTGGTGCCGCGATAGGCGGCGATCGCCCGGTCGCCGCCGATCGGCGAGAACGCCGCCAACGGCGTCGACAGTGGCGAGAACGTATTGGTTTCGTGGCGCATCACCGCCAGCACCAGGCGCATCGGGATACTCCCTACTTTAGAGACGTTTAGCCGGCGGACCGGCGCATCGGCGTCACGCCGTCGTCGCTGACCAGATGGCAGGCCACCGTATGACCGTCGCGGATTTGCCGCAGGGCCGGCGTCTCGGAGGTGCACTGCGCCTGGGCGAAGGGGCAGCGCGAGGCGAAGCGGCAGCCGGGCGGCGGGTCGATCGGGCTGGGCGGATCGCCGACCAGGCGAATGCGATCACGTTTGTCGCGCACCTCCGGGTCGGCCGAGGGCACAGCCGACAACAGGGCCCAGGTGTAGGGGTGCAACGCCTCGGTAAACAGGGAGATACGATCGGCCTGTTCGACGATCTGACCCAGGTACATGACGGCGATCTCATCGCACATATATTGCACCACGCCCAGATCGTGGGAGATGAACAGGTAGGTCAGGCCGAACTCCTCCTGCAGGCCGCGCAGCAGGTTGAGGATTTGCGCCTGGATCGCCACGTCCAGGGCCGAGACCGGCTCGTCGCAGACAATCAGTTCAGGATTGGTGGCCAAGGCCCGGGCGACGCCGATCCGCTGCCGCTGGCCGCCCGAGAACTGGTGCGGAAACAGCGCCTGCTGCTCGGGCCGCAGGCCGACGTGGCGGAACAGTTCGGCCACCCGCTCGTCCCGACCCGCTCGATCGCCCATGCCAAGTTGCTCAAGGGGCTCGCGCACGATGGCGCCGGCCCGCACCCGCGGGTTCAACGAGGAATAGGGGTCCTGGAAGATGATCTGCATGTGCCGGCGCTGCCGGCGCAATTCGCTGCCCTCGAGGGCGCCGATATCGATCTCGCCGAGCTTGACCTGTCCGGCGGTGATATGCACCAGGCGTATCACCGCCAGGGCCGTCGTGGTCTTGCCGGAACCGCTTTCGCCGACCAGGCCGAAGGTGGTGCCGCGCCTAACCTCGAAGGAAACGCCGTCCACCGCATGCACCACCGGGGCGGCCGCCAATGGATGCGGTTTCTTCTGTTGGAAATGAACCTTCAGGTCCGCTACCCGCAAAAGGGTTTCCTGGTCCGCCGCCACGCCGTTCATGCCTCGGTCGCCTCCTCCAGCAGCCAGCAAGCGGCTTGATGGCCCTCCACCACCGCCGTCGGCGGCGGCATCTGTTCGCGGCAGCGGGCCATGGCCTGGGCGCAGCGCGGCGCGAACGGGCAGCCTCCACGGCCAAGCTCGACGATCGATGGCACCACGCCCGGCACTTCGGTCAATGGCGGTCGCTCCGCCGACGGCACCGCCTGCAGATGCGGTACGCAGGCAATCAGCCCCCGGGTGTAGGGGTGCTTGGGATTGGTCAGCATTTCGTCGACCGGCGCATCCTCGACCTTGCGGCCGGCGTACATCACGACGACGCGGTTCGCCCACTCGGCGACGACGCCGAGGTCGTGGGTGATCAGCAGCACCGTCATGCCGAACTCGCGTTTCAGGCGGTCGAGCAGGGTCAGGACCTGAGCCTGGATGGTGACATCGAGCGCCGTCGTCGGCTCATCCGCGATAAGAATCTTCGGGCCGCACGCCACCGCCATCGCCATCATGACCCGCTGGCGCATGCCGCCCGACAGGCGATGGGGATAGTCGTGGACCCGCCGATGGGGGTCCGGCATCCGCACCAGCTCGAGAAGCTCCACGCTGCGGCGCCACGCCGTCCGCCGCGGGACGGACTCGTGAGTCTGAATCGCCTCGCTGATCTGATCGCCGATCGTGAATACCGGGTTGAGGGATGTCATCGGGTCCTGGAAGACCATCGAGATCGCGTTGCCGCGAATGCGTCGCATCTCCCGCGATGACAGCCGCAGCAGGTCGCGGCCCTCGAACACGATCTCACCGCCGGCGATGCGTCCCGGCGGATCGGGCACCAGCCTCAGGATCGAGAGGGCGGTCACGGATTTGCCGCATCCCGATTCGCCCACGAGGGCGAGTGTGTCGCCCTTGCGGATGGAGAACGTGAGGCCGTCGACCGCACCGACCGTGCCGGCATCGGTGAAGAAGCACGTCTCGAGAGCCCTGACCTCGAGAACGGGAGTTGGCTCGGTCGTCATCCGCTCTTGAGCCGGGGGTTGAGGGCGTCGTTCAGGCCGTCTCCGACGAGGTTGAGCGCGAGCACGGTGAGAAGAATGGCGATACCGGGAAGCGCCGTCAGGTACCAGGCATTCCTGAGCACTTCGCGACCCGCGCCGATCATCGTGCCCCAGCTCATCAGGTTGGGGTCGCCAAGGCCGAGAAACGATAGCGCCGATTCGTTGATGATCGCC
>JASLMH010000201.1 GCA_030746635.1 Alphaproteobacteria bacterium | reverse complement strand
TGCGCGGCGAAGAAGAAGGGCTGTGGGGCCTGCAACCCATGTGCCGCGAAGAAAACGGCCTGTGGTGCCTGTAACCCATGCGCCGCCAAGAAGAAGGGCTGCGGTGCCTGTAATCCGTGCGCGGCCAAGAAAGCTTGTGGGGCCTGCAACCCCTGTGCCGCCAAGAAGAAAGGCTGCGGTGCCTGCAATCCTTGCGCGGCCAAGAAGGCCTGCAACCCGTGCAACCCCTGCGCCGCCAAGAAAAGTGCCTGCGGTGCCTGCAACCCGTGCAACCCCTGCGGCGCCGGCGCGGCGGTGGAGCTGACCGCGGCCGAGGCCCGCTCGGCCTACGACTGCCTCGTGAAGGAGATGGTCGGCGGTTACGGCAAGTCGGGCATGGCGGTGGCCAGCAACTACAAGGGCTGGAGCAACTATGCCAGCCAGCCCTACGTCTCGGATACCCACGGCGGCCGCTACGTCAACAACTACGGCAACGCCCAGGCGGCCAGCTATGGCAAGTATGAAAGTGCCGGGCGGATGCCGGTCGGCGCCCTGCTGGCCAAGGACAGCTTCGTCGCCATGCCGAACGGCAAACTGGCGGGCGGGCCGCTGTTCCTGATGGAGAAGATGCCGGCCGGCTTCAACAAGGCCTCCGACAATTGGCGTTACACCATGATCATGGCCGACGGCAGCGTGTTCGGCACCACCAAGGGGGCCGGCTCGGGCAAGATGACGTTCTGTTACGAATGCCACATGTCGGTGGCCGAGGATCAGGACAGCCTGATGTTCCTGCCCGACGAATACCGGGTGAATTAGCGCGGCCGTCAGGCCCATCGGACTTTGCGGCGGGACCGGATGGCGACATCCGGTCCCGTTCCTCATAGCAGGTCGGAGCGATAGGCCGCCGGCAGATCGGCGCCGCCTTTTCGGATCAATTCCACGATGTCGTGGGGCTGCATGCCGGCGGGTCGGCACAGATCGACCCGGACCCCATCACCGTCGAGTTCGTACAGGATCAGTCCGACCAGCTTCTCCCCGATCACCGGCTGGGCCGCATCGCCGATGATGAAGGCGGTGGACGGGGCCCAGACGAACTCGGCGCCCAGGTGACGGGTCCGCAGCCATTGGTGCACGTGGCCGGTGCCGACCAGCTTGACCCGCCGGTCGGCCATCAGACCGAACAGGCGGTCGCGCGCGGCCGGTGCCAGGTATCGATACACCTCGCCGTCTCGGCTCGGGTCATGGGCGAACAGCGGCTTGTGCACGAACAAGGCGATCGGCCCGTCAGCGTCCGCCAGCGCTTGCAGCAGGAAGTCCCATTGTTCGGCTTCGCCGGCCAGGTCGCTGCCGATCAATTGCGCGTTCAGGCCGATCAGGTCCCAATCGCCGATCCGCTGCCGCCAGAAGTCGTCGCCGAAGACCGCTCGGAACCGGGCCCGCCTCTCGTCGTCGATCACCTGGCCCGGCGCCCCGGCGGCGGCGGATGCCGGGTCGTCGCCGATGTCGTGGTTGCCGGGGATGACCCGGTAGGGACAACCCAACTCGTCGTGCAGTTGCCTGGCCAGGGCCAGGTCGTCGTCGCTGTCGGCGCCATCCAGGGAGACATCGCCGGTGTTGATGACCAGATCGGGCGCCAGCCGCCGGATCTCGTCGCGACAGACCCGCCAGTTGGCCAGATAGTTGGGCCGGGACGCGCCGAGATGGCTGTCCGAGATCTGTACGATGCGCAGTGTCACGATGGCTCCCCCCGCTGATCGCCTCAAGCCAATGGTTCTACAACAAACTCGGTGCTTGGCTCGACGATCTCGTCCTGGCCGTCGATCAACGCCAACTCGCCCGAGCCGGCCGTGTTGCTGGCCGCGATCAGGCCGTGCAGCGAGGCGCTGGCTAGGGCCTGCGCCTCTCGGATGTCCTGGCCCCGCAGATAGCGGCCCAGCAGGATTGCGGCGAAGGCATCGCCGGTGCCCTTCGGCGCCGGCTGCTGATGCGGCGTCCAGACCACCGCCGCGCCGGCATCGTCGACCACCAGGCTGCCCAGTTCACCGTCGCGCAACGCCGCGCCGGTGCAGACCACCACCCGCGGCCCCCGCTGGCGCAGCCGGTTTGCCGCCGCCGCCGCCTCGGCCAGCGACCCGATGGGCCCGCCGTCGAGGTATTCCAGCTCGAAGCGGTTGGGCGTGACGATGTCGGCCTGCGCCACCAGGCTGTCGCGTAGCGCCGCCGCCAGGTCTTCGGGCACGTAGAGACGGCCTTCGTCGCCCAGCACCGGATCGCAGAAGAACAACGCCCCGGGATTGGCCTGGCGCAGGGCGGTCAGGGCCGCGAGCGCCGTGTCGACCGCCGCCGCCGCGCCCAGATAGCCCGCATGCAGGGCCGCGCAGTCGTCGAGGAAACCCCGCGCCGCCACGCCCTCCAGCAATTCCGCCAGTCGCTCCGCCGCCACCGGTCCGCCGGCATAGCCGCCGTACCCCGGATGGTTGGAGAACAGCACCGTCGGCAGGTGCCAGACCTCGTGCCCCAAGCGCTGCAGGGGCAGAATGCCGGCCTGGGCGCCGACATGGCCGTAGACCACGTGCGAGGTGAGGCTGAGGATCTTGGCCATGGGCGGGGGACCATTCCAATCATTGGCCGGCGGGTGCCGGTCGCCGTTTTGCCCAGTATGGCGAAGCCGGCTACGATCTTCGAGGCCTGGAAACGAGGAAATTGGTGATGAGTCGCTTATTCGGCGCCGTCCGGCAAAACGGCTACGTGGTTCCCGATATCGAGGCGGCGATGCGCCATTGGGTGGAGGTCCTGGGCGTCGGCCCCTGGTTCGCCATCGGCGAACTGCCCCTGCGCGAGGCCATCTACCGCGGCCGCCCGACCGACGCCAGGGCATCGATCGCCCTGGCCAATTCGGGTGATCTGCAGATCGAACTGATCGAACCGCTGAACGACGCGCCCTCGCCCTACGGCGATTTCCTGGCCGATTGCCCCACGGGCGGCCTGCATCATCTGTCCTCCTGGCCCGATGGGGCGGCCTATGACGCGGCCCTCGAGCGGTTCACGGCGGGGGGCGGCGAGGTGGTGCTGTCCGGCCGGGTCGGCGGCACCCGGCTGGCCTATCTGGATACCCAGGCGCATTTGGGCTCGATGTTCGAAATGGCCGCCCTGGACGACCTCAGCATCCGCCTGTTCACGGCGATCCGGGCGGCGGCCGACTGCTGGGACGGCGGCGAACCGATCCGCCGGAGCTGGCCTGAGCTGGATTGAGGCGGTTGACTACTCCTCCAGCGCCGGAATGTCCCGATAGTGGGCCAATTCCTCGGCGTCGCCGCCATAGGCCGGCAGGTCGGCGGCGCCATGGATCCAGGGCACCCGCTCGTCATCGAAGGTGTTGATCGCGGGCGATCGGTCGATCTCGCCCGCGATCAGGGCACGGGCGATGTGCATTTCGCCCGGCGCGGCGGTGCTGGCGAAGAACAAGGTGGTGCCGCATTTGGAACAAAAGCCGCGCCGGCTTTGTTTCGACGACGGGTACCAGACCAGACAGACCTGCCCGTCGCGCAGTTCGAACCGCCCCTCGGCGGCACCGACCCAGGTGACGAAGGCGGCGCCGTGGGCCCGTCGGCAATAGGCGCAGTGACAGTGGCCGCAAAACAAGGTCGGCGGCCGGATCGCGAAACCGACCGCGCCGCACAAACAGGAACCCTCGTAGGACTGCTCTTCGGTCATGCCTTCCCCCGTTGCGAAATACCGCGAGCCGTATGGCGGCATCCTGGTCCGCGCTTCCGCAATTGTAAATATCGCGCCGTTCAGGCAGCCAAGGCCCCGCCGAGGCGGCGGGCGGCGGCCTCGATCACCCCTTCGTCGTGGGCCGCATAGCCCAGCATCAACCCCTGGCGCGTCGCCCGCCCGGCATGGCTGGTGCTGAGGGGCAGCACGGTGACATCCGCGGCGCCGGCCCGCTCTGCCGCCTGTACGTCGTTCAGGCGGCGGCTCAGGGCCTCGGTCGGCCAGGCGATCAGGTGCATGCCGGCCTCGTCCGGGGCGACCTGCAGAAACGGCGCCAGATACCTCTCGGCGGCGGCCAGCAGGGCCTTTTGGCGGGCCGCGTAGAGCCGGCGCATGCGGCGGACGTGGGCCGCGAAATGCCCGTCCGCGATGAATTGCGCCAACACCGGCTGGGCCAACATCGAGGTGTGGTCGTCGAGCACCCGGCGGGCCCGCAGGAAGGCCTCGACCAGATCCGGCGGCACCACCAGATAGCCCAGGCGTAGCGAGGGGAACAGCACCTTGGAAAAGCTGCCGACGTAGATCACCCGGCCGCTCGGGTCCAGGCCCTGCAGCGCCGCCAGGGGCCGGCCGGCATAGCGGTATTCGCTGTCGTAGTCGTCCTCCAGGATCCAGGCCCGGCGGCGGCGGGCCCATTCGATCAGGTCGAGGCGGCGGCGCAGGCTCATCACCACGCCCAGGGGGTGCTGGTGCGAGGGCGCGACACAAACCATCCGGGCCAAGGGCGCCCGCGCCTCGCCCTCGTGGATCATCAGGCCCTCGTCATCCACCGGGGCGTGGCCGATGCGCAGCCCGGCCGAGGTCAGCGCCCCGCGCACGCCGGCATAGCCCGGCTCCTCCACCAGGGCCTGGTCGCCATGGTCCAGCAACACCTGCGCCGCCAGATGAATGGCCTGCTGGGCGCCGCTGACCACCACCACCTGTTCGGCGCTACAGCGCACCCCCCGCACCGCCCCCAGATAGCCGGCGATGGCGGCCCGCAGCGGCGGATAGCCGCCGGCATCGCGACAGGCCGCGAGCTCGCTGCCAGGCCGGCGCCAGAACCGGGCCAGCAGCCGGCCCCAGACATCGAACGGGAAGTGGGAAAGATCGGGGCCCGGGACGAAGGCCCGATCCGGATCGGTATTGCCGCGGCCGATCGCCGCCAGGGCCCGGCCGCGGCGCGACAGGCCGTAATGCCGGGCGACGTCGTCGCCGGTCGGGATCGGCGGCGCCTCGGACGGCCCGGCATCGGGCAGTTCGGTGGCCACATAGGTGCCGTCGCCATGGCGGGTCTCCACGTAGCCCTCGGCCAGCAGTTGCTGCATGGCCGTGGCCACGGTATTGCGGGATAGCGACAGGTCGGCCGCCAGGGCGCGATTGGCCGGCAGACGGGTGGCGGCCGACAGCCGGCCATCCAGGATCATGTCGCGCAGTTCGCCATAGAGCTGCCGGTACAGCGGCTCGCCGCCACGTCTTTGAAAGTTCATCGCCAACAGCCCGCTGCCAGCTTCCCACTGCATTTGATCCTCTTTTTTCAATGACTTACAAATTGGCCCTATCATTTTCTCATAATTGGCCCTTTATTTCGAGCCAATTTTCCGGTAGTTTCCAGGCCAGTTTGAAAGCATGGAGTAGTGCGATGAGCGACGCCTTCACGGCCAGCGAAAAAACCCGCCTGCGGCGGGCCCATCTGCGGGGCCATTATGACAAGGAAACCGTTTATGCCGTGCTGGACGCCAGCATGCTCTGCCACGTCGGCTACAACATCGACGGCGAACCCTACGTCACCCCGACCATCCATTGGCGGGACGACGACCGCTTGTATTGGCACGGCTCCTCCGCCAGCCGGATGATCCGCAGCGTCGAGGGCGGCGCCCCGGTCTGCCTCACCGTCAGTTTTCTGGACGGCCTGGTGTTGGCCCGCTCGGGCTTTCACTGCAGCGTCAACTACCGCTCCGCCATGGCCTTCGGCCACGCCCGGGCGGTGACCGACGAAGCGCATCGCCTGGCCGCCCTGAAGGATTTCATCGACAAGATGATGCCCGGCCGCTGGGACGACATGCGGCCGCCGAACGAACAGGAAATGAAGGCGACCACCGTGGTCTACATGGACATCGAGGAGGCTTCGGCCAAGATCCGCACCGGGCCGCCGATCGATGACGAGGAGGACTATGCCCTGAGCTGCTGGGCCGGGGTGCTGCCGATCGAGCAACATATCGGCCAGCCGATCGCCGATCCCAAACTGGCCGCCGGCACGCCGGAGCCCGACTACCTGCGCGCCTTCAAGTTGTTGGATGGTGGCGGCGACTAGGATGGAGCACGGGCGATGAAACTGCGCGAGGGCGAACCCTGGATGCCGGCGCCGGACTACGGCCGCGGCCTCGCCGGCCTGGGCATCAACCTGCTGGTGCGGTCGGTACCGGCCGCCCTGCCCTTCCATCGCGAGGTCCTGGCCGCCGAGGAGGTCTACGCCGACGCCGATTTCGCCGTGTTCCGCGGCCACGGCGCCGAGTGGATGCTGCACGCCGATCACACCTACAACGACCACCCGCTGCGCGGCAGCCTGGACGACGAAACCGCGCGCGGCATCGGCGCCGAATTCCGCCTGCACGGCCGCGACCCGGACGCCGCCGAAGCCCGGGCTCGGTCCCTGGACTACACCGTCTTGGCCGGCGCCATGGACAAGCCCCACGGCCTGCGCGAGGCTTTCATCATCGACCAGGACGGCTACCTCTGGGTGCCGGATATCCCCAAAAGCTAATTCCCCATCGCATGATCGGCCCTCGATCCCTACATATTGCTGAGTAGGAGGGGTCGATGCCAGCGGCGGTGTTCAAGACCGAAGCACTGACCAAGCGTTACCGGACCGGCGAGGTCACGGTGGATGCCTTGCGTGGCATCGACGTCGAATTGCTGGCCGGCGAACTGGCCGTGCTGCTGGGCCCCTCGGGCAGCGGCAAATCGACCCTGTTGAACATTCTCGGCGGCCTGGACAGCGCCAGCGGCGGCCGGGCGCTGTTTCGCGACACCGACCTGGCGGCCCTGGGCGAAGGGGCGCTGACCGCCTTCCGCCGCGACCATGTCGGCTTCATCTTCCAGTTCTACAACCTGATCCCCAGCCTGACGGCGCGCGAGAACGTCGCCCTGGTGACGGAAATCGCCCGCGACCCGATGCCGCCCGAGGAAGCGCTGGAGATGGTCGGCCTGGCTGACCGCATGGACCACTTTCCGGCCCAGCTATCGGGCGGCGAGCAGCAGCGGGTCGCCGTCGCCCGGGCCATCGCCAAGCGGCCGGCGGTGCTGTTGTGCGACGAGCCGACCGGCGCCCTGGACAGCCAGACCGGCATCCTGGTGCTGCAGGCGATCGAGCGGGTCAACCAGGAACTGGGCACCACCACCGCGGTGATCACCCACAACGCCGCCATCGCCGCCATGGCCGATCGCGTGATCAGTTTCCTGGACGGCCGGATCAACGAGGTCCGGGTCAACCCGAGCCGGACGCCGGCCCGCGAGATATCCTGGTAGGCGGCGGATGTCGGTGTTGAACAGGAAATTGCTGCGCGATGCCTGGCACATCAGGGGCCAGGCCGTGGCCATCGCCCTGGTCATGGGCGCCGGCGTCGCTCTGGTGCTGCTGTCGTTCGGTACCATGGACTCGCTGAAGGAAACCCGTGACGCCTATTACCAGCGGCAGAATTTCGCCGACGTCTTCGCCGTGGTCAAACGGGCGCCGAAGACCCTGGCCGCCCGGATCACCGCCATCCCCGGCGTCGCCGGCATCTCCCTGCGCATCGTCAAACACGTCACCCTGGACCTGCCCGGCGTCGACGAACCGGTGACCGCGCGCTTGATCTCGTTGCCGGCGGCGGGTGAACGGCCGCTCAATGACATCGTTCTGCGCAGCGGCCGGCCGATCCGCAAGGGCCGCGTCGACGAGGCGATCGTCAACGAATCCTTCGCCGAAGCTCACGGCCTGCGCCCCGGCGATCGCTTCGCCGCCATCATCAACGAACGCAAGCGCACCCTGATCGTCGCCGGCACGGCGCTGTCGCCGGAGTTCGTCTATGCCATCGCGCCGGGGCAACTGGTGCCGGACAATCGCCGCTTCGCCGTGTTGTGGATGGACCGGGCGCCGCTGGAGGCGGCCTTCGATTTGGACGGCGCCTTCAACCAGGTCTGCCTGTCCCTGCAGCGGGGTGCCGACGAGTCGGAGGTGATCGATCGTCTGGACCGGCTGCTGGATCGATATGGCGGCACCGGCGCATTCGGCCGTCGCGATCATGTCTCGCACGCCTACCTGGACAGCGAGATGAAGATATTACGGGAGTTTGGCCAGGTGGCGCCGCCGATCTTTCTGATCGTTGCGGCGTTCCTCCTCCATGTGGTCATTGGCCGTCTGGTGGCCACCGAACGGGAGCAGATCGGCTTACTGAAGGCGGTGGGCTACACCAACAACGCCATAGCCCTGCATTACCTCAAGATGGCAGCGATCATCGGCTTGATGGGGACCCTCGCGGGTGTCGTTGCCGGCACTTGGTTGGGCGAAGGCATGACGGCCATTTACACCCAATTCTTCCGCTTTCCTTTCCTGCACTACCGGCTGGACCCCGCCATCGTGGCCGGCGCCTGCCTGCTGGCCCTGTCGGCGGCGCTGGTCGGCGCCTACAACGCCGCCCGCCGGGCTGCCCGCCTGCCGCCGGCGATCGCCATGCGTCCGGCCTCACCCACCGACTATCGCTCCGCCGGCCTGGACGGCCTGGTCACCTTGGCGCGACTGGATCAGCCCACCGTGATGATTCTGCGGCATATCTGGCGCTGGCCCCGCCGGGCCGCCCTGACCGTCCTTGGCATGGCACTGGGCGTGGCTGTCCTGGTCGGCGCCACGTTTACCCTGGATTCCATCGAGGAGATCGTCGATTCGTTCTTCTTTCT
>JASLMH010000200.1 GCA_030746635.1 Alphaproteobacteria bacterium | reverse complement strand
CGACAGGCGGCGTCGAACCGCTTGCCCGATGCCCCACATCGCGCGGCGCGGTTCTCCTACCCTGTCGAGCCGACAGCGACGCGCAGACCATGACTATGGTGAGAAATGCGGGCTAAGATCGAGCTTTGGGCGTTTCGGAGTGGGAGGCAACATGACGATCTCGCGGCGTGGCTTTGGTTTGCTCGTCACCGGCATGACGGTGCTCAACCTATCGGCCCTGGCGGACGACAAGGTGCCGGCGGTGGTCTTCGCCATGGGCGGCAAGTTCGACAAATCCTTCAACCAGGGGGTCTATGACGGGGCCGAGCGGTTCCGCAAGGAAACCGGCATCCCCTACCGGGAATTCGAGATCAAGAATCCGACCCAGCGGGAGCAGGCGATCCGCAAGATGGCCAGGCGCGGCTCCGACCCGGTGTTGGGCGTCGGCTTCGCCCAGGCGCCGGCGATCACCAAGGTGGCCAAGGAATTCCCCAACACCCGCTTCGCCATCATCGACATGGTGGTCGACCTGCCCAATGTGCAGTCCATCGTCTTCAAGGAACACGAAGGGTCTTTCCTGGTCGGCGTGCTGGCCGCCGCCGCCTCGAAAAGCGGCAAGGTCGGCTTCGTCGGCGGCATGGATATCCCGCTGATCCGCAAGTTCGCCTGCGGCTACGAACAGGGCGCCCGTCATGCCAATCCCGACGTCGTCGTCTATGCCAACATGTCCGGCACCACGCCGGCGGCCTGGAACGATCCGACCAAGGGGGCCGAGTTGGCGAAAAGCCAGTTCGATCGCGGCGCCGACGTGGTCTTCGCCGCCGCCGGCAGCACCGGCATCGGCGTCCTGCAGGCGGCCAAGGACAACGGCAAGTACGCCATCGGCGTCGATTCCAATCAGAACTACCTGCATCCCGGCACCATGCTCACGTCGATGCTGAAACGGGTCGACGTCGCCGCCTACAACACCTTCAAGAGCGCCACCGAAGGCCGCTGGCGAGCCGGTATTCAGGTGCTTGGCCTGGCGGAGGGCGGCGTCGGCTGGGCCCTGGATGAGCACAATCGGGCACTTGTCACCGCGGCCATGGAAAAACAGGTGGAGCGAGCCAAGGCCGACATCATCGCCGGCCGGATCAAGGTGCACGACTACATGGCCGACAATACCTGCCGCCGCTGATGCGCCGATCCGGCGGCGGCGCCAATTCTCTTTGGGCGAACGTTGTTCTAGGATGACGACAAAGGCCCGCCGCCCCGTTGCCGCGGCGGTCGGACGTGCGTTGGTTGACGTGTCCCGGGGAACCATCGGACCGGGGGGATGAAATCCGATGGCAATGAACCGAAAAACGGGAGGCACCATGAAAAACCTGCTCCAGGCAATTGCCGCCGGCGCGATTCTGCTGGCGGCCGGCAGCGCCATGGCCGGCGGCGATACGCCCGCCGTGGTCTTCGACATGGGCGGCAAGTTCGACAAGTCGTTCAATCAGGGCGTCTACAACGGCGTCGAGAAATTCCGCAAGGAAACCGGCACCAAATACCGCGAGTTCGAGGTCAAGAACCCGACCCAGCGGGAACAGGCGGTGCGCAAGATGGCGCAGCGTGGTTCGAACCCGGTGCTCGGCGTCGGCTTCGCCCAGGCGCCGGCGATCGAAAAGGTGGCCAAGGAGTTCCCCAACACCCGTTTCGCCATTATCGACATGGTGGTTGGGCTGCCCAACGTGCAATCGATCGTTTTCAAGGAGCACGAGGGCTCGTTCCTGGTCGGCGTGCTGGCCGCCGCCGCCTCGAAAAGCGGCAAGGTCGGTTTCGTCGGCGGCATGGACATCCCGCTGATCCGCCGCTTTCAGTGCGGCTTCGAGCAGGGCGTCAAGCACGCCAACGCCAAGATGCAAATCTACGCCAACATGACCGGCACCACGCCATCGGCCTGGAACGATCCGACCAAGGGGGCCGAGTTGGCGAAAAGTCAGTTCGATCGTGGCGCCGACGTGGTTTTCGCCGCCGCCGGCGGCACCGGCATCGGCGTCTATCAGGCGGCCAAGGACAACGGCAAGTACGCCATCGGGGTGGATTCCAATCAGAACTACCTGCACCCCGGCACCATGCTGACCTCGATGCTGAAGCGGGTCGACGTCGCGGCCTACAACACCTTCAAAAGCGCCTCCGACGGCAGTTGGAAGCCCGGCTTGCAGGTGCTGGGCCTGAAGGAAGGCGGCGTCGACTGGGCCCTGGACGAACACAACAAGGCGCTGATCACGCCGGCCATGAAAGGCCAGGTGGAACAGGCCAAGGCCGATATCATCGCCGGCAAGATCAAGGTGCACGACTATATGGCCGACAACACGTGCACCTATTGATCGAGCCGGTTTGCCTGGCCGCGTTTTCGTTCGGCCTCCGGTAGGCGGCGGGGATGGCCGCCAGCGGAGCGCCGGCGATCGTCCTGCGCGGCATCAACAAGCATTTCGGCCCGGTTCACGCCAACAGGGAGGTCTCGCTGACGGTGCCGGCCGGCACCATCCATGGCATCGTCGGCGAGAACGGCGCCGGCAAGTCGACCCTGATGAGTATCCTGTACGGCTTCTATCAGGCCGACAGCGGCGAGATAGAGGTGGCCGGCGAGGCGCGCCGGATCGCCAGCCCCGAGGACGCCATCAAGGCCGGCATCGGCATGGTACATCAGCACTTCATGCTGGTGGACGTGTTCACCGTGCTGGAAAACATCCTGCTCGGCGCCGAGGGCGGCCCACTGCTCGCCGGCGGCCTGGCGGCGGCGCGGGCGGAGGTCGAGCGGCTGGAGCGGGATTACGGCCTGGAGGTCGATCCGGACGCGGTGGTCGGCGAACTGCCGGTCGGCCTGCGCCAAAGGGTGGAACTGCTGAAGGCGCTGTATCGCGGCGCCGGCATCCTGATCCTCGACGAGCCCACCGGCGTGCTGACGCCGCAGGAGGCCGACCGCCTGTTCGAGATCCTGCGGTCGATGCGCGAACGTGGCGTCACGATCATCCTGATCACCCACAAGCTGCGCGAGATCATGGCGATCACCGACAACGTCTCGGTGATGCGGGCGGGCGAAATCGTCGCTGAGAGGGCAACCGCCGAAACCACCCGCGAGGAACTGGCCGAGCTGATGGTCGGCCGGCCGGTTTTGTTGCGGGTCGAGAAGACCGCCGCCCGCCCGGCCGAGGTGGTGCTGCAGGCGCGGGACCTGACGGTGATCGACGACAAGGGGGTGGTGCGGGTCGATCATGTCGACTTCACCCTGCGGGCCGGCGAAATCGTCGGCATCGCCGGGGTTTCGGGCAACGGCCAGAGCGAATTGCTGGAGGCGCTGTCGGGCATCCGGCCGCTGGACGGCGGCGAACTGGTGGTGCACGGCACCACGATCACGCCGGAGCGGCCCCGTGATGCCCATCATATGCGGGCGTTGAACCTGGCTCACGTGCCCGAGGACCGTCAGCGCATGGGCCTGGTGCCGGCGTTTCAGGCCTGGGAATCGGCGATCCTGGGCTATCAGGACGACCCGCAATATACCGGTCCGGTGTTCCTGAAGATCGGCGCCATCGTCGGCGACACGACGGCCAAGATGGCCCGTTTCGACGTCCGGCCGGCCGAGCCGTTGCTGGGCAGCGCCAATTTTTCCGGCGGCAACCAGCAGAAGCTCGTGCTGGCCCGCGAGATCGAACGCCAGCCGGAAATCCTCCTCGTCGGCCAGCCGACCCGAGGTGTCGATATCGGCGCCATCGAATTCATCCATCGGCGGCTGATCGAGATGCGGGACGGCTGCTGCGGGGTGCTGCTGGTATCGGTGGAGTTGGACGAGATCCTCTCGTTGAGTGACCGCATCCTGGTGATGTTCGAGGGCCGCATCGTCGGCGAGGTGCCAGGCGCCGAGGCCGATGCCCGCACCATCGGCCTGATGATGGCCAACGCCATGCCGGACGAAGCAACGGTGGCGGCCGATGGCTAGTACCACTGCCAAGCTGCCGGTCTGGGCCGACGTGGTGCTGCTGCCCCTGATCAACGTCGCCCTGGCCTTTCTGGTCTCGGGCCTGTTGATCGCCGCCCTGGGGCAGGACCCGTTCGAGGCGACCTGGATCCTGGTGCGCGGCGCTTTCGGCTACGAGGAAAGCTTGGGCTATACCTTCTATTACACCACCAACTTCATCTTTACCGGCCTGGCCGTGGCCGTGGCCTTCCACGCCATGCTGTTCAACATCGGCGGCGAGGGGCAGGCCTATATCGGCGGCCTGGGTGTCGGCCTGGCCTGCCTGGCCCTGGATCAGAGCCTGCCGTTCATCCTGCTGCTGCCGATTTGCATCGTAGGCGCAGCCCTGTTCGGCGCCGCCTGGGCCTTCATTCCGGCCTACCTGCAGGCCAAACGCGGCAGCCACATCGTCATCACCACCATCATGTTCAACTTCATCGCCGCCTCGGTGATGGTCTACCTGCTGGCCAACGTGCTGATCAAGCCGGGGCAGATGTCGCCCGAAAGCCGCGAGTTCGCCAGCAATGCCTGGCTGCCCTTCATGCACGAGGCCCTGGCCTGGTTCGGCATCGAGGTGGCGCGTTCGCCCCTGAACCTGTCGCTGGTCTGGGCGCTGATTTGCTGCGTCGGGGTCTGGGCGCTGATCTGGCATACCCGCTGGGGCTATGAAATCCGCAGCGTCGGCAGCAACGTCGACGCGGCGGTCTACGCAGGTATCGCGCCGGCGCGGATCATCATCATCGCCATGTGCCTGTCGGGCGGCCTGGCCGGCTTCGTCGGCATCAACGAGATCATCGGCGTGCAGCACCGCCTGTTGCTGGACTTCTCGGCCGGCTACGGCTTCACCGGTATCGCGGTGTCGCTGATGGGCCGCAACCATCCGGTCGGTATCGTCCTGGCCAGCCTGCTGTTCGGCGCCCTGTACCAGGGCGGGGCCGAGCTGTCGTTCGAGAACCCGGCCTTCACGCCGGACCTGGTGGTGGTGATCCAGGGCCTGGTGGTGCTGTTCTCCGGCGCCCTCAGCTACATGCTGCGGCCCACTCTCGAACGCCTGTTCCAGCGTTTCGCCGCCCCGGCCCTGGTGGAGGCCTAGGGCGATGGCGGAATACTACCTCCTCGCCGTGCTGACCCTGGACGCCACCATCCGGGTCTCGACGCCGCTGATCCTGGCCGCCCTGGCCGGCCTGGTGGTGGAGCGCTCGGGCGTCATCGATATCGGCCTGGAGGGCAAGATGCTGGCCGCCGCCTTCGCCGCCGCCGCCGCGGCGTCGCTGACCGGCTCGGTCTGGCTGGGCCTTCTGGCCGGCGTCGTGGTGTCGGTCCTGCTGGCGCTCCTCCACGGCTTTGCCTGCATCACCCACCGCGGCAACCAGATCGTCAGCGGCGTCGCCATCAACATCGTGGTGGCCGGGCTGACGGTGCTGTTGGGGATTTCCTGGTTCGAACGGGGCGGCCAGACGCCGCCGCTGCCGAACAGCGCCCGCTTCAACGCCATCACCTTCCCGGGCGCCGAGGCGGTGGCCGAGGTGCCGATCCTGGGTGCCCTGTACGCCGAGCTGGTGAGCGGCCACAACATCCTGGTCTACCTGGCTTTCCTGGCCGTGCCGGCGGTCTGGTGGCTGGTCTATCGCACCCGCTTCGGCCTGCGCCTGCGAGCGACGGGGGAAAACCCGGCGGCGGTCGACACCGCCGGCATCTCGGTGGTGCGCATGCGCTATCTGGCCCTGGTGCTGTGCGGCATACTCTGTGGCATTGCCGGCAGCTACCTCTCCACCGGCCATGGCGCCGGCTTCCTGCGCGACATGACCGCCGGCAAGGGCTTCATCGCCCTGGCGGCGATGATCTTCGGCAAATGGCGACCGGTGCCGGTGCTGTTCGCCTGCCTGCTGTTCGGTTTCCTGGACGCCGTCGCGATCCGCCTGCAGGGCGTCGAGGTGCCCCTACTCGGCGAGGTTCCGGTTCAATTCGTCCAGGCCCTGCCCTACATTCTTACCGTCGTGGTGCTGGCCGGGTTCATCGGCCAGGCCATCGCGCCACGGGCCAGCGGCCTGCCATACGTGAAGGAACATTGAGCACCATCGCCGACATGCTGAAGGCGGCCCGGGAGGTAAGGGAACGGGCCCATGCGCCCTATTCCGGCTACCGCGTCGGCGCCGCCGTGCTGGGCGCCGGCGGCGGCATTCATGCCGGCTGCAACGTCGAGAACTCCGCCTATCCCGAGGGCCTGTGCGCCGAAGCCGCCGCCATCGCCGCCATGGTCGCGGCCGGCGAGGGGCGCATCCAGGCGGTTCTGGTGGTCGGCGACGGCGCCGATCTGATCACCCCCTGCGGCGGCTGCCGGCAGAAGATCCGCGAGTTCGCCGGCCCGGACACCCCGGTGCACCTGTGCACGCCGGCGGCGGTGGTGCAGACCGTCACTTTAGATGAATTGCTGCCCCTGTCCTTCGGGCCGGAGCACCTGGAATGATGGACGCCGTGGCGGCCTGTTGCGCCCTGCTGCGGCAACGCTGCCCGGACATCGAGCCGAAGGTGGCGGTGGTGCTGGGCTCCGGCTTGGGCGGCCTGGCCGGGCGGTTCGCCGATACCGTGGAGATCCCCTACGACGAATTGCCCGGCTTCCCGGCCCCGGGGGTCGGCGGACACAGCGGAACCTTGTCGCTGGCGCGTGCCGGCGCCACGCCGCTGGCCCTGTTGCAGGGCCGCAGCCATCTTTACGAAAGCGGCCGGGCCGACGGCATGGCGGTGCCGATCCGCACCCTGGCCGCCCTGGGATGCGAGGCGCTGGTGTTGACCAACGCGGCCGGCGGCCTGTCGGCGGGCCTGGATCCCGGCCGTGTCATGCTGGTCACCGATCACCTCAATTTCACCGGCCAATCGCCGCTGTTCGGCGAGGCCGGCGATGACCGTTTCGTCGATCTGGTCGGGGCCTATGACGGGGCGCTCCGGGAGCATCTGGTGCAACTCGCCAATGGCCTGGGAATAGACCTCCATCACGGTGTCTATGCCTGGTTCAGCGGGCCGAATTTCGAAACTCCGGCCGAGGTTCGCGCCGCCGGTATCCTGGGCGCCGACGCGGTCGGCATGTCGACGGTGCCGGAAGTGATCCTGGCCCGCCAAGCCGGCCTGCGGGTCGCCGCCCTGTCGATCATCACCAACCGCGCCGCCGGCCTGAGTGACACCCCACTCAGCCATCAACAGACTCTGGCCAACGCGGCCCGGGCCACCGACGACGTCGGCCGGCTGTTGTACGACTTCCTGGTGGAATACGCATCGTGACCCTGCTGCCCCAGGAGGTGATCCGCCGCAAGCGGGACGGTGCCGGCCTGAGCGATGAGGAGATCGCCTTCATGGTGGCGGGCCTGACCGACGGCTCCATCGGCGATGGCCAGATCGCCGCCTTCGCCATGGCGGTGTTCTTCCAGGGCATGACCATGGCCGAGCGGGTCGCCCTGACCCGCTGCATGACGCGGTCGGGCGTGTCGCTCGATTGGCGCGGCGTGGATCTGCCCGGCCCGCTGCTGGACAAGCATTCCACCGGCGGCGTCGGCGACAAGGTCAGCCTGATGCTGGCGCCCTTGATCGCGGCCTGCGGCGGCTTCGTGCCGATGATCTCCGGCCGTGGCCTGGGCCACACCGGGGGCACCCTGGACAAGCTGGATGCCGTACCCGGCTACGATACCGCGCCGGACCTGGATCGGTTCCGCGATGCGGTGCGGACGGCGGGCTGCGCCATCATCGGCCAGACCGACGATCTGGCGCCGGCGGACCGGCGCCTCTATGCCATTCGCGACGTCACGGCGACGGTGGAATCGATCCCCCTGATCACCGCCTCGATCCTGTCCAAGAAGCTGGCCGCCGGCCTGGACGGCCTGGTGATGGACGTGAAGATGGGCAGCGGCGCCTTCGCCGCCGAACGGACGATGGCGCGGGAGTTGGCTGAGAGCATCGTCACGGTGGCCGACGGCGCCGGCCTGCCGGCCCGGGCCCTGATCACCGACATGGACCGGGTTTTGGGGCGCGCCGTGGGCAATGCCCTGGAAGTGGCCGAGGCGGTGGCGTTTCTGAAGAACCAATCGCCCGATCCGCGTTTACGCGCGGTGGTGCTGGCCCTGGCCGACGAGATGCTGGCGGTGGGCGGGCTATCCGCCGATCCGGCGGCGGTGTTGGACAGCGGCCGGGCGCTGGAGGCCTTCGCCCGGATGATCGTTGCCCTGGGCGGCCCGGCCGATTTCGCCGACCGGCCCGACGACTATCTGCCCAGGGCGCCGGTCATTCTGCCGTGCTTGCCCGAACGGCCGGGCACAGTCACCGGCATGGACGCCCGCCGGGTCGGCATCGCCGTGGTTACCTTGGGCGGCGGCCGGCGTGACGCCGGCGGTGATATCGACCATGCGGTCGGCTTGAGCGAGGTCGCGACGATCGGCGAAACGGTCGGCCCGGACCGACCCCTGGCCATGGTGCATGCCGCCAGCGAAGCGGCGGCGGCGGCCGCGGCGGACGAATTGCGGGCGGCCTTCCGTTTCGACGGCGAGGCGGCGCCATCCCAGGTCGTCCTGGAGCGGATCGCGCCGTCATGAGGCGGGCCTTCATCCTGGTGATGGATTCCCTTGGCATCGGGGCCAGTGCCGACGCCGGGCGCTTCGGCGACGCCGGTGCCGACACCCTGGGCCATATCGTGGCTACCACGCCAGGCGGCCTGACGCTGCCCAATCTGGGCCGCCTCGGCCTGGGGCACGCGGCGGGCGCCAGCCGTGGCGGCGCACCGCTCGACCTGGGCCAGGCCGGTATGCCCACCGGTGCCTGGGGGTATGCGGTGGAACAAAGCCATGGCAAGGATACGCCCAGCGGCCATTGGGAGATCGCCGGCCTGCC
>JASLMH010000001.1 GCA_030746635.1 Alphaproteobacteria bacterium | reverse complement strand
TCGCCATTCGCCAAGGCGGTTCGCGCCGCGGCGGGCTTTTCGGCAGCCAGGGCGGGGCCGGTAGCGCGAGGCAGGAAGATCCTGAAGGTTGTGCCGTGGTCGGGCTGCGAGTCGACCGTGATATCGCCACCCGACTGCTTGACGAAGCCGTACACCATGCTGAGACCAAGCCCGGTGCCCTTGCCGACATCCTTGGTGGTGAAAAAGGGCTCGAAAATCTGCTGGTGAAGTTCGCTGGAGATGCCAACGCCGGTATCCGCCACCACGATCATCACATGATCGCCGGCCGGCAGGTCCGCCTGGTAGCCGGCCTGATCGAGGGGCAGCGCGACGTTTGCCGTTTCGAGCCGCAACCGCCCGCCCTTGGGCATCGCGTCGCGGGCATTGATCGCCAAATTCAGCACCGCCTGTTCGAGTTGCACGGGATCCACCAGGCAGGCAGCGAGATCGGGTGCCATCAGGATGTCGATATCGATCTCGGCGGTAAGGCTGCGGCGCAACAGATGTTCGGCGGTCTCGAGTACCTCGTTGACGTTCACCCGTTTCGCTTCCAACGGCTGCTCGCGCGCGAAGGCGAGCATGCGACGGGTCAACTCGGCCGCCCGATCCACCGCGTGCTTGGTCCGGTTGACCAGGAGGCCGTGCTCACGATCGAGATCGAGGTCGTCCTCCAAAAGCCCCAAATTTCCCATGATGACCGCCAGGATATTGTTGAAATCATGGGCGATACCGCCCGTCAATTGGCCGATCGCCTCCAGCTTTTGAGACTGCCGGAGCTCTTCGTCGCGTTTCTTTTCGGCGCTGATATCCAGGGCCGCGGCAATCGTGCCGCCATCCGAGAGGCGGGTTTCCTGCACGCGATACCATCGGCCGTCCCGGTAGACTTCGAAGGGGCCCTTCGGTTCCCTGTGGCGCTGCATGCGCTCGGCTAGCCATGCCTCTACATCGGTGTCGGCCTCGGGCACTTCCTGGTGTTCCAGTAACAGACGCAGCAAATCCTCGAACAACAGTCCGGGTTTGATCATTTCGCCGACGGAACCGGAGATCTGCCGGTATTGTTCGTTGCAGGTGACCAGGCGGTCGTCGGCATCGTAGAGGGCGATGGCTCCGGAGAGCTGGTCGATGGCGTCGAGGAACCGCTGGTTCTTGGCTTCGGCCTGTTTGCGTTCGGTGATGTCCCGCAGCATGACGATGAGGACCAGTTCGCCGTCCATTTCCAGCTTGGAAATCGACGCTTCCGCCGGAAATTCGCTGCCGTCCTTCCTCAGGCCGGCGATTTCCGGGCGCTCGGAAATGTAGCGACGCTCATCGCCCACGGCCGAGAAATCAACCACGTGCCGTCGGTGCATCCGCCTGAACCGATGTGGGATCAGCAGATCGAGGGGTTCGCCGACGACCTCTGCCGCGGCGTAGCCGAAGATCTCCTCGGCGGTTCGATTGAAGAGTTGTATGCGCTGGTCGGCGCCGACCGCGATGATGGCGTCGGGCGCGATCTCCAGCATGCGGGAAAGCCTCAGCTCGCTTGCCTTTCGCCGTTCCTCGGCCGCAACCCGTTCGGTCTGGTCAATCATCACGACGTCGAGGTAGTCCTGCGCGGCATTGAAGGTCGCTGACGAGCTGATGTGGACCAGCGACCGTCCTTGCGTCTTAGACGACCGTCGAAATTGCGCACGAAGCCGTGTTTCTTCCCCTCGGCGATCCAGGCCTCCCGATCCCCCGGTTCGATCCAGTGGTTGTCCGCCCGATGGTTGTCGACGGCGTCCTCGCGGTCCTGATAGCCCAGGATCTCCGCCAACCGGTCGTTGGCTTCAATCGGTTTGCCATCGCTGATGCGCGAGCGGATGATGCCGACCTGGGCGTTGTCGAAGATGCTGCGGTAGCGCGCCTCGCTTTCGCGCAGATCCCCGGCCACCGCGGTTACCCGCCGACGCAGCAGCGATGTCCAGACGAACGCCACCAGCAGCAGCCCGCTGATCCCGGCCGCCGATAACCAGGCCACGTTGCGGGCAAAGGTCGCGCGTTCGATGGCGTCACGCGCGGGATCGAAGATCAACTCGGCCGCGTCCATCTCCCGCCGCACCAGTCCGGCCTGCCGCAGCGCCCGCGCCATGGCGCCCCAGCGGCGCGGATTGGTATGGCCGAGTTCGATCAGCGGATAACTCGTCAGCCGTTTGATCTCCTCGGCCTGGAACAGATTGAAGGCCAGAATGTCGTCCGCCGGGTAGGTGCGCCGCAGGGTCGTGGCTATGCGTTCGGCGGTCTGCTTCGGATGATCGAGGGCATGCCGCCAACCTTGCAGGCTGGCGGCGGCGAAGCGCTGCACGAGATCACTATCGCGCTTCGCCATGGCTTCGCTGGTGAACAGCGAATCGCCGTAGAAGTCGATGCCGTAGCTGGCCGGGTGGAGGGTGGTGATGTCGAGCCCGGTTTCCCGGGCTCGCCAATTCGCGGTCAGCGAAAACCCGGCATAGGCGTCGATGCGGCCCTGCCGCAGCAGATCGAAGCTGCGCCCGTCCCAATTCGCCTGATACGGCTTGATGGTTTGCGGATCGATGCCTTCGGCCCGCAGCATGGTCTGCAATTCAACGTCGGTGGTGTCGCCGACAAAGCGAAGCACCCGCAGGCCCGCAAGGTCGGCTGGCGAAGACACTCCCGTTTCCACCCGGGCAACGATTACCGTCGGGCTGCGTTGAAAGATCGACGCGAGGATCAGCAGCGGCGATCCACGGTCCCGCGCCACCAGCACGTCGGCGGCGCCGATGTCGAAATCGGCCCGCCCGGCCATCACTTCCTCGATCGCCTTCACGGCCTTGCGGTCCGGACCGACGGCGGAGCGGATCTCCACCTCGAGGCCGGCGTCGCGGTAGAAACCCTGCCATTGGGCCGCATAGTAGCCGGCGAACTGGAATTGATGGTCCCACCTGAGTTGCAGAACCACTTTGTCCGCCGCCAGTGCCGGCGCCGCCGGGCCGGCCACGGCCAGGGCCAACACGACCCCGCGTGCCCAACGGCAGAATTCTTCAGGCATCTCCGCTACCCTATGCCGCCTTCGACAGCGCGTCTCCCCCGGGTTCGCTGTTACCCGACATGACTGTCCGACGCCTAGGCACCTCGATGGAAATCGTGCCTCGGGATATCGCACATCAGGACTGTGGCAATACTTGGCCGCCATGGTTGCCAAAAGGTTAACGGCGTGACCCCGCCCTTTTCGAAGTCCGTGATCTTGGCGGCGGCCGGGAGCGACGCCACCGTCAGCCCGGACCGGCTTCCCGGCGGGCCTTGCGGATCTGTTCCAGGCTGGCGGCGACGATGGGGCTGATCTCGGGCGGTTGCCAGGCGCGGTAGGCGGTCTTGGTGTCGATCGGCCATTCGATGTCCAAATCGCGCCGGCTTTCGGGCTCTTGCGCCTCTTCCAGCAGACGCACCGCCGCCTCGGCCACCTCTCGCTGCATGTCGAGATCGTCGATCATGCCGAAGGCCTGACCGAAGGGGAATTCGACCCCGAGCAGCCGCGAAACCCGCGTCTTGCTCGCCAGATCCGGCATCATGGTGACCGTCACGGTGGGTATGCCTGCCCCTTCGATGATACGTGCCAGCACGGGCACGTTGCGGCAGCAGTCCGGTCAGGCAGGCGCCAGGATCAAGGCGTCGACGGCCTCGTGGCGCAGCCGGTTGACGATCTCGGGCCCGGTCTGCGATTGCCAGACGGCGCAGCCGTTTTCCTGGTAGCCCATGACCGAGTAGTTCTCGGCCGCCAGGCGGCCGATCACCCCGTCGGCTTCGAGCGCCGCCAGGGCGCGCAGCGGCAGGGCCACGCCCACGTCCCGCTTTACGTGCTCGGTATTGATGTGCAGATGGGCCGCGTCGATCCGATCCTGCCCTACGTCGCGGGGAATGGCGCGCCAACTCGGATCGCCCCAGGTCGGCTCGCGCTTTTCGCGCTCCATGTCGAAACCCTGCTGGCTGTCCTTGAGGAAAATGCCGGCCGAGGAGAGCACCGCGATGGTGGCCTCGGACAGGGGCTTCTCGAAGGGCGCCCACACGGCCCCCTCGACCTCGATGTCGACATCCTCGAACATCGGCCGGAAGCTCTTCGGCAGGTACTTGAAACTGTCCACGGACATGCGGTCCTCGTTGACTTGGCGCGGTACGTATTCACGGCCGACCGAACGCGATCCCGGATGCGCTCCGTAGGCCATGATTTCGGCACAGTAGTCCAGTGGGACAATGCTGTCGATGTCGGTGCCGGCTGCCTCATCGACCCGGAGACGGTCCTCGACGCGCTGTTTCGGCGTCGCGCCGGGTGGTCGGTTCGGCTGGCTGGAAAGTTAACGAAGTGTTAAGTGAACTTTACAGATCCGGCGCTGACGTCACTAGACCACTTTCTGTAAGTGATTGAAAAATTTGAGTATTACGGATTCATTCAAAACTGGCACAGATTTTGCGTGGCGTTTCTCGAAACATCGACGACCGCGAGATGGTGAACAGTCGGCATCGTGAGGCCGAATATTCGCCGCGGCTTTGCGGTGACCGTTTTCGGGGTGCGTGCTGTAGTGCGTGCGGCCGCTTTTGAGCGCGGCGTCGGCGGTGATTGTGCCGCGTCGGGAAACAAGGACGCAGTTGGAAAGGTATCGGCCTATGAAAAAGGTATCCTTGCGGACACTGCCACTTGGTCTGGGGATTGTTCTGGCCGCGATGTCATTCGTCGATACCGCCAGTGCCGGTTTTCTGACCTTCACCGATCGGGCGAGTTGGCGTGCGGCTGCCGGCGGCGGGGTAGGGGATCTCTCCGAAAACTTCAATACATTCACCGGCACGACGATATATGGCAATCCCACCGGCGTATCGGCGGGATTCATGAATTTCGCGACCGTAAGCGGCAATTACGGCACGGACACGTCGTGGAGCATTCGTGATACAAGCCCCCTTTCCGGCTCCCAGACGGTCAATGGGACGTCATACGTAAGTCTGGTGTCCTACAGCCCCCCAGCCGGAGACACCTTGATCACCCACGGGGCGATCGCGGCGCTGGGCTTCGACTATCGGGGACCGTCCAACACGCCATCCAACGATGCCAATCCGCTGACGTTACTCACCTCGTTGGGCGACAACATCACCGGTCCCACCATTCTCGGATCATCGAGCGGCTTTTTCGGCATCCTGTATGACGCCGGCGAGAGTTTTACTTCGGTGCAGGTTCGGGATCTGACCGACAGTCGAACGTTCTTCGGCGCCGATAACTTCGAAGCCTATTCGAGTGCGGCTCCACCTGTTCCCGAGCCCACCACCCTGGCCGTCATGGCAGTAGGACTCGCGGGTCTTGGCTTCGCACGGCGACGCAAGCGGACTGCCTAGAAGCACGATTCAGGCGGCTTGACTGGTAGCGGCGGCCTAATCGAACAGCGAAGAGACCGAGGATTCGTCGCTGATCCGGCGGATCGCCTCGCCGATCAGCGGCGCGACGGAGATCGAGCGGACGTTGCGGGCATGGCGCATCGCCTCGGTGGCGGCGATGCTGTCGGTGACGGACAGAATATCCAGGGCCGAGGCAGTGACCCGCGCCACCGCGCCGCCCGAGAGCACGCCGTGGGTGACGTAGGCCGAGACCTGCTCGGCCCCCTGTTCCATCAGGGCGTTGGCGGCGTTGCACAGGGTGCCGGCGGAATCGACGATATCGTCAACCAGCACGCAAATCCGGCCCTCGACCTCGCCGATGATGTTCATCACCTCGGATACGCCGGCCCGCTCGCGGCGTTTGTCGACGATCGCCAGGTCGGCGTCCAGCCGCTTGGCCAGGGCCCGGGTGCGGACGACGCCGCCGACATCGGGCGAGACCAGCACCAACTTGTCCTCGCCATAGCGTTCGGCGATGTCGCGGGTAAACACTGGCCCGGTGAACAGATTGTCGGTCGGGATGTCGAAGAAGCCCTGGATCTGCCCGGCGTGCAGGTCCATGGTCAGTACCCGGTCGGCCCCGGCGGTGGTGATCAGGTTGGCCACCAGCTTGGCCGAGATCGGCGTCCGCGGCCCCGGCTTGCGGTCCTGGCGGGCATAGCCGAAATAGGGCAGCACGGCGGTGATCCGGCGGGCCGAGGCGCGCCGCAGGGCGTCGATACAGACCAGCAGTTCCATCAGGTTGTCATTGGCCGGCGAGGAGGTGGACTGGATGATGAAGACATCCTCGCCGCGCACGTTCTCGTGGATCTCCACGAACACTTCCATGTCGGAGAAGCGCCGCACGTCCGCCTTGGTCAGCGGCGTTTCCAGATAGGCGCCGATGGCTTCGGCCAACGGCCGGTTACTGTTTCCCGAAAGCAGCTTCATGACGCCCGCTCACCTGTCCGCAAAACCCAGCCGCCAGCCCTCCGCAGCGCCAATTGAATAACAATCGGCCCGGCCGCTGTAAACTCGTTGTGCAGCCGGCCGGCGAGTCAGTCGGCCGCTGCCGGCGCGGAATCCGGCGGCGGCGGCGTCAACGGTGCTTGAACTGCGCCTCGCGCTTGTCCAGGAAGGCGGCCATGCCCTCCATCTTATCCTCGGTGGAAAAGGTCGAATGGAACAGCCGCCGTTCGAATCGCACACCCTCGGCCAGGGTGGTTTCATAGGCCCGATTGACGCTTTCCTTGGCGATCATCACGATCGGCCGCGACAGCTTGCAGATCTTCTCGGCCGTCGCCACCGCCTCGTCCAGCAACTCATCCAGCGGCACCACCCGGCTGACCAGGCCGGCCCGTTCGGCCTCCTCGGCGTCCATCATCCGACCGGTCAGGCACATCTCCATGGCCTTGGACTTGCCGACGAAACGGGTCAGCCGTTGGGTGCCGCCGGCGCCGGGGATAATGCCGAGGTTGATTTCCGGCTGGCCGAACCTGGCGTTGTCGGCGGCGATGATGAAATCGCACATCATCGCCATCTCGCAGCCGCCGCCCAGGGCAAAGCCGGCGACGGCGGCGATGATCGGCTTGCGGCTTTGCGCCACTCGCTCCCAGCCGACGGTGATGAAATCCTCCTTGTAGACGTCCATGTAGCTTTTCGGCGCCATCTCCTTGATGTCGGCGCCGGCGGCGAAGGCTTTCTCGCTGCCCGTGACGACGATACAGCCGATCGCCTCGTCCGCCTCGAAGCCGTCCAGGGCCTGGCCGACGTCGGCGACGAGGCCGCTGCTCAGGGCGTTCAGCGCCTCCGGCCGGTTCAGGGTGATGATCGCCACGCCGCCCCGGGTCTCCACCAGGATGTTCTCGTAGGCCATGCTCGCTACCTCTCGTCTGTCCGTTCGTCGGTTTCATTCGGCCGGCCGCCGCCACGGCGCGCCGGTGTCATTGTCCGGGGGTAATGGAGAAGCGCACCGTCAGGCCGTCGGCCCCCGGGCGCGCCTCGATCCGCAGGCTCTCGCCCTCCCTGGCGTAGCGGCTGGGCGCGACGGCGCGCCAGCCCAACTGCGGCAGGGTCTCGGCATAGAACCGCAACACCTCGGCCCTGTCGTGTTTCCCGGTCGCCGTCGCCCGGACGATGCGGCCGTCCGGCTTGTCGAACACCACCGTGGCCTCGGGAACCTCGCGCAGGCCGGGCATCAGCGGCAAATCGCTGACGCCGGCCAGGAAGCCGGCATCCGCCCGGGCCGGCGATGGGCCGACCGCCATGGTGGCGGTCAACAACACAACGGCGGTGAGAAGTCTCCAGATCATGACCGGGCCCTATGACGCCGCCGCCGCCGCCCGGCGCGGCGGGCGTTGGCTGGCCGACTTCAACTGGCCGCAGGCGGCCATGATGTCGCGGCCGCGCGGGGTGCGGATCGGCGCCGAGTAGCCGGCGTCGTTGATCAGCTTGGCGAAGCGGTGGATCTGGTTGTTGGAGGAGCACTCATAGGGCGCGCCGGGCCAGGGATTGAACGGGATCAGGTTGATCTTGCCCGGGATGCCGCGGATCAGCCGCACCAGTTCCCGGGCGTCGGCCAGGGAATCGTTGACGTCCTTCAACATCACGTATTCGAAGGTGATGCGCCGGGCGTTGCTCGCCGCCGGATAGTCGCGGCAGGCCCGCAGCAGATCCGCGATCGGATAGCGCCGGTTCAGCGGCACCAGTTCGTCGCGGATCTCGTCCCGCACGGCGTGCAGCGAGACGGCGAGGTTGACCCGCAACTCGCGCCCGCAGCGGTCCATCGCCGGCACCACGCCGGCCGTCGAGAGGGTGATCGAGCGGCGCGAGAAGGCGATGCCGTCCATGTCCATGATCAGGTTCAGGGCTTGCGCGACGTTGTCGAAATTCAACAGCGGCTCGCCCATGCCCATCATCACGATGGTCGAGATTTGCCGGTTGCCCTCGGGCGTCGGCCATTCGCCCAGGGCGTCCCGTGCCGCCAGCAACTGGCCGACGATCTCGCCCGGTGTCAGGTTGCGCACCATCGCCTGGGTGCCGGTGTGGCAAAAGCGGCAGTTCAGGCTGCAGCCGATCTGGCTGGACATGCACAGGGCGCCGCGGTCCTGGTCGGGGATGTGCACGCTTTCCACCTCGTTGCCGTCGGCCAGGCGGAACAGCCATTTGGCGGTGCCGTCGGTGGATTTGAGGGCCGTCGCGATATCCGGTCGGCCGACCGCGTGCCGCTGCCGCAGGGCGGCGCGCAGGTCCTTGCCCAGATCGGTCATCTCGTCGAACGAGCGAACGCCGCGATTGTAGAGCCAGCGCCAGAGCTGCCTGACCCGCATGTTGCGCTGCCGCTCCGGCACGCCAAGGTCGGCCAGCAGATCCAGCAATTGCGGCCGCGAAAGGCCGATCAGTGGCGTTGGTCTATCGCTATCCGTTTGGGCCATGGCCCACCCTTGACCGGCGGCGGCTATTTCACCTTGCAGGCCTTGTTGATCGCCTGATGGGCCTTGGTGAAACCCTTCAGGGAATAGGTGTCGGTCGTCTTGGTGCCCCGTTTCGACAAGCCGCGGACGACCATCTTGCGGCCGGCCCGCATGGCCTTGACGATCGCCGCCTCCGTCTTCGGATCCTCGACCCATGCGGTGTCGTCGACCGTATACAATTCGAACGTCTTGCCGTCGACATCGATCGTCACGGCGGCGCGCGGCTTGAAGGGATAGCCGGCGTAGACGCTGACCTCGTTCCTGATCTTCTTGTGCGGCCGATGGGTGACCAGCAGCCAGATCGGGTCGCGCTTAACGCCTTTGGGCGCCGTGGCCAATGGCTGGCCGGCCATGTAACAGGCCAGGCCGCCCTTCTCCTTGACCGAAAAGGCGCCCCAGATCTCGGCGCCCTTCAGCAGCATCTTGGGTTTCTGGGCCTGGGCGGCGCCGGCGGCGCAAAACACCAGGGCGGCGGCGAGCAAAGTGAATGGTCTAATCATGGCGCTCAACATAGACGCGCCATTTGGCAATTTCCAGGCGTTGGCGAATTTCCCTATTCCGGCTCCTTGTTGCGGATGATCTGGGCGCCCTGGACGTGCGGCTCGGGCGCCGTGCCGGGATTGCGGCTGAACACCGCGCGCTCGCCGAACCGGCCCAGGCTGACGGTCCGGTCGTACATCACGATGGCCCCGGCCATGGCCACGTTGACGCAGAAGCTGGTGGGGATCTTCACCAGGTGATCGCAGCGGGCGACCAGATCCGGCGACAGGCTGCCCCGCTCCGGACCCAGCACGTAGGCGGCCCGGATCGGGTGCTTGAAGGTCGGCAACTCGACCGCCTCGTCCAGTAGTTCGATGCCGACCAGGCGGCAGCCCTCGGGCAGGTTCATCTCCCCGACCGAGCCGAACTCGTAGAACGGCACCTGATCGGTCGAGCGGCCGGTATCCGAGATCGCCTGGCCGCGGTGATAACTGCCGGCGACGGTGAACAGGAAGCCGGCGCCGAAGGCATGCGCCGAGCGGAACAGGTTGCCGGCGTTCATCGGCTTGCTCAGCCGCTCGACGCCGATGCCGAAATATCCCCGCGTCATCGTCGTTTTGCCCGGTTCAATCTTTATCGTTTCGCGCCCTGGCGCGGCAGGATAGCGCCGATGGGGGACAAACGCCCCCGCTTTGTGATAATTCCACGCCACCCGACCATGGACGATGAAGTGACGAATTGCAGGGGAAGACGTAATGAAAGCGATGCTGTGCAAGGAATACGGACCGCCCGAAAGCCTGGTGCTGGAAGATCACGAACTGCCGCCGCCGGCTGACAACGAGGTCCGGGTCCGGGTGCGCGTCGCCGGCGTCAATTTCCCGGATATCCTGATCATCCAGGGCACATACCAGTTCAAGCCGCCGTTTCCGTTCTCGCCCGGCTCGGAATGCGCCGGCGATGTGATCGCCGTCGGCGCCAAGGTCACGCAGTTCAAACCGGGCGATCGGGTGATCGCCATGACCGGCAACGGTGCCTTCGCCGAGGAGGTCAACGCCCGCGAGGTGAAGTGCCTGCCGTTGCCCGACGGCGTCGACTACGAGGTCGGCTCGGCCTTCGTGCTGACCTACGGTACCTCGGCCTATGCGCTGATGCAGATGGGCAATTTGCAGCCCGATGAATGGCTTTTGGTGCACGGCGCCGCGGGCGGCGTCGGCCTGTCGGCGGTGGAGATCGGCAAGGCCATGGGCGCCAGGATCATCGGCACCGGCAGCACCGACGAGAAGCTGCAAAAGGTGCTGGAACACGGCGCCGATCACGTCATCAACTACAACGACGGGCCGTTCAAGGACCAGGTGAAGGAGATCTGCGGCGGCGCCGGCGCCGACGTGATCTACGACCCGGTCGGCGGCGACGTGTTCGACCAATCCCTGCGCTGCATCAACTGGAACGGCCGGCTTTTGGTGATCGGCTTCGCCTCGGGCCGGATCCCCGAGGCGCCGGCCAATCTGGCCCTGTTGAAGAACTGCTCCATCGTCGGCGTGTTCTGGGGCGCCTTCACCGAACGCTACCCCGAAGAGAACCGCGCCAATATCGAGAAGCTGTTCGAATGGTACCGCGAGGGCAAGTTGCGGCCGAACATCTCCCATCGCTTCACCCTGAGCGAGGTGCCCGACGCCTTGTACGCTCTGATCAACCGCGAGGTGGTCGGCAAGGCGGTGGTCACCATCGACGGCTAGTTCAACAGGGGCGGCGGCCATCGTCATGACGGCACCCGACGATCGCGCGGTCCGCGACCAGTACGAGGCCCACCCCTACCCGGCCCGCGATCCGGCCGACGAGGCAGGGCGCCTGATCACCGGTTCGCCGAGCCATCTCCTGGAAGTCGAGCACTACGTCTATGCCGGCCGACGGGCCGGCGCCCTGACCGCCCTGGTGGCCGGCGGCGGCACCGGCGACGGCGCCATCATGCTGGCCCAGCACCTGGCCGATCGCGGTGGGGGCAGCGTCCACTACCTGGATCTCTCGACCGCCAGCCTGGAGGTCGCCCGGGCCCGGGCGGCGGCCCGCCAACTGGACAACATCACTTTTCACCACGGCTCGCTGCTCGACCTCGATGAATTGGGCCTGGGGCCGTTCGACTACATCGATTGCTGCGGCGTGCTGCATCATCTGGCCGAGCCGGACCGGGGCCTGGCGGCCCTGGTCGCCGCCCTGAAGGACGACGGCGGCCTGGGCCTGATGCTGTACGGCGCCCTGGGCCGCCACGGCGTCTATCCGGCGCAGCGGGCGATCCGCCGCCTGGCCGGCGATCAGGCCGGCGCCGAGCGGCTGCGCCTGGCCCGCGCCCTGGTGGCCGATCTGCCCGCCGGCAACTGGCTGAAGCGCAATCCCCACCTGGCCGACCACCTCGGCGGCGACGACGCCGGCTTCACCGATCTATTGCTGCATCCCCGCGACCGGGCCTACCTGGTGCCCGAGATCCTGGCCATGACGGCTGCGGCGGGCCTGCGCATCAGCGGCTTCCTGCCGCCCGGGGAGTACGATCCGGCCAACTTCCTGGCCGACGACGAACTGCGGGACCGGGCCCGGGCGCTGCCCGAGGGCGAGCGTTGGGCCCTGGCCGAGGACCTGTCCGGCGCCTTGAAGACCCATGTCTTCTATGCCGTCAAGGCCGGCAACCGGGACGGCGGCGCGGCCCGCCCGGACGATCCGGCCATGGTGCCGGTGCTGCGCGAGATGCCGACGGCGCGGCTGGCCGAAAGCCTGGCCAAGTCGCCGCGCCTGAGCGCCCGGCTGGGCGGTGTCGATTGCCGGTTCGAATTGCCGGCCGATTCGGCCGAAATCGTCGCCCTGATCGACGGTGGGCGCAGCCTGCGGCAGATCCATGGCCGCCTGCGGGCCGCTGGCGCCAAGCTGGATTGGGCCGCTTTCAAGGCCCGTTTCGATGCCATCTACGCGGTGCTGCACCCGCTCAACATGCTGCTGCTGGCCGGTCGATAGAATCTGCCATGGTAGATTAGGGCCGCATGCACACCGACGGCCTTCTCGAAATCGCCCTGTTGGCCGCCAGCGCCCTGATCCTGGGTCTGGTGCTGCAACGGCTGCGGCAGCCGGCGGTGGTCGGCTACATCGTCGCCGGCGTCGTGCTGGGGCCATCGGGTTTCGATCTGTTCCCCGACCGGGCGCCGATCGAGACCCTGGCCGAGCTGGGCGTGCTGTTGTTGCTTTTCATCATCGGCATGGAGCTTTCGCTGCGGGCCTTTCGCCGGGTGCTGCGGCTGGCCGTGCTGGGGGCGGGCGCGCAGATCGTGCTGTCGGTGGCGGTGATGCTGCTGATCGCCCATCTGTTTGGCCGTTCCTGGGAAACCGCCATCGTCATGGGTTTCGTGGTGGCCATCTCCAGCACCGCCGTGGCCATCAAGCTGCTGGAGGACATCGGCGAATTGCGCAGCGAGATCGGCCGCACCGCCGTCGGCGTACTGATCGCCCAGGATCTGGCGGTGGTGCCGATGCTGCTGGTGATCCAGGGCCTGGCCGGCGGCGGCATCGCCTTCGGCGGCTATCTGAAGATCCTGATCGCCGTCGCCCTGCTGGCGGCGATGATCGTCGTGTTGACCCGGCGCGAGCGGGTCAACGTGCCCTTCGCCCGCGCCGTGCGCGGCAACGTCGAGGTGGCGGCGATCACCGCGCTCGCCTATTGCTTCGGCGCCTCGCTGCTGTCGGCCTTGCTCGGTCTGTCGCCGGCCTACGGCGCCTTCCTGGCCGGCCTTTGGATCGGCAACTCGACCGCCCGGGCGCCCCTGCTGGGGGCGGCCAAGCCGATCCAGGGGGTGTTGCTGATGGTGTTCTTCGTGTCCATCGGGCTGCTGCTGGACGTCGGCTTCATCTGGCAGCATCTGGGCGAGGTGATGGTGGTGCTGCTGGTGGTCACCCTGTTCAAGTCGGCCATGAACGTCGGCCTGTTGCGGCTGTTGGGCGAGCCCTGGCCGCGGGCCTGGATCGCCGGCGTCAGCATCGGCCAGATCGGCGAGTTCTCCTTCGTCCTGGTCGCCGCCGGGGCCGCCGCCGGCCTAATCCTGGAGAGCGGTAGCCGGGTCGTGGTTTCGGTCATCGCCCTCAGCCTGATGCTCAGCCCATTGTGGCTGCTGGTCGCCCGCCGGCTGGAGAACCTGGTCTGGCATCGGGTGGGCAGCTTCCGCGAATTGCTGGACTACCTGTTCGGTCGGGAGACCAGGGCGATGGTCTCGGCCACCCAGCACACCGTGCGTTTTTCGGTGCATCTGGGCGAGCGCGGCTATCAGGCGGCCCAGGAGTTGCTGGCCGAGGCGCGGCAGCGGCGGGCGGCCACTGACGATGCGGTGGACGACGGGGTGGAGGACGCCGGCTTCGAGTCACCCGCCGAAACGGAGCCGATGGGCGATGGCAAGGCCGCCGAGTGATCCCGACTATGCATACGAGGCGGCGCTGCCGGCGCCGGTCTGCGGCATCGACGAGGCCGGCCGGGGCCCCTGGGCCGGGCCGGTGGTGGCGGCGGCGGTGATCCTGCGGCCCGGCGAAATCCCCCCCGGTCTGGCCGACTCCAAGGTCCTGGCGCCGGCCCGGCGGCGGGCGCTGTTCACCGATCTGGCCAAGGTGGCGGAGATCGGCGTCGGCCGGGCCGAGGTGGCGGAGATCGACCGCCTCAATATCCTCGGCGCCACCATGCTGGCGATGCGGCGCGCCGTCGCCGCCCTGCCGCGGCCGCCGGCCGCCGCCCTGGTCGACGGCAACCGGCCGCCCGATCTGTCCTGCCGGGTCGAATGCCTGGTCAAGGGCGATGCCCGCTCGCTCTCCATCGCCGCCGCCTCGATCGTCGCCAAGGTCAGCCGCGATGCCCTGATGGCCGATTTGGCGGCCGAATTCGGCGGCTACGGCTGGGAGCGCAATATGGGCTACGGCACCGCCGAACACCGCGACGGTTTGGCCCGTTTGGGGGTGACGGTGCACCACCGCCGCTCCTTCGCTCCTATCAAACGGCTTCTGGATTCGGCTGTAAGCAACTGACTCCAAAAGAAAAAACTTGTTGACGGGCGATTCGCGGTTGCGCAGGATGCGCGACCGTCATGGCGAAAAACGGCAAAATAGTGCGAAACCGCATCTTTCGGGGCGATTGCCTTGAGGTGATGGCGGGCCTGCCCGAGGCCTCGGTCGACCTGGTTTTCGCCGACCCGCCCTACAATCTGCAACTGAGTGGCGATCTGCACCGGCCCAATAACAGCAAGGTCGATGGCGTCGACGAGGATTGGGACCAATTCGCCGATTTCGCCTCCTATGACGCCTTCACCCGGGCCTGGCTGGGCGCCGCCCGGCGGCTTTTGAAGCCGACCGGCGGCCTGTGGGTGATCGGCAGCTACCACAACATCTTTCGCGTCGGCGCCATCCTGCAGGACCTGGGCTTCTGGATCCTCAACGACGTGGTCTGGCGCAAGACCAACCCGATGCCGAATTTTCGCGGCAAGCGCTTCACCAACGCCCACGAAACCCTGATCTGGTGCACCCCGGCACCCAACGGCAAGGGCTACACTTTCAATTACGAGGCGATGAAGGCGCTGAACGAGGATTTGCAGATGCGTAGCGACTGGCTGCTGCCGATCTGTTCGGGCGACGAGCGGCTAAAGCGCGACGGCCGCAAGGCCCACCCGACGCAAAAGCCCGAGGCGCTGTTGCATCGGGTGCTGCTGGCCAGCAGCCGGCCGGGCGATCTGGTGCTGGATCCGTTTTTCGGCACCGGCACCACCGGGGCCGTGGCGAAGCGCCTGGGCCGCGACTATCTCGGCATCGAAGCCGATGCCGACTACGCCGAGATGGCGCAACTGCGGATCGCCGGGGTAACGCCGCTGCCGGCCGAGGACGCCGAGGTCACGCCCTCGAAACGGGCGCAGCCGCGCATTCCCTTCGGCTGGCTGGTGGAGCGTGGGCTCCTAACGCCCGGCGCCGTGCTCTACGATTCCCGCCGCCGCTACGCCGCCCGGATCCGGGCCGACGGCAGCCTGGTCAGCGAACAGGGCGGCGGCTCGATCCACCAGGTCGGCGCCGCCGTGCAAGGGGCGCCGGCCTGCAACGGCTGGACCTTTTGGTGTTTCGAGGAGCGGGGCCGGCTGCTGCCGATCGATCTTTTGCGCCAGAAGCTGCGGGCCGAACTGCATTGACACCGTTCCGATGCGACTTGCGCCAGTTCGCGCCACCGCCGGAAAACCAAAAGTAGGCAGGGTTCTTGACGCCACGAATTGGGTATCCCCCGCGTGAGTCCTAGTTAACGCAGCTAGCTACAACGCAGCGGGTGAAACGAGAAGATTTCGTCTGAATTAGTAAGCTACTGAATGCTCCACCAGCTCTTCCCACAGCTCAACAACGGGATCAGGATAACCGGTGGGTTTCTGATCTGTTCGATGGAGATAGGCCGCGATGAAAAACTCTTGGCACACTCTAAGGAGGAATCTTATTGGCATTTGCCCCCTGTGACGTGGAGTTACCGCGCTCAAAACAGAGCAACCCAATACTGAACTAATATCAACAGCGTTATCATTGAAAATTCTTCGCGCTTCCCGCTCCACGATGTCGGAACCAATATGCTCTGTTAGAGACCATTGACTTGATTCAGACACGGTCATCCGGCTCGCGACCCGTTCCTGAAGAGTCATCATCAATTCTACAAAGCTGTCCTCATCCACTATCTCAACCGGCGTCATTCGGTCCACGTTGATGTCTCGTTTGATCTTTCGCTCCACCCAATTGCGAATAAGCTCTGCGCGGCTACGATGTTCCATGATGCCACTAGCTATCTCTTCCAATATCATCTGAAGAAATAGGGGATGCCGATGCAAGCCGCCGTAGATGTCGTCAGCCCTGCCAATTTCCAATGCGTGCAAGAAATTTTCCAAGTAGGGCCGCTCTTCAGCCTTAGCAATCTTTATCGCATTCTTGAGAAGCGCCTTTACCGCGCGATTTGACCAAAGCTCCAAGCAAAAAATTCTAGCGTCTCTACCTGAACGCCCCTTCTGCGAAATTTTTCCAAATAGCCGCTCAAAATTGCTGAATGTGGAATCAAAGTGCTCCTTTCTCGTCGTCAGGACTATGGGGCACCGCATTTCCGCCAACTCGTTGGTGAGTTGCCGGACGCCTTCAGCTTTCCCGTAAATCCTATTCTCGTCCAATCCGTCAATGATTAGGGCGAAATCTGTTTGGCGCCCTTTGAGCACCCCAGCCAACGTCGGACCAGCCAACCGGCTCGCTAGGGTTCGGGTGGTGTCTTCGAAGTCATCAAAAACGGCAAGGGCATCCACAATTCTGCTAAACACTACGTTCGTGCCTTCCGTCCCTCCCCTCTCGGTCATCGCTTCGGCGCGCACATAGATTACGTCATAGCCAGCAGACCTTGCGGCATGGAGCGCGGTTGTAGTTTTGCCAGTGCCAAATGGCCCCGTTAGCATCGTCCATCTTGCTTTCGATTGAGAAAGGATCAACTCGGCAACCCTGTAAACGTCAACACTGTCCACTCGCAAGTCGGCACTCGGATTGAAAGTTAGAGTCTGACAAGAAACCGGGACGTCGGAGACGTAGGCTGAGCCAAATCGAAACAGTTTCTCGTTATTGCTTAGCACCTGCTCCGCTTCTTGCCGCATTCTATCAACGAGCATGGTTCGGAGTCTGCGTTTGGCAAGCTTGATCAGAGTTTGCCTGTCCCACAATTGAGCGCTAGTCGCCTTACCGTCCTCACGGAGCGCATTCAGCGCTTCGTTGTTCGCGGCCGCAGCCTGTCTGTTCTCTCCCGTGCGGTTGTGGACAAGAACATACTCTTCACATGAATAAGGGGACTCATGGAACTTTTTGATCGATTTCAGAATTTGTTTCGTTTGTGATTCCCCTAATTCCTCGAACTCTTTAAATCCCTTGCACTGAACCACCCAAGGGAATGTTCGGGTGTCGGACCATACGAGAAGATCTATGCCAGCTCTGTCCAAGCCCGCCAGCTCTGGGGCCTGTATCATGTCAGGCTGAAACAGCCGCATCACAGGCAGCGCCCGACGCTCAAATTCTCGGCTGGTCGCGGCAGCCAAGTCTCCTCGCAAAATTTCCCAAGCACCCACAGTGCTTCCACGTTACCAAATGTAGCGGCTCCAACGAAACGGCCCAGTGGCAGACAATGCCGATTATCCGATTGACCGAAGCACACGCGTCACTCAGCCGGCAGTCTCCTAATCCGCCGCCAGGGCATGGCGCACCACTTTCTTCATGGCGGTGGGCAGGGCGTATCGGCCCAATTCGGCCGGCATGGCCCAGATGCCCCCTTTGCCGATTGGCTCCTCGGTGACCGCCGCCCGCACCGTCAATTCCAGGCGGAAATGGGTGAAAACATGACTGACGGTGCCCGCGATCTCTCGCCATTCGGCCGTCGCCGGGGCATGGGCGATGGCTTCGTCCTTGCCCCAGGGTTCCTCGCGCCACGGCGTGCCGGGCACTTCCATCATGCCGCCCAATAGCCCCTCTTCCGGCCGCCGGCGCAACAGCAGCCGGCCGTCGCGATCCCGCAGCCAGAAGGCGACGCCATGGCGGGTCGGCCGCTGGCGTTTCGGCGACCGCCGGGGCAATTGGGCGGCGATGCCTTGTTTTTGGGCTTGGCAGTCGTCGTGCAACGGGCAGCCATCGCAAAGCGGCCCGCGCGGCAGGCAGATCGTGGCGCCCAGGTCCATCATCGCCTGGGCATGATCGCCGGGCCGCCGGACCGGCGTCAGGGTCGCCGCCAGACGGCGCAATTCGGGTTTGCCGGCGGGCGCCGGCTCGGCCACCGCGAACAGCCGCGCCACCACCCGTTCGACGTTGCCGTCCACCGGCGTCGCCACCTGGTCGAAGGCGATGGCAGCGATGGCGGCGGCGGTATAGGGGCCGATGCCGGGCAGCGCCAGCAGGGCCGCCTGGTCCTCGGGGAAACGGCCGCCGTGCTCGGCGCTGACCGCCCTGGCGCATTTGTGCAGGTTGCGGGCGCGGGCGTAATAGCCCAGGCCCTGCCAGGCATGCAGCACTTCGTCCAGCTCGGCGGCGGCCAGCTCCCGAATCGTCGGCCAGCGTTTCAGGAAGTGCCGGTAATAGGGTGCGACGGCGGCGACGGTGGTCTGCTGCAGCATGATCTCGGACAGCCAGACCCGATAGGGCTCGGCCCGACGGCCCGGCGGCGCCCGCCACGGCAACTCGCGGCGGTGATGGTCATACCAGCGCAGCAACCTGCCGCTCGTGTCGCGCTGCCGTGTCATGGCGCCAGCTACCTTTCCGCCAACTTTGGAAACGGTCTAGCATGACCGAATGCTCGACGTCGCCACCATGCTGATCATTGCCGGCACTTTTTTGCTGGCCGGCACCGTCAAGGGCGTCATCGGCCTGGGCCTGCCGACGGTCAGTCTGGCGGTCCTGACGGTGGCGATCAATCTGCCGCACGCCATGGCCCTGCTACTGGTGCCCTCCTTCGTCACCAATCTCTGGCAGGCCGTGGTCGGCGGCAACGGCCGGGCCATCCTGCGGCGGCTGTGGCCGTTCCTGCTGATGGCCACGGTCACCGTCTGGCTCGGCGCCACGGCGCTGACCCGGGTCGACCTCTCCCTGCTGTCGGCGCTGCTGGGCCTATTGCTGGTGGTCTACGCGACGGCCAGTCTGGCCGGATTGCATTTCGCCGTCAGCGGTCGCCAGGAAGTCTGGATCGGGCCGGTGGTTGGCACGGTGAACGGCGTGCTGACGGGCATGACGGGCTCCTTCGTGGTGCCTGGCGTGTTGTACCTGCAGTCCATCGGCCTGCCCCGCGACATGCTGATCCTGGCCATGGGCGTGCTGTTCACCGTTTCCACCTTGGCCCTGGGCGTCGCCCTGCAGGGAAACAATCTGCTGACCGCGGAGCTCGGCCTAGTCTCCGTCGCGGCCATCGTTCCAGCCCTCATCGGCATGGTGTTCGGCCAAAAGATTCGCCATCGATTGTCCGAAGGGGCGTTCCGGCGGGTGTTCTTCGTCGTGCTGTTGCTGCTGGGCGCCTACATCGTCGCCAGCGCCCTTGGCGGCTCCGATTGAGGCGTGCACGGCGTCTTGAAGCACTAGCCGCCTTCCTTCAAGCAACTGTTATTGCACCCACCCCGTATTCGGGATGACGGGGAAGGCGAACTCCCGCAAGATGGCGCCATGACCGAACGCCGCCACAAAAGGGCGCCGGTGCCGGCGGGCACCATCCTGCGCCGGGCCGCCGGCGCCGCCTTTCGCCGCCGGGGCTTCGCCGAGGGCGAGGTGATCGCCCGTTGGCCGGCCATCGTCGGCGAACAACTGGCGGCGCTGACGGTGCCGGAAAAAATCGTGCAGCGGCGCGGCGATGCCGGTGGCGCGGTGCTGCACGTGCGCGTGGCCGGCGCGGCGGCGGTGGAACTGCAGCACCAGGCGCCGATGCTGATCGAGCGCATCAATACTTTTTACGGCTACCACGCCGTCGACCGGCTGCAACTGGTGCAGGGACCGCTGCCGGCCAGACCGGCCGGCGACAAGCCGGCCCCGGCGCCGCTGTCGCCGGCGGCGGCGACGGCGCTGGACGAAACCGTCTCGGCCACCCGCAGCGAGGGCCTGCGCCTGGCCTTGCGGCGGCTTGGCGCCGGCGTCATGGGGCGACGGCGGGATAGTGGCCAGGACGCCACATAGCCGCCGCAAAGGCATGCATTTCTGGCTTTGGATGGCGCGATTGGGGACTGAAATGGCTAACGGAGAGCTTGTCGGAACGGCGCGGCGCGCCTATAGTCGACACCACATCTTGTGGGTAGGAGAGAGGATGACCCAAGTTAAAGTGTTAGTTGTGGCGTTTGCCCTGGCGGCGGCCTTGCTGCTGGGCGGCCCGCCGGCGGTGGCGGCCGATGCGGGCTATGCCCAGGGCGACATGGCCGTCGGCGCGGCCGACGCGCCGGTGACGGTAATCGAATATGCCTCGATGACCTGTCCCCATTGCGCCAACTTTCACCTCAAGACCTTCAAGGAACTCAAGGCCAAGTACATCGATACCGGCCAGGTCCGCATGATCTTTCGCGAATTTCCCTTCGACCCACTGGCATTGCAGGCCTCGATGCTGGCCCGCTGCGCCGGCGAGAAACGCTACTTCGGCATGATCGAAGTGCTGTTCCGCCAACAGGCGAAATGGGCCCAGGCCTCGAACCCGCAGGCGGTGCTGGCCAAGATCGCCCGCCTGGGCGGTATCTCCAAGGAACGCTTCGAAAGCTGCATGGGCAATCGGGCCCTGGCCGACGTGGTGCTCAAGAACCGGCTGGAGGGCAACAAGAAGTACGGCGTCGATTCGACGCCCAGCTTCATCGTCAACGGCAAGAAGACCAGCGGCGCCATGACCATGGACCGTTGGGACAAACTGCTGGCCAGCCATCTGCGCTAGCGCGGCCGGGAACAGGGGGCAACACCGGGTGCAATTCAACAAACTTCGGCTTACGGGCTTCAAATCCTTCGTCGAACCGGCGGAACTGGTGATCGAGGACGGCCTGACCGGTGTCGTCGGGCCGAACGGCTGCGGCAAATCGAACCTGGTCGAGGCCCTGCGTTGGGTGATGGGGGAGAACTCGGCCAAGCGCATGCGCGGCGGCGCCATGGACGACGTGATCTTCTCCGGCGCCCAGAACCGCGGCTCCCGCAACCTGGCGGAAGTCGCGTTGAGCATCGACAACAGCGATCGCAGCGCCCCGGCCGCCTTCAACGACCTGGACGAGTTGGAGGTCAGCCGCACCATCGAGCGGGAAAGCGGCTCGGCCTACCGGATCAACGGCGCCGAAGTGCGGGCCCGCGACGTGCAGTTGCTGTTCGCCGACGCCGCCTCCGGGGCGCAGTCGCCCTCGCTGGTCAGCCAGGGGCGCATAGGCGAGGTGATCAACGCCAAGCCGGTGCAGCGCCGGGTCCTGCTGGAAGAAGCCGCCGGCATCACCGGCCTGCATTCCCGCCGTCACGAGGCCGAACTGCGCCTGCGCGCGGCGGAAAACAATCTCGAACGCCTGGACGACGTGATGCAGGCGCTGGAAGCGCAGTTGCAGAACATGAAACGGCAGGCCCGCCAAGCCCGCCGGTTCCGCCGCATCGGCGAGCAGATCCGCCGCTTCGACGGCATCCAGCTGCACCTGCTGTTCAGCCGCGCCGAGGCGCAACTCGCCGAGGCCCGCGAGGGGCTGGAGCAGGCCAACGCCGGCGTGGCGGAGTTGACCGAGGGCACCGCCCGGGCGACCACGGCCCATGCCGAGGCGGCCGAGGCCCTGCCCGAATTGCGCCAGACCGAAGCCGAGGCGGCGGCGGCGCTGCATCGCCTGGCGGTGGCCCGGGACGGCCTGGACCAGGAAGAACAGCGCCTGGCCGAAACCTCCGAGCAATTGCGGGCGCGCCTGCGGCAGATCGACGTCGACCAGGGCCGCGAGCGCAATTTGGCCGATGATGCGGCCGCCGCCATCGAACGGCTGGAGGCCGAGGAGGGGGCGCGCCGGGCCGAACAGGACGGCGAAGAGACGGCCCAGGCCGAGGCGGAAGGCCGGGTCAACCAGGCGGCGACGCTGCTGGCCGATCAGGAGCGGGACCTGGAGGCCCTGACCGACCGGGTGGCCAGCGAAGCCGCCCGGGCGGAAGCCCTGCGCCGGGCCCTGGCCGAGGCCGAACAGCGTCTGAGCCGGCTGGCCGAGCGCCGCCGCGAGGCCGAGGAAACCCGGGCCGGCCTGGCGGCCGAAACCGCCGGCGATGAAAGGCTGCAGACCGCCAACCGGGCCTTCGAGCAGGCCCGCGAGGCGGCCGAGGCGGCCGGCGAACGCCTGGAAGGGGCCGAGGCGGCGCATGCCGGCCGCGAGGAGGCGGCGGCCCGTGCCCGTGAGGCGGCCCAGCAAGCCGAGGCCGAGGACGGCCGCCTGGCGGCCGAGCAGAATGCCCTGGCCAATCTGCTGCAAAGCCGGGAGGCGGAACTATGGCCGCCCCTGATCGATGCCGTCACCGTGTCGCCGGGCTACGAAGTGGCCCTGGGCGCCGCCCTGGGCGACGACCTTAACGTGCCGACCGACGAGGCGGCGCCGGTGCACTGGCACCGCCTGGATCCACGGGCCGACGCGCCGGCGCTGCCCGCCGGTGCGACGCCCCTGTCCCGCTATGTCGTGGCGCCGCCGGCCCTGAACCGGCGGCTGTCGCAGGTCGGCGTGGTGGACGCCGCCGACGGCGGCCAACTGGTGGCCGATCTGGCCTATGGCCAGCGCCTGGTCTCGGTCGAGGGCGCGCTATGGCGCTGGGACGGCCTGACCGTCGGCACCGGCGCCGAGACCGCCGCCGCCGTGCGCCTGGCCCAGCGCAACCGGCTGAACGAGGTGAAGGAACAGCGGCAAGTCCTGCGGCCCCGCCTGGAGGAAGCGCGGCAGGCCCTGACGGCGGCCCGCGAGGCCACCGAGCAGGCCGCCAGGACCCGCGCCGCCACGCGCGAAGGGGCACGCCTGGCCGGCGAAACCCTGGAGCAGGCCCGCACCGAGCAGGCGGCGGCCGAGCGGGACGCCGCCGCCCGGTCCTCGCGGCTGACGACCCTGGCCGAGACCATCGCCCAGGTCGAGGCCGACCTGGCGGAGACCGACCAGGCCCGCACCGACACCGCCGGGCAGCTGGAAAACCTGCCGGCGATGGACGAATTGCGGGTCGAACTGGACCACCTGCGCCGGCAGGTCGCCGGCCAGCGCACCGCCCTGGTGGAGGTCCGCAACGGCCAGGATCAATTGCGCCGCGAGGCGGCCGCCCGGGCCGAACGCATCGCCGCCATCGCCGGCGAACGGGACGGCTGGCGCCAGCGCGCCGAGGCGGCCCGGCGCCAGGGCGAGGAACTGACCCAGCGGGCCGAGGCGGCGCGAACCGAACTGGCCGAGTTGCAACGCCGGCCCGAGGAGATCGCCGAGCGGCGGCGGGCCCTGCTGGAACAGATCGAGACGGCCGATGGCGCCCGCCAGGCAGCGGCCGAGGCCCTGGCCGGGGCCGAAATCCGGGTCGACGACCTGGCCGAGGCGCAACGGCAGGCGGAGCAGGCCCTGGCGGCGGCCCGCGAGGAACGGGTGCGGCGCGAGGCCGGCGTCGAACAATGCCGGGAGCGCCGCCAGGAGGTGGTCCGCCGGGTCGCCGAGGTGCTGGAATGCGCTCCCGACGAAATCCTGGAGGTCGCCGGCGTCGGCGAGGCCGAGGAGTTGCCGCCGCTGGAGGAGGCCGAGCGCAAGCTCGAGCGCCTGAAGCGGGAGCGCGAGAATCTCGGCGCGGTCAACCTGCGGGCCGAGCAGGAGGCGGCCGAGCTGGAAGAGCAGTTGGAGACCATGACCGCCGAGCGGGCCGATCTGGAAGCCGCCATCGCCCGGCTGCGTCAGGGCATCTCCTCCCTGAACCGGGAAGGTCGCGAGCGGCTGCTGGCCGCCTTCGCGGCGGTGGACGGGCATTTCCAGGACCTTTTCGTGCGCCTGTTCGGCGGCGGCAAGGCGCATCTGGCACTGGTCGAATCGGACGATCCGCTGGAGGCCGGGTTGGAAATCATGGCCAGCCCGCCGGGCAAGCGGCTGCAGACCCTGTCGCTGCTGTCGGGCGGCGAACAGGCGCTGACCGCCCTGGCCCTGCTGTTCGCGGTGTTCCTGACTAACCCGGCGCCGATCTGCGTGCTGGACGAGGTCGACGCGCCGCTGGACGACGCCAATGTGGAGCGTTTCTGCAATTTGGTGGGCGAGATCGGCCGGGTCACCGGCACCCGCTTCCTGATCATCACCCATCACCCCTACACCATGGCCCGCATGGACCGGCTGTTCGGCGTCACCATGTCCGAGCGCGGGGTGTCGCAACTGGTCTCGGTCGACCTGGCCCGGGCGGAACGCATTCGGGCCACGGCATGAACTCACGCTGGGGGTGAATTGCCCTTTGATTTCAGTGGGTTGTCTGCAAATCATTGGCCCTTGACACGACCGGGGGCCTCTCGTATCTTGCGCCCGCTTCCGGCCCAGTCGTGGCCGGGCGCTTGTTTTCGTATGGCGGGTGTCGTTATCTGTTTCCAGGCATCCACCGGCGAGTGCCCGTAAGCGACGCAGCCCCCGAGCAACATGTCCAGTCCGAACGAGCCCCCATCCCTGGATGAATTGGGCGTCCGGATATCCAAGGTCCGCCGGTCGGCGGGCCTGGAGCAGCCGGAGACCCCGGACGCGGACAGAGCGATGGGTGCCGGGCTGGGCGCGGCGTGGCGCATTTCGATCGAGATCGTCGTCGCCGTGGTGGTCTGCACCGGCATCGGTTGGGCGCTGGACTACTGGTTCGGAACCACGCCGTGGCTGATGCTGCTGTTCCTGTTTCTGGGCGGCGCGGCCGGACTGAGCAACGCGGTGCGCACGGCGCTGCGCATGGATGCCGAGGCGGCACGGGCCCTGACGGGTGATGCCGCCGATGCCGGACCCGACCGGGCCGGCGACGAGGAGCGGGGAGACGGACGTGACGACTGAACGTCACATCGATCACGACAGCCCGATGCATCAGTTCGTCATCGGCCGCTTGAGCGACTGGCAAATCGGCGGACTGGATATCTCGTTTTCCAAGGCGGCCGCCTTCATGATCGCCGCCGTCATCGTGGTCACCCTGTTCCTGACCCTGACCACCAGCCGGCGGGCCATGGTGCCGGGTCGCTGGCAGTCGGTGGCCGAGCTCTGGTACGAGTTCATCGCCAACATGATCAAGGAAACGATCGGCACCGAGGGGCGGAAATACTTCCCCTTCGTATTCACGATCTTCAGCTTCATCGTGATCTGCAACCTGGTCGGGATGCTGCCGTACTCCTACACCGTGACCAGCCACATCGCCGTGACCATCACCCTGGCCCTGGCGGTGTTCATCCTGGTCACCGTCATCGGCCTGACCCGGCACGGCCTGCATTTCCTGTCCTTCTTCGTGCCCAAGGGGGTGCCGGCGGTGATGCTGCTGCTGGTCGTGCCGATCGAGGTCCTGTCCTATTTCATGCGGCCGATCAGCCACTCGGTGCGGCTGTTCGCCAACATGACCGCCGGCCACACCATGTTGAAGGTGTTCGGCGGTTTCGTGGTGCAGATGGGCATCTTCGGGGTGTTGCCGTTCGCGCTGATCGTCGCCTTGACCGGCCTGGAAATCGCCATCGCGGTGCTGCAGGCCTACGTGTTCACCATTCTCACCTGCCTTTACCTGAACGACGCTATCCATCTGGAGCATTGATCGGGACCGGGGCGGAGATATCGCTTTCCCAATCACAACCTGAAACGAAGGAACGGAACCATGGAACCAGCCGCTGCGAAACTGATTGGCGCCGGCCTTGCCGCCATCGCCATGGGGGGCGCCGGTATCGGTATCGGCCTGATCTTCGGCAACTACGTCGCCGGAGCCATGCGCAACCCGGGCGCCGCCCAGGCGGTGTTCGGCCGGGTGATCCTGGGCTTTGCCCTGACCGAGGCCATCGCCCTGTTCGCTCTCGTCGTCGCGCTGATCATTCTGTTCGTTTTCTAGGCCGTCGCCGGGCAGGCCCCCGGCGGTTGACCTTGGGTCCGTGGCCAGGCGGTCACACAAGGGGCCCCGAATAGAGACGGAGCGAGACGATGCCGCAATTCTGGATGGAGGATTTCGCGCCACAGATGCTGTGGCTGGTGATCTCCTTTGTCGCGCTGTATCTGCTGATGGCCCGGGTGGCGCTGCCCCGCGTCGCCGACGTGCTGGAAAGCCGCTCGGACCGGATCGCCGACGATCTCGACCAGGCCGAGCAGCTGAAGCAGCAGGCGGAGACGGTGATCGCCGAGTACGAGGCGGCGCTGGCGGAAGCCAGGGCCGAGGCCCAGGCGACCCTGGCACAGCACGCGGCCGAGGCCGCCGCCGCGGCGGAACAGCGCAACGCGGAGGTGGCCGAAAGGCTGGCCGCCGAGGCCAATGCCGCGGCCGAGCGGATCGCCGCTGCCAAGAACGAGGCCCTGGCGGAGTTGCGCGGCGTTGCCGCGGAACTGGCGCAGGCGGCGGCCGAGCGGCTGATCGATGCCGAGGTGCCCAGCGCGACGGTCGAACAGGCCGTCGACGCGGCCATGCGGGAGGCCGGCTGATGGACGCGACATTCTGGGTCGGCGTTGCCTTTGTCGTCTTCATCGGCGTGCTGTTCTATTTCAAGGTGCCGGGCATGTTGACCAAGGCGCTGGATGATCGGGCCGAAAAGATCCGCGACGAATTGGATCAGGCCCGGCAGTTGCGCGAGGAGGCCCAGACGCTGTTGGCCAACTACGAACGCAAGCAGCGCGACGCCCTGAACGAGGCCAAGGAAATCGTCGCCCATGCCGCCGAGGAGGCCCGGCGGGAGGCCGATATCGCCGCCGCCAAGCTGGCGGAAGGGGTGGCCCGGCGCGAGCAACAGGCTCTGGAAAAGATCGGCCTGGCCGAGGCCCAGGCCGAGAAGGAAGTGCGCGAGACGGCGGTGCAGGTCGCCGTCGAGGCGGCCGCCCGGGTGATCGCCCAGGAAGTCAAGGGCGAGCGGGCAGACGCCCTGGTCGACGCCGCCACCGCCGATCTGCGCCGGAACCTGAACTGAGCCGCCTGCGACATCATCGTCCTGCAGACCCCGCCCGTGGCGGGGTTTTTTCTCGCCTTGTGACCGGCTAGTGTGATCGGCGTGAACAGGGGGACGAGGGGGGCTTCGGGTGGAACGCACGTTTCTGACGACCGCCATGGCGCTGGCCTTGGCGCTGCCGGCGGGATTGGCACGCGCCGATGAGGTTTTGCCCAAGGTCGATCTGCAACTGGTGGCCGAGGGCTTCAACGCGCCCTTGCTGTTGACGGCGCCGCCGGACGGCTCGGGCCGCCGCTTCGTCGGCGATCAGCTCGGCCTGTTGTGGGTGCTGGACGCCAAGGGGAAGCGGCTGGAACCGCCGTTCCTCGACCTGCGCGACCGGTTGACGCCGCTGCGCAAGGCCTTTGACGAGCGCGGCCTGCTGGCCCTGGCCTTTCATCCCGATTTCGCCGGCAACGGGCTGTTCTACGTCAACTATAGCGCCAAGCGGCGGCCGGCATCGCCCTACGCGGGCAAGACCGCCTACACCTGGCGGATGTCGGAGTTCAAGGTCTCGGCCGACGATCCCAACCGGGCCGATCGGGCCAGCGAACGGGTGCTGCTGGAGCTGGATTGGGTCAACCGCAAGCACAACGGCGGCGGCCTGGCCTTCGGTCCCGACGGCTACCTCTATGTCGGGGTCGGCGATGGCGGCGGTGCCCACGGCGTGCCCGACATCCACGTGGCGCCCAAGTCCAAGGACCCGGCCCGCCACGCCGAGGAGATCCCCGAGGATCCGTTCAAGATCCCCAAACGCTTTCACAAATACGACCGCTATGCCCAGGACACCCAACGCCTGAACGGCAAGATCCTGCGCCTGGACGTCGACCGTGGCCATCCCGGCTATGCCATTCCCACGACGAATATCTTTCGCGGCAAGGTCGAGGGGCGGGACGAGATCTATGCCTGGGGCTTCCGCAACCCCTTCCGCCTGACCTTCGATAAGGCCGGCAACGGCGATATGTTCGTCAGCGGCGTCGCGGAGTCGTTCTGGGAGACGGTCTATCTGGTCGACCGCCCCGGCAACTACGGCTGGGCCATCCGGGAGGGCCGCCACTGCTACGACAGGGCCCGCGCCTTCGACCCGCCCGAGGACTGCGCACGCAAGGGCGCGCTGGGCGAACCGATCCGCGATCCGATCGTCGAGTACGCCAACTGGTCGGTGATGCGCAAGGAATCGGCGGTCAAGGCCAGGCCCATGGGTACGGCCAACATCGGCGGCTTCGTCTATCGCGGCAAGGCCCTGCCGGGGCTGTACGGTAGGTTCGTGTTCGGCGACTTCAGTTCCGACATCCGCAAGCCGTCGGGGCAGTTGTTCGTCGCCACGCCGTCGAATTCGTGGCGGGCACAATGGTCGGTGGCGCGCTTGGCGCAACTCGACGTGCGCCTGCACAGCCTGGGCCAGGACGCCGACGGCGAGCTCTACCTGCTGACCACGGCCCACGGCATCCCGGTGGGACAATCCGGCAAGGTCTGGAAACTGGTGCCGGCCCGTTAGCTTTTGGTCGCCGTCGTCAGCACCGCCGGCATGGGGATGTGATAGGCCCCGTCCTGTTCGTAGGCCAAGGCGGCCTGACGCATTGCGTCCCGGATGGCCCGCAGGTCCTCGGGGGTCTGGGCCTTCAGCAGGCCGCCGCTGCGCGGTGCCGCATCCATGAAACCGACGATCAGGTCGTCGGGCGACCGGAACCGCCAGGTCAGGGGGACTTTGCGGCTGGCGATATCGACGAAGCCGAGCGCCGAGAGCACGCGCTGGCACTCGTCGGCATCGGCGAAACGGAACATGTCGGTGCCCTGGGGCAAATCCACGTCGATCCGGCCATGGTCCCTGACCGCACCCATGGCGATGCCGATGCCGGTTTCGCCCGGCCTCGACCAGGCGGTGATGCCGATGCCGCCGCCGGGCCGCAGCACCCGCTGGGCTTCGGCCAGGGCCTTGTCCGGATCGGGGAAGTGCAGCATGCCGAAATTGATCACCACGGCGTCGAAGCCGGCCGCATCGAACGGCAACGCTTCGGCATCGCCCTGTCTGAATTCGGCTCCCGGGCAGTCGCGGCGGGCCATCTCGACCATGGTTTCCGAGAAATCGACGCCGGTCACCACGGCACCCCGCGCCGCCGCTGCCCCGGCGATGTTGCCCGGGCCGGTGGCCACATCGAGCAGGCGCGAGCCTTCACCAACCTTTGTCCCGTCCAGCAAGGGGCCGGCGATGTCGGTGGTCATCTCGGTCCAGTATTTTTCGTAACCGGCGGCGAGGTTCTCCCAGCCGCCGTGCTCGAATTCGCGAAAGGCCTCGGCATCGAATGCCGGTGCGTCCGTCATGATCGTTTCCCCCGCGTGTTCGCCCCCGACGATAGGCCGGTCGAAGGCGACGGATCAACCGGTGCCGGTTTCGCTCAGATCGTTCCCCGGACCAGGGCCAAGCCGACGGCGCCGAACATCAGCATCGCCAGCAGGCAGAAAGCGACCACCAGGCCGAACTCCAGATATTCGCCGGAGGTATCGAAAACCAGTGCGCCGTCGGCCTCCAGGGCGATGATGGCCACGCCGCCGGCGTTGCCCAGCATCGGCGGCTCGTAAATGCCAAAGGCCTGTTCAAGGCGGTGACGTTCCAGTAGATGGTCCTTGGCCGCCACCAATTGCCGCCGATCGACGGTCAGCCGCACCCGGGTGCCGACCGGCAGGCGTTGGGCCAGGTCCTCGGCCTCGTCCGTGGGCCAGATCGACGGCTGGTGGCCGAACACCGGCTGATAGCGGCCCTTCACCAGGGCTCGCTTCAGGGTCAGCTGCAGGGCCGCCGCGTTGATGGCGGTGCGCCGGAACTGGCCGGGATGGGTGCGGGAGCCGACCCGGTCGATGGTGCCGCTGATCTGGATCGGCTGGCGGCCGAACCGCTCGACCAGGATGACGCCGATCGCCGCCAGCAGAACCGCCGCCGTCAGCAGGCAGGCCAGGCCGCCGAGCCGTTTTCGCCAGCCGCCCGGCGCCGAGGGGGGTGGTGCCTGGTTGTTGCTCATGGCCGGTTGCTCCTGCCCGGAGTATGGTCGCATTCACCTACGACAAGGAAGCACCATGGCGAAGGACTACCGTGCCACCTACCGCAAGGCCGCCAAGGCCTATCTGGCCGACACCGGCGGCGAACTGGTGCCGGAGGGCGCCGGCGACCCCGGCCCGAGCCAATGGAGCGATGTCTGGCTGCTGCAGGCGATCAAGACGGCCCAAGGGGGCAAACCGGCGACGACGCTGGAGGATATCTACGGCGCCGGCGATGCCATCAATCACGCCATTTTCACCGACGCCGAACTGATGGGCGGTTTCGCCCGCCTGGCCGGCGCCGGCTATATCGCCGCGCATGGCGCCACCTGCGCGCTGACGGCGAAATTCCTCGATGCCTGGCAAGCGGTGGGCGGCGGGCGGCGGCGCTCGCTCAGCAAACAGCAGGAGGGGCTGCAAAAGATTCTCGAGGCGCCATCCTGGGATCAGTCCGCCGGGTGATGAGGCACGCCTCAGGACGACGCTCCGTCGTTCAGGAAATCCAGGATTGCCGGCGTGGCGATGTCGGCACGTTCAAGATGGGCGGCATGGCCCGCATCGGGCAGGAGGATCTGCGGCAAATCCGGTCGGACTGACTGGAAGCGCGCGGCGATCGCCGCTTCAAAAGCAAAGCTCGCGTCGCCGTAGAGCAGCAATGTCGGCGGTTGCAAGGCCTGCAAATCCGCATCCGCTACCACATGGCTGAACAGCGCGCGCCAGTGGGGCACGACGAATGTCGCCAAATGCTGCATCGCTTTCAGACGGACGGTTTTGGTCTCTTCATCCAGTTGTCGCCAGGCATGGCCGGCGACCATGTCCAAGGTGGCTCGCAACGCCGCCATATCCCCCTGCGCTTCGCCGATCTCAGCGATCTCCTCGATCGTCTCCGCCAGCTTGATCAGTTCGGGCGGGTTGGGCTGGTGAGCCAGGAGGGAGGGTTCGATCAGCACCATGCGATCCACCCGTTCCGGAAAACGCCGGGCAAATGCAAAGCACACGGCGCCGCCGCTTGAATGACCGATCAGGCGGATCCGGTCGGTACCTTCGGCGGCTAGCACCGCGCACAGGTCATCGATTTCGCTGCCGTTGATGCCGTAGTCATTGGGCCAGACGGCGGTAGTGCCGTCGTGGCCGCGCGCGCTGGGCAGGATCAGGCGATACCGTTCGGCCAGCGCCGACCGCTGCCGCGAAAACACCAAACGACTTCCGAGGGCCCCGTGTACCAGCACGACCGTCGGTCCTTGACCCAGCACCTCGTATTCGAGCGCCACGCCGTCGGCGGCGGCAACCGACCGCACATCACTTTCGACGCCTGCCATCCATTTCCCCCAGTTCCCCGATGACAGTATAGGCCAAAATACGTGAGGATCGCTCGGGTCGGTGTTTGCGGGCGCCGCTGGCATCGACGGCCGGCTGGTAAACTGTGCCTCCGGCGCTCGCCGATAGCTGCTACCATCGGACATCGGCGTCGTCGTCGGGGGGACCCATGCACAGCAGCTACGATCTGGTCTGGTACGCCGCGGAGCGCACGCCGGATCATTTGGCCATCGTCGATGACCGCAGCGAGCGGCGCCTGAGCTATCGGCAACTGATCGACGAGGTCGACGCCGTCGCCGCCGGACTGGCCGCTCGTGGGGTGACGGCGGGATCGCGCTTCGCCACCGTGCTACCCAACCTGCTGGAGCATGCCCTGATCCTGCTGGCCCTGGCCCGGCTGGGGGCGGTGCCGGCCCTGGTCAATGCCCGGCTGACGCCGGACGAGGTGGCCGAACTGGTGCGAGAGGGCGGCATGCAGGGGGCGATCGTACTGCCCAACGCGGACATGGCGAAGGCGGTCGCGGGGGCGCTGCCCAACGGCACGCCGCTGCTGTGTGCCGGCGGCGAGGTCGAGGGTGCCGAGAGCTTCGCCGCCTGTCGCGGCGATGGCGGCGGCCTGCCGCCGTTCGTGCGGCCGGGGCCGGAGGATCTGGCCTACATCTTCTACACCTCGGGCACCACGGGCCTGCCCAAGGGCGTCGAAATCCCCCACCGCACCACCGAGCCACGCATCGTCTGGATCTCGCCCATGGCCGGGCTGCGCTGCGGCACCCATGGCCGGATCCTGGGCCTGGCGCCCCTGAGCCACGCCATCGGCTTCTACGGCAATTTCCTCGCCGCCCTGACCTACAACGCCACCTATTACGTGGTCTCGCAGTTCGACCCGGCCAAGGCCGTCGACGCCGTCGCCGAGCACCGGATCACCTTCCTGTTCACCGTGCCGACCTTCTACGCCGCCATGGTGGGGGCGGCCAACTACGATCCCGCCAAGATGGCCTCGCTGGAGCTGGTGCTCTACGGCGGCGCCTCGATTTCGCCCAGCCTGCTGGCGCGTATCGACGGTGAATGGCCGGCCACCATCCGGCATATCTACGGCACCACCGAGACCATGTGCTCGCTGTACCACCCCGAGCCGGTGGGCCAGGCCACCCGCCTGCGACCGGGCCGCTACTCGCGGGTGCGGGTGATCCGCTATGGCGGCGGCCATGACGACCGGGTGGCGCCGGGGGAGGAGGGCGAACTGATCGTCGACGGCGACACCGACACCATCTTCAACGGCTATCTGGATCGGCCCGACGCCACCGCCGAGAAACTGCGCGAAGGCTGGTACTTCACCGGCGATGCTTTTCGGCTGCTTGAGGACGGCGATGTGGAATTCATCGGCCGGGTCGACGACGTCATCCGCAGCGGCGGCGAGAACGTGCATCCCGACGACGTCGAGCCGGTGCTGGCCGGCCATCCCGCTATCCGCGAGGTCTCGGTGGTCGGGGTCGAGGACGCCTATTGGGGGGAACGAGTGGTGGCCTGCGTCGTCGCTGCCAAGCCGGCCCCAACGGCGGCGGAGCTGGACGCCCATTGCAAGGCCAGTCCCCTGACCCCCTACAAGCGGCCCAGGGGCTACGTCTTCGTCGATGCCCTGCCCCGAAACGCCGCCAACAAGGTCCTACGCCGGGTGCTGCGGGAGACCGCCCATGCGGCCCGGCAAGGCGAGGCGGGTCCGGCGTTTCACGCCCTGGATTGAATGCCGTTGATCACTGGCCGGCGTCGCCTCAGGGCGCGCGCCGTCGGCGCCAGGCCGCGGCAACACCCCAGACGAATATCGTGACCACGGCGACTTGTGCCGTGATCACGGCCGGCCAAATGCGCGAGAACTGCGGGTCCAGGTATTTCTGGGGCCCGAACGACACCAAGGCCGTGAGCGCGAACAGAATGGCGAGCGTAGCGCCGTGGCGGCCGCCCTGACTGAGAACGTGGAAGGCTGCCGCGCCGATCGCCAGGGAGGCGCCGAGGAAGGGGCCCAGCGCGAAAGGCGGCACTTCGAGCGGCGGATGAGGCGCGGTTCGCGACATCATCGCCAGCAGCATGACGCCAGTGAGCGTCAGCAGGACCGTAATCGCGGCGGTGGCGAGGTAATTTGGTAGTGCGCCGGTTTCCCTGGCGTTCGACATCGGTTTTCTCCTGAACAGAGCCGTACTCAGCGGTACGCTTGCTCTTATCCGTACCGTATGGTACGGTTTATGTCAAGTGCTACGCCAAACGGATTGGAACGATGAAGGCGGCATCGCGCGAGAGACGTCGTAACGAAATAATGGATATCGCCGTCGAGGTTCTTGCCGAGCGGGGCTATCGCGGCGCCAGCATGCTGGAGATCGCAAACCGTGCCTCGGCCTCGAAAGAAACCCTTTATGCCTGGTTCGGCGACAAGCCGGGCCTGTTCGAACAGGTGATCCGACGCAATGCGCGGGCGGTGCAGGCTGCGCTGGCGCCCCGCCTCGAAAATGATACCACCGCCGAATCCGTGCTGGTGGCCTTCGGCCAAGCGCTGCTGCGACTGCTTCTGGGCGAGGACGCCGTCGCGATCAACCGGGCCGCCATCTCGGAAGCGGCGTCCGATTCGCGTCTGGCCCAGGTCCTGGCCAGCGCCGGCCGCGAGGCCACGTTACCCGATTTCATCCGCTTCCTCGAAGGGCATAGCCGGAATGGCACCTGGCAAATCGACACGCCGTCCGAAGCGGCCGAGGATTTCCTCGGCTTGCTGATCGGCGACAGTCAAATCAGGCGTCTGCTTGGACTGCTACCCGCGCCGGGCGAGGCGGAAATCTTGGCCCGGGCAAACCGGGCGGCGGCGCGGTTTAGCCGCCTGTACGCGCCATAGCCGTCTGGTTGGCCAACGCGACGGCCGATGGCATCCGACGCCGTGTGGTGTGGTGCACCTCTATTCCGCCGCCGCTTCTTCCGCCGGCGGGGTCCAGCGCAGCACCGGCTTGCGGGCCGCCTGGGTTTCGTCCAGGCGGCGCCGGGGCGCCAGGTAGGGGGCGCCGGCGAATAGCGCCGCATCGCCGGCCTTGGCCCGCTCGACGAGGTGGCGCAGGCTGGCGATGAATTGGTCGATCGAGGCCTTGGATTCCGATTCGGTCGGTTCGATCAGCATCGCCCCGTGCACCACCAGGGGGAAGTACATGGTCATCGGGTGGAAGCCCTCGTCGATCATCGCCTTGGCGAAATCCAGGGTGCTGACGCCGGTGTCCTTGAGGAAGCCGTCGTCGAACAGTACTTCGTGCATGCAGGGCCCGGGGAACGACAGCGACATTTGGTCCTGCAGTTCCGCCAGGACGTAGTTGGCGTTCAGCACCGCGTCCTCGGCCGCCTGGCGCAGCCCGTCCCCGCCGTGGCTGAGGATGTAGGCCAGGGCCCGGACGAACATGCCCATTTGGCCGTGGAAGGCCTTCATCCGGCCGAAACTGGCGGCCGTGCCGTCGGCCTCGGTCGCGTGTTCGGCCAGGCGCGGGCCGTCGGGGCCGCGCACCAGCATCGGCAACGGCGCGAACGGCGCCAGGGCCGCCGACAGCACCACCGGTCCACTGCCCGGGCCGCCGCCGCCATGGGGGGTGGAGAAGGTCTTGTGCAGGTTCAGGTGCATGCAGTCGATGCCCAGATCGCCGGGCCGCACCCTGCCGACGATGGCGTTGAAGTTGGCGCCGTCGCAATAGAAGTAGGCGCCGGCCTGGTGCACCGCCTCGGCGATCTCGACGATATCGGTCTCGAACAGGCCGCAGGTGTTGGGGTTGGTCAGCATGATCGCCGCTACCGTCGGATCCAGCCGCTCCGTGAGGGCGGCCAGATCGACCCGGCCACGCCCATCGGCCGGGATCTCCTCGATCCGGTAGCCGCATACCGCCGCCGTGGCCGGATTGGTGCCGTGGGCGGATTCCGGCACCAGCACCACCTCGCGGGCATCGCCCGCCGCCTCCAGGGCGGCGCGAATGCACATCAGGCCGCACAGTTCGCCATGGGCGCCGGCGGCCGGCGACATCGCCACCGCCGGCATGCCGGTCAGGGCGATCAGCCATTGCGCCAACTCGTCGATCAATTGCAGCGCGCCCGGCACGGTTTCCGCCGGCTGCAGGGGGTGCAGATCGGCGAAGCCCGGCAGCCGCGCCAGCTTTTCATTCAGGCGCGGGTTGTGCTTCATGGTGCAGGAGCCGAGCGGATAGAGACCGGCGTCGATGGCGAAGTTGTTCCGCGACAGACGGACGAAATGGCGCACCACCTGGGGCTCGGTGAGGCCCGGCAGGCCGATCGGCGCTTGCCGTTCCAGGCCGCCCAGGCGGCCCGCCAACTCGGGCGGTTCCGGCAGGTCGACGCCGCAGCGGCCCGGCGCGTCCTGTTCGAAGATCAGCGGTTCCTCCAGATCGAGGCCGCGATGACCGCTGTTGGTGGTGATCGGCGCCGCGGCGCCCGCCGCGCCGGGCCGGGAAAGATCGCTGGCATGGCTCATGACAGCACCTCCGCCAGGGCGCCGGCGAGGGCGGCGATGTCATCCTCGGTATTGCTCTCGGTGGCGGCGACCAGCAGCAGATCGGCCAACGCCCCGTCGTCGGGGTAGAAGCGGCTGAGCGGCACCCCGCCCAGGATGCCGCGTTCCGCCAGGTCCGAAACCACGCCGTCGGCGGCCCGCGGCAAACGGACCGTGAACTCGTTGAAGAAGCTGTCGTTCAGCACCTCGACGCCATCCAGCGCCCCTAGGGCGTCTGCCGTTTGCACCGCCCGGGCATGGTTCCATCCGGCCAGGCGGCGCAGGCCGGTTTCGCCCAGCAGCGCGAGGTGGATACAGAAACCGAGGCTGCACAGGCCGGAGTTGGTGCAGATGTTGGAGGTCGCCTTTTCCCGCCGGATGTGCTGTTCCCGGGTCGACAGGGTCAGCACATAGCCGCGCCGGCCCTCGGCATCGGCGGTCTCGCCGCACAGACGCCCCGGCATCTGCCGCAGGAACTTCTGCCGGCTGGCGAACAGGCCCAGATACGGACCGCCGAAGTTCAGCGGATTGCCCAGGGATTGGCCCTCGCCGACGACGATGTCGGCGCCCATTTCGCCCGGCGGCGTCAAGGCGCCCAGGGAGACCACCTCGGTGACCACCGCCACCAGCAGGGCGCCCTTGGCCTGGGCGGCGGCGGCCAGCGGGCTCAGGTCATGCAGGCGGCCGAACACGTCGGGGTTCTGCACCACCACGCAGGCGGTGTCGTCGTCGATCAGGGCGGCCAGATCCTCGCCGCCATCGGCGTCGGGCGGCTGCGCCGCCATCTCGAAATTGGTGAACTGGGTCGCGGTGACGGTCGCCTCCCGGTAATGGGGATGCAGGCCGCCCGAGAGCAGGGTGCGCCGCCGTTTGTTCAGGCGGTGGGCCATCAGCACCGCCTCGGCGCAGGCGGTGGCACCGTCGTACATCGAGGCGTTGGCCACCTCCATGCCGGTCAGCAGCGCCACCTGGGTCTGGTACTCGAACAGGTACTGCAGGGTGCCCTGGCTGACCTCCGGCTGGTAGGGGGTATAGGCGGTGAGGAATTCCGAGCGCTGGATCAGATGGTCGACCGCGGCCGGCAGGTGATGGCGGTAGGCGCCGGCGCCCAGGAAGCAGGGCGCGGCGCCGGCCGACAGATTGCGTCCGGCCAGCGCCTCCAGGTCCCGTTCCACCTGCATCTCGCCCTGATGGTTCGGCAAATCAAGCAGCTCCGGCAGACGGGCCGAGGCCGGTACGTCGTCGAACAGATCGTCGATCGCGCCGACGCCGATGGCGGCCAGCATGGCCTGACGGTCGGCCTCGGTATGGGGCAGGTAGCGCATCAGGCCTGCTCCGCCACCAGCGCCAGGTAGGCGGCCTCGTCCATCAGGGCGTCCAGTTGCCCTGGATCGGACAGGCGGATCTTGAAGAACCAGCCCTCGCCCATGGCATCGGCGTTGACCTTGGCCGGGTCGTCGACCAGGGCCTGGTTGCTGTCGACCACCTCGCCGGCTACCGGGGCGTAGAGCTCGCTGGCTGCCTTGACCGATTCGACGACGGCGATTTCCTCGTTTTGGGCGACCTGGCGGCCGGCCTCGGGCAGTTCGACATAGACGATGTCACCCAACTGTTCCTGGGCGAATTCGGTGATGCCGCAGGTGCCGACGTCACCGTCGACGCGGATCCATTCGTGTTCCTCGCTAAACCGGATATCGCTCATGCCGTGCTCCTGTTTTTGTTGACCCTTGGCTGGCCGCTCGAAGGTATCGGGATGGGTACTCTCACGCCCGGCCCCGGTAATAACGTTGCGGGACGAAAGGCATCTTGACGACCCTGGCGGCCAGGCTGCGGCCGCGCACCATCAGCCCCAACTCGCTGCCTTCGCCGGCGTTGGCGCTTTGCACATAACCCATGGCGACGGGGCCGCCGACGCTGGGACCGAAACCACCGGAGGTCACCGTGCCGACGCTGGCGCCGGCGGCATCGAGGATCTCGGTATGTTCACGGGCCGGGGCGCGGCCGTCCGGCCGGATGCCGACCCGCCGCCGGGCCGGGCCGTCCCGAAGCTGCGCCTGAATGATGCCGGCGCCGGGAAAGCCGCCCTCCTGGCGGCGGCGCTTCTGGATCGACCAGGTCAGGCCGGCCTCGATCGGCGTCGTGGTCCCATCGATGTCGTGGCCGTGCAGGCAGAGCCCGGCCTCCAGGCGCAGGGAATCCCGCGCGCCCAGGCCGATCGGCTCGACCTCCGGCTCGTCCAGCAGGCGCCGGGCCAGGCCCTCGGCCCGGTCCCCCGGCAGGGAAATCTCGAAGCCGTCCTCGCCGGTATAGCCGGAGCGGGAGACGAAACAGTCGATGCCGCCGACGCTGATCGCCGCCGCCGTCATGAACACGAGGTCGGCCGCCCCGGGTGCCAGCCGCGCCAGCACCGCCGCCGCCGCCGGCCCCTGCAGGGCCAGCAGGGCATCGCCGTCGCGATGCTCGACCTCGATGCCGCCGGGCAGGGCGGCGCGCAGGTGTGCCAAATCGCCGTCCTTGTTGGCGCCGTTGACCACCAGGAACAGATGCTCGCCGGCATTGGTCACCATCAGATCGTCGATGATCCCGCCGGCCTCGTTGGTCAGCTGGGTGTAGCGCATGGCGCCGGTTGCCAGACCGGCGATATCGGCCGGCACCAGGGCCTCCAGGGCCCGGGCTGGGTCATCGCCCCGCAGGCGAGCCTGCCCCATGTGGGAGACGTCGAACAGCCCGGCGGCATCGCGGGTATGCAGGTGTTCGCCGAGAATACCGGCGGCGAACTGCACCGGCATTTCATAGCCGGCGAAGGGCACCAGCTTGCCGCCCAGGGCCGCGTGTAGGCCATGCAGCGGCGTTTTCCGCAATTCACCGCCAGTCGGGGCGGCATCGGTAGGCTGGGCCATTCGGTCCTCCGACAGCAAGCAGCGTGGAACCAGCCATTGGTTCCACCGCCCCCGATCTGTCGTCGGACCTGAGAGAGTTCATCCCGCCGCCGGCCATGCGGTCATCGCCGGCATCGGGACCTCGCCCCTTCGGTGAGGCGCGTACTACGCGGAAGCCGCGTTCGTGGCCGCGCCTGCTTTCCAGAGTGACATCGCCCCGCGGTCCCGTTGCCTGAGAGTTTGCGGGGAGCTTGCTCCTTCGGCGCCGGCGCGTCATGCCCGATGGTCCACCGGGCCCACGGCCGAACTCTCCCGCGGGGTTCATCTGTCTGGCCGCCCACCGCCGGTGCCACTAACCGGGCCGGCGGACGTCGGAGCCGATGATAGGTGGCCGGGGCCGAGAGTCAACGGAGCAGCCCGTCGGCGGGGCCGTTGGCGTGGAAATCCGCGCCGTCGGACCGGTGCCGAGGGGCGGTTGGCCGGCCGGCTCAGAAGCGGCGGCGGCGATTCAGCCGAAGCTGCTCTTCGGACAGTTGCAGACCGACGATGATCTCGTAGTGGGCGCCGGTTTCGCCTTCCCGCAGGAAGATGATCTGCTCGATCTCCTCGCGCACGCCGGCGCGGCGGCGCCCCTTGGGAAAAACCAGTTCGCTTTTGAAGGCCTGCTTGGCGAGAATCTGCTGATCGCCGCCGGTGATCGCCACGAAGAACGGCACGCTGATCTTGCCTTGCCTCGAGGCCGGCCCCCGGGTTGCGACGATGTCGATCTTGGCCGCCACCCGCAGTCGATTCTTGGTGTAGCCGCAGGCCCAGTTGACGTCTTCCACCCGCGCCTCGTAGCGCACGTCGGTCAGATCGCGGCCCGGGCCCTCGCGGTAGGCGATCAGGCGACCGGCATCGTTCAGCAACGACACCCGGGGGCATGGCCTGGCTTCCTCGCTCGGAAACAGCCCGCAGCCCGGCAGCGCCGATATGGCCAGCAACAGCAGACCCGCCGGGATCAGCCGCCGCATTCGCGGCCGCCCCTCGCCGTTACCCCTTTGTCGCGATGTCTGCATGGCCTTGTTTTCGCGGATCACGCTGTTTTGCGGCGGGCCGTTTTGTAATAGGTTCGGGCGGCGGCACGACCCCGCGCCGGCGCCGGGTCGGTTGGCGGGCGGGCCTCAACTTAGTGAAGCGGCGGCCGGTGGACAAGGGGCATGCGGCGGCGGGCCGGAGGGTTGCGCCCGGCGCCGAATCGGTGAACATGAGCCAAGCGAAGATCGACATCCTGTTGGCCGCGCCGCGGGGCTTTTGCGCCGGTGTCGACCGGGCCATCCAAATCGTCGAACTGGCCCTGCAGCGGTTCGGCCCGCCGATCCATGTGCGTCACGAAATCGTCCATAACCGCTTCGTGGTCGAGGGCCTGGAACGGCGCGGCGCGGTTTTCGTCGACGAATTGGACGAGGTGCCCGATGGCGCCCGGGTGATCTTCTCGGCCCACGGGGTGCCAAAATCGGTGCCCGACGAGGCCCGGCGCCGGGGGCTGCGGTTCCTCGACGCCACCTGCCCGCTGGTCACCAAGGTGCATCGCGAGGCCGAACAGCACCACGCCAAGGGCCGCCACGTGGTGATGCTGGGCCATGCCGGCCATCCGGAGGCCGTGGGCACCATGGGCCAGTTGCCGGCGGGCGCGATGAGCCTGGTGCAAACGGTCGAGGAGGCCCGCTCCCTGGCCCTGCCGGCCAACGGCGAGGTCGCCTATATCACTCAGACCACCCTGTCGGTGGACGAGACCGCCGCCACCGTCGAGACCCTGGGCGATCGTTTCCCGGGCATCATCGGGCCGCGCAAGGACGATATCTGCTATGCCACCACCAATCGCCAGGCCGCGGTCAAGGCGATCGCCGGCCGCTGCGATGCCTTGTTGGTGATCGGGGCGCCGAATTCCTCGAACTCCCGGCGCCTGGTGGAGGTGGCGGAGCGGGCCGGCTGTGCCTATTGCCGGCTGGTGCAGCGGGCCGACGACATCGATTGGGCGGAACTGCGGGACGTCGCCACGGTCGGCATCAGCGCCGGCGCCTCGGCGCCGGAGGTGCTGGTCGACGAGGTCATCGACGCCTTTCGCGAAAGGTTCGACGTCCACATTGAGCCGGTGGTCACGGCCGTCGAGGATCTCGAGTTCAAACTGCCCAGGGAGTTGCGGGCTTAAATCCGGCCCGGCGTACGATAGCCATGGCGGTCTACACCGAAATCGATGATGACGAGCTGTTGCGGTTCGTCGCCGAATACGACATCGGCGAGGTGGTCGCCTGCAAGGGCATCGCCGAGGGCGTGGAGAATTCGAACTTCCTTTTGCAGACCGAACGCGACAGCTTCATCCTGACGATCTACGAGAAGCGCGTCGATCCCGACGATCTGCCGTTCTTCCTGGCCCTACTCGACCATCTTTCGGCCCGGGACATTCCCTGCCCGCCGCCGATCCACGGCCGCGACGGCGCCGCCCTGCGCCGCCTGGCGGGCAAGCCGGCGGCGATCGTCACCTTCCTGCGCGGGGTCTGGCCGAAACGGCCCAGGGCCGAGCATTGCGCCGAGGTCGGCGCCGCCCTGGCCCGCATGCACCTGGCCGGCCTGGATTTCCCCCATATCCGGCACAATGCCTTGGCCATCGATGGCTGGCAGCAACTGCTGGAGGCCACGGTGGATCGGGCCGACGAGGTCGCCGCCGGCCTGGGCGATGAAATTTCCCGGGAATACCGGGATTTGGCCGATCACTGGCCCGAGGCGTTGCCGAGGGGGGTGATCCACGCCGATCTGTTCCCGGACAACGTGTTTTTCATGGGCGAAAAACTGTCCGGCCTGATCGATTTCTATTTCGCCTGCACCGATGCCCTGGCCTACGACCTGGCGATCTGCCTCAACGCCTGGTGCTTCGAACGCGGCGCCGAGTTCAACATCACCAAGGCGCGGCGGCTGTTGCAGGCCTACCGCGATGTCCGCCCGGTCAGCGAGGCGGAATTGCGGGCGCTGCCGCGCCTGGCCCGGGGCGCCGCCCTGCGCTTCCTGCTGACGCGGCTGTATGACTGGCTGAACCAGGTCGACGGGGCCATGGTCAAGCCCAAGGATCCGTTGGAATACCTGCACAAGATGCGCTTCCACCAGCGGGTCGACGGTCCGGGCGCCTATGGCCTCGATTGACGGCATGGACCAGGTCGAGATCTATACCGACGGCGCCTGCTCCGGCAATCCGGGGCCGGGCGGCTGGGGCGCGCTGCTGCGCTACGGCGACCACGAACGGGAATTGAAGGGCGGCGAAAGCCAAACCACCAACAACCGCATGGAACTGACGGCGGCGATCGCGGCGCTGGAAGCCCTGAAGCGGCCCTGCCAGGTGACCGTCCACACCGACAGCACCTATCTGCGCGACGGCATCACCCAATGGATCGTCAATTGGAAGCGCAACGGCTGGAAGACCGCCGCCAAGAAACCGGTGAAGAACGCCGATCTGTGGCTACGGCTGGAGGCCGCCCTGGCCCGGCATCAGGTGGATTGGTTGTGGGTCAAGGGCCATGCCGGCGATCCCGGCAACGAAGCCGCCGATGCCCTGGCCCGTCAAGGCCTGGACGCCTACGGCCGGGAGTAGGGCGAAGTAGCGGCGCTCAGATCTTCTCGCCCTTGACCTTGCGTTTCAGGCGCTTGATCTCGGCCTGGGCGTGGCCCAGATGGGGGTTGACCGCCAGGGCCTGCTCGAAGGCTTCCAGGGCGGCGGCCTCGTTCTCCAGGCGCTTGTGGATCAGGCCCAGGCCGCTGAGGGCGCCGAAATGCCGGGGCTCCAGCTCCAGGGTCCGCTCGACGTCGGCGATCGCCGCCCGATCCTGGCCGATCAGGTAGCGCACCGTGGCCCGCTTGTTCCAACCCTCGGCATAGTCCGGCGCCAATTGGACGATGGTATCCAGCAGTTCCAGGCTCTCCCGGTAGCGTTCCGCCGACATCGCAGTGACCGCCCGGCCCATCAGCAGATCGACGGTGGCGCTGTCGGTCTCCAGCCAGACGCGCCAGATCAGGCCCTCGATCAGGCGGGCCTGCTTGCCGTCCTCGACGCTGTGCAGGCGGCCGAACAATTCGTCCAGGCGGGGGTCCTTCTGGTCGGCCGGGGCATCGCCGGCTGCCAGCAGCAGCAAGCCGGAAGCGAAAAGGCTGATCAACAGGCGCATGTTGACAGAATAAGCCGGGCGGGCGCCCGCGGCCAACCAATCGCCTTCATATCCCCGTGAGCGCCGGTGGTTTCGGGCCGCCGGTGGCCCAATCCAGCAGTTCCACGGTGTGCACCACCGGCAGATCCAGGCCGCCACGCAGTTGCACCAGACAGCCGATATTGCCGGCGGCGACAACATCCGGCGCCGTGCTCCGGATGTTGTCGGCCTTGCGGGCCAGCAGTTGATCGGCCAGCTCCGGCTGCAACAGGTTGTAGGTGCCGGCGGAGCCGCAGCACAAGTGCCCTTCGGGTACCTCGACCACCTGGAAGCCGGCCTCGGCCAGCAGTTGCTTCGGCGGCGCCAGCACTTGCTGGCCGTGTTGCAGTGAGCAGGCGGCGTGATAGGCCACCTTCAGGCCGCTGGGTTGTTCGACGGCTGGCAACTCCAGCCGTTGCAGTAATTCACTGACATCGACGGTCAATCCGGCGATCGCTTGGGCCGGCTTGGCCCAGTTCCGGTCGCCGGCCAGCAGATGGCCATAGTCCTTCACCGTGGTGCCGCAGCCCGAGGCGTTGATCACCACCGCCTCCAGGCCGTCACCTGCCAGTTCCCGGTTCCAGGCGGCGATATTGGCCCTGGCGCTCTCCAGGGCATCGTCCCGGCGGCCCATGTGCAGGGTCAGGGCGCCGCAACAGCCCGCGCCCGCCGCCACCACCACCTCGCAGCCAAGCCGAGTCAACAGCCGCACCGTGGCCCGGTTGATGGCCGGGTCCAGGACCTGCTGGGCGCAGCCGGTCATCAGGGCGACCCGCATTCGCCGTTGTCCCTGGGCCGGGAACACTTGCGGTCGATCGCCATTCCATCGGGCCGGCAGGCTGGCCGGTGCCATTCCCAGCATGCCCCGCAGGCGCCCGGGCAGCAGGCCGGCGAAGGGCCTGGCCAGCCGGGCCGAGGATAGTGCCAGGCGGAACAGCCCGGGCCGGGGCAGCAGCCAGGCCAACAGCCGGCGCAGCAGGCGCTCGGGCAGTGGCCGGGTGTATTCGTTCTCGATCCGGGCCCGGGCGTTGTCCAGCAGGTGCATATAGTCGACGCCCGATGGACAGGTGGTCATGCAGGACAGGCAGGATAGGCAGCGGTCGACATGCTTGACCGTGGCGGCATCGGGCGGGCCGCCCTGTTCGAGGAGGTTCTTGATCAGGTAGATGCGGCCGCGGGGGCTGTCCAGTTCATCGCCCAGCAGCACGTAGGTCGGGCAGGTGGCGGTGCAGAAGCCGCAATGCACGCAGCTCCGCAGGATCCGGTCGGCCTCGGCCAGGTCATGCCGGGTCAGTTGGTCAGGGGAAAATTCGGTCTGCATGACTAGGGATACATCCGGCCTGGATTGAGAATGCCCAATGGATCGAAGGCCTCCTTGATGCGGCCTTGCAGCGCCGCCAGGGCCGGGATCGGCGGCTGGAACACCTCGACGGCTCCGCGCATCGCCTCGGGTGCCCGCATCAGGGTGGCGTGGCCACCATCGCCGCCCCTCGCTACCGCCGCCACGGCGCCGCGCACCAGATCGGCGCCGGCATCGTCGCTCGGCGGCAGGGCCAGCCAGACCAGGCCGCCGGCCCAGTCGTAATAGCCTTCGCCGCCCTCGGCCAGCACCCGGCGAGCCACCGCCGGGCCGTCGATCGGGGGCACCGAGACCTTCCAGATCACCGCCCCGGTGTCGGGCAGCAGGCCGGCGACGGCTCCGACCTCGCGCCACAGGGCGGCGCTGTTGCTGCCGTGCAGCTCCTCCACCGCGCCGACGGCGGCCAATTGTTCGCGCAGGGCCCCGGTGCGGTGCGCAACCGACGGCGCCGGCCCCTCGATTCGCACGGCGGTGACGGCGGCGTTGGCGCCGTTGACGTAGGAGACGGCCGAGCGGGCCGCCACCGCCGCCGGCAGGTGGGCCAGGCCCGAGACCTCGTGCGGGCTGCCTCCCGCCTGGGCCAGGGCCGCGACGGCCGCCTCGTCGGCCAGGCCAAAGGCCAGCACGGTGCGGGTTTTCTCGGGTGCCGGCAGCACCTTGACGGTGACCTCGGTCATCGCCGCCAGGGTGCCGAAGCTGCCGGCCATCAGTTTGCACAGGTCATAGCCGGTGACGTTCTTTACCACCCGGCCGCCGGATTTGAACTCCTCGCCCCGGCCCGAGACGCCCTTGACGCCGAGTAGATGGTCGCGGGCGGCGCCGGCCTTGATGCGGCGCGAGCCGGCCAGGTTGGCGGCCAGCACGCCGCCGATGGTCTGCTCGCCATCGCCGCCGTACAGATCAGCCAGGTCCGGCGGCTCGAAGGCCAGTTGCTGGCGTTGCTGGGCCAGCATGGCCTGGATTTCGCCCAGGCTGGTGCCGGCCGAGGCGGTCAGCACCAACTCCTCCGGTTCGTACAGGCTGACCCCGCTCAGGGCGGTAAGGTCCAGTCGGTGGCCGGCGTGGTTCGGCCGGCCCAGGCCGCGTTTCGAGCCGCCGCCCAGCACCTCCAGCGGTTTTTCGCTGGCCGCCGCCCAGCGCACCGCTTCCAGCACCTGGGCGGCATCGCCCGGCTTCAGCAGCTCGCTCATCAGAAACGCGGCAGATCGGGAAACTTCAACTGGCCCTGGTGCACGTGCATCTGGCTCAGTTCGGCGCAACGGTGCAGTTCCGGAAACACCTTGCCCGGATTCAGCTGGCCGCTGGGGTCGAAGGCGCATTTCAGGCGCTGCTGCTGGTTCAGGTCTTCCTCGCTGAACATCACCCCCATCAGATCGCGCTTTTCGACGCCGACGCCGTGCTCGCCGGTCAGCACGCCGCCGACCTCGACGCACAGGCGCAGGATGTCGGCGCCGAACGCTTCGGCCGCCGCCAGCTCGCCGGCGTTGGCGTCGTACAGGATCAAGGGGTGCAGGTTGCCGTCGCCGGCGTGGAACACGTTGGCGACGCGAAGGCCGTGTTTGACGCTCAGTTCGGCGATGCGGGTCAGGACTTCGGGCAGGCGGTTGCGCGGGATGGTGCCGTCCATGCACAGATAGTCCGGGCTGATCCGCCCGACGGCGGGGAACGCCGCCTTGCGGCCGGCCCAGAACTGCAGGCGCTCCTCCTCGTTTTCCGAGGCCCGCAGGCTGCTGGCGCCGCAGCCGTCGGCGATCTCCCTGACGCGGTCGATCAAATGGTCGACTTCGGCCTGGGGGCCGTCCAGCTCGACGATCAACAGGGCCTCGGCTTCCAGGGGATAGCCGGCATGGCAGAAGGCCTCGGCCGCCTCGGTGGCCCGTTTGTCCATCATCTCCATGCCGCCGGGAATGATGCCGGCGCCGATCACCTTGGCCACGCAATCGCCGGCCGCGTCGATACTGGGGAAGGCGATCAGCAGGGCCCGGGCGGTCTCCGGTTTCTTCAGGATGCGCACGGTAACCTCGGTGATCACCCCGAGCAGGCCTTCCGAACCCGTCAGCAACCCCAGCAGGTCGTAGCCGCCGGCGTCCAGGTGCTTGCCACCCACCCGGATCACCTCGCCGTTCAACAGCACCATTTCCAGGCCGAGCAGGTTGTTGGTGGTGACGCCGTATTTCAGGCAATGCACGCCGCCGGCGTTTTCCGCCACGTTGCCGCCGATGGTGCAGGCGATCTGGCTGGAGGGATCGGGCGCGTAGTAGAAGCCCTGATGATCGACGGCCTGGCTGATGGCCAGGTTGGTGACGCCGGGTTGTACCCGGGCGGCCCGGTTTTCGTAATCGATTTCCAGGATCCGGTTGAACTTGCCCAGGCCCAGGATGATGCCGTCGGCCAGCGGCAGGGCGCCGCCCGAGAGCGAGGTGCCGGCCCCCCTCGGCACCACCTTGGTGCCGCGCGTCTCGCACAGCCGCAGCACCTCGGCGACCTGGCTGACGCTGGCGGGCAGCACCACCGCCAGGGGTGTCTGGCGATAGGCGGTCAGGCCGTCGGATTCATAGGCGCGAAGCTCGATATCGTCGGCGATCACCCCTTCGCCGGGGACGATCCGGCGCAGTGCCTCGACCAGGCCGGCGCGGTCGGCGAGCACCTGGGCATCGGGTTCGGGCATGCGCATGGCGGCGGCTCCTATCCGTTGCGGCCCCTGATTAATAGCAAACGATGGCACAACGAAAAACCGCGCCCTTGGGGCGCGGCTTGGCTGCGGCCTGGGCCGAGGACCTTTTCGCGGCTCAGCCCTGTCGCGCCTTGAAGCGGCGATTGGTCTTGTTGATCACGTAGACGCGGCCCTTGCGACGCACGACGCGGCAGTCGCGGTGACGCTTCTTGATGGTCTTCAACGAATTCACGACTTTCATGACAACACCATTCTGCCGGTTCCCGGCGGCCTCAAAGGTCGGCGGAACATACAGATGGCCCCCCAGCCTGTCAACGCGCCGTCCCCTGCCGATGAGGGGCTAAGCCGCCGCGTCCTTGACTTCCTTGCTGGCGTGGAAGCGGAACATGCCGATCTCGCTTTTTTGCAGCATGCCGACGCGGCGGGCCCAGAATTCCGCTTCCCACAGGACCCAGGACCGCAACTCCTTGGGCAATTGCCGTTGCTTGAGGGTATCGGCCATGCCGCCCAGGCCGTGCAGCACCTGGCGGCAATAGGTCTCGGTGATGTCCTCGGCCGCGTTGACATGGAAATGCGCGGCGGCCAGCTTTTCCTTGGTCTCGGCGGCGGTGATCAATCGCGGCCGGATATTCTCGAAACCGGCCCATTCCTGAATGTCCTCGGTGGTCACGGTACCGGTGGCGGCGAATTCGACCAACAGCACCTGGCCGCCGGGTTTCAGCAAGTCCCAGATGGCGCGAAAGGCCGCGTCCTTGTCGGTGACTTCCAGCAGCGCCTGGCGGCCGTAGACGGCATCCCGGCTTTCCGGCTCAATGGCGCAATGGCCCAGGACGCCCGGCTTCAGCACGGCCTTGTCGGCCAAGCCGGCTTCGGCCGCCAACCTGTTGGCGATTTCCAGTTGGTTGGGGTCTTCCTGCAGACCGTCGGCCCGGGCGCCGGTCCCCTCGGCGATGATGCGCACCGCCGTGCCGATGCCGGCGGCGATGTCGAGAACCGTCATCTCCTCGGCCAGGCCAAGGGGTTCGATTTGCTGGAGCACCTCCTGGCGGCCGCCCGGGAAGGTGCAGCCCGGCGCGAACATCCGTTGGACCGCTTCCAGGCGGCGTGGCGGCCAGCCATCGGCGATCGCCGACTGGCCGTTGCCGCCACCCCGCAGCGCCGACGGGCCGTTCGGATCGTCGGCGTCGTCGCCGGCGACCTCGTCCCCTTCCCACCAGGCATGCAGGCGGCTGAGCAGGGACCGCATGCCGGCGGCCGCCGGGGCCTCTTCTTCCGCTAGCGTGGGCAAGGTTCCATCACCGTCTTGGCATCATCCGAAAAAATGACGGATACACCGCCGTAATCTGCGGCAAATGCCTTAATCGGCGGTTAATCGGGCGAAGATTGTTATCGGCCGGTTGGCGGCCCGCGAGGTCTTGATGACTGGCCTCTGACGATGGAATTGCACCAGTCCCCCTTGGCCACCAGCCTTCGCCGAGGCTACGGCTGGCAGGAGGCTTCGGCCTTCGCCGACCGAAAGTCGGCTTCGGCCGACTGAAGGTCGGAGGACACTCCTTCGTCTAACGAACTCCGTGTGGCTTGCCACCCGCCCGGCCTTCGTAGCCGAAGGCTACTTCGGCGGAGTGGGCAAGCTCGAAGAGCGAAGGGCCAGTTCGTCAGCCCTTGATGGAGAAACGGTACCAGTCCTCCTTCGCCAAGGCTTCGGAGGACACTCCTTCGCCCAACATGCGGTTTCGGGTGGCCTGCCACCCGAAGCCCGCAGGGCGAAGGGTGGTGGGCGCGCCTGGAATTGAACCAGGGACCTCCGCCATGTCAAGACGGCACTCTAACCATCTGAGCTACGCGCCCATCGCCGTCAGGGCGGTTGGCGCCGCGACGGACGTTGCCGATATATTGGAAAGCCGATGGCGGTGCAAGCCCGCCGTTGCCGCGTCACCTAGGCCGCCAGGGTCTTGTCGATTTCGTCGACCAGGTCGCGCAGGTGGAAGGGTTTTGACAGCACCTTGGCGTCGGCCTGCGAGGTCCGCCGGTTGCGCAGGGCGACGGCGGCGAAACCGGTGATGAACATGATGCGGATGCGCGGATCCACCGCCACGGCGCGGCGCGCCAACTCGATGCCATCCATTTCCGGCATTACGATATCGGCCAGCAACAGATCGAACCGACCCTCGGCCAGCACCGGCAGCGCCTCGTCGCCCTGGCCCACCGCGAACACTTCGTGGCCGGCGCGTTCGAGCGCGCGGCTGAGGAAATGCCGCATCGAATCGTCGTCTTCCGCCAAAAGGATCTTTGCCATGCTGTCCTCGAAACCAGGCAGGTCTATCGTGGGCCCGGCCATGACTCGCTGAGCGCGCATCCGGCCACGGTAGCCGCACAACACTAGCAAAGAGTAAAGATACATCAACAGCCCTCGATGGCCCGTTTCATCGCCCGAGGGCCGATGGATGCCCCTGGCGCGCGGAATTTCCGTTTCGCCCCGCGGGCGTGATAGCATGCCGGCGGAGGCGCGGGCTGGCCCGTGCGTTTGATACGGGCAAACGGGACCGAGCAAGGATGACGACCGCGAAAGGGCGCCGTGGGAGCGCGCCGCCACCCTTCACCATCGATATGCCCGAACGGCAGCTGTCGCCGGCGATCTATGCCTCGCCGCACAGCGGCCAACACTATCCGCCCGAACTACTGGCCGCCTCGGCCGTGCCGGAGATCGTGCTGCGGCGTTCCGCCGACAGCTTCATGGAGGAATTGTTCGCCGCCGCGCCGGCCCAGGGTTCGCCGCTGTTGCGGGCGGAATATGCCCGCGTCTATCTCGACCCCAATCGGGAGCCGTGGGAATTGGACCCGGCGATGTTCAGCGAACCGCTGCCCGAGCATGTCAACGCCGCCTCGCTGCGGGTCGCCGGCGGCCTGGGCACCATTCCCAGGGTGGCCGCCGACGGCCGCGACATCTATCGCCGGCGACTGTCCTTCAGCCAGGCCGAGACGCGGGTGCGGCGGATCTACCACCCCTATCACCAAGCCCTGGCCGGCTTGATCGACCAGGCGCGAGGGGCCTTCGGCTACTGCCTGTTGATCGATTGCCATTCCATGCCGTCGAGCAATGGCCTGGTGGATGGCGAAGGCGGGCCGAGGCGGGCCGATTTCGTCCTGGGCGACCGGTTTGGCACCACCTGCGCGGCGGAATTGACCGACCGGGTGCACCAGACCCTAAGCGATCTGGGCTATCGGGTGTTGCGCAACAACCCCTATGCCGGCGGCTTCACTACCTATCACTACGGCCGCCCGGCGGCCGGCGTGCACGCCCTGCAGATCGAAATCAATCGCCGCCTCTACATGGACGAGGAACAGGTCGCCCCAAGCCCTGACCTGGCGGAAATGACCGCGGCGATGACCCGGCTGATCGCCGATGTTCGACGCCTGCCGCCGACCGCTTTCGAGCCCCTGGAAGCCGCCGCCGAATAGCCAAAATTTGCCGCGAAGCGTCCGCCTGCCGCCGACATCGGGCGAGTTGGCATGGCTTTTGCTATGGAATCGGTGAAAGGCAATGCGGACGATGGCACGATGAGCGGATTTTGGCGATTGGCGGTGTTGACGGCGGGGCTGCTTTCGAGCCAGCCGACGACCGTGGCGTCCGCCCGGCAAGGCCCGGAAAACAACGCTATTCCGGCCATCGACTGCCGACACGAAATCACCAAGGCCGAGCGCCGATACCGCATTCCGGCGCAACTTTTGTCGGCCATTTCCCTGGCCGAAGCCGGCCGCTGGCTGGCCCCGCGCCGGGCATTTGTTGCCTGGCCCTGGACGGTTTATGCCGAGCGGCGCGGCCGCCACTTCGCCAACAAGGCGGCGGCGCTGGCGGCGGTGAAGCGGTTGCGGGCCAAGGGCGTGCGCAACATCGACGTCGGCTGCATGCAGGTGAACCTGCACTATCATCCTCGCGCCTTCCGCGACCTTGGACAGGCCCTGGAGCCGGTCAGCAACATCGACTATGCGGCGCGGCTGCTGCGCCGGCTGCATGGCCAGTACCGTTCGTGGAGCGCCGCCGTCGCGCACTACCATTCCGCTACCGAAACGTTAGGCCGGCCCTACCGGATCAAGGTCATGCGGCTTTGGCACCAGGAACGCCGCCGGGCCATGACCGAACGGCAGCGGCTGGCCCAGGCGGAATTCCAGCGCCGCCGAGCCGCCTGGCGCGCCCGTCGCCAACCGAGCCAAAAAAACGCTATCAGGTAGCCGCCGCGGACAGACGCACCGGCCGGCGCTTACTGCCCCAATCGCCGGCCGGGCCGTCGAAGCGGCCGGCGATTTGCCCACCGCACGACAGACAGGCGCCGGCATCGCTCAGATGCCAGCGGGTCAGCACATACCAGTCCCGGCCGATCACCCGTTCACCGCAACCCGGGCAATAGGTGCTACCGGCGGCATCGTCGTGGACGTTGCCCACATAGACGTAATGCAGGCCCTGTTTCAGGGCGATTTCCCGCGCCCGAAGCAGGGTCTGGTGGGGTGTCCGCGGGTACTCGCGCATGCGGTAGTCGGGGTGGAAGGCGGTGAAATGCACCGGCCTGTCGGGTCCCAGATGATCGTGGATCCAACGGCACATGGCTTCGATTTCCGTGGCGGAGTCGTTCTCCCCCGGGATCAGCAGGGTGGTGATCTCGAACCAGACCTCGGTCTCGGTGGCCAGATAGACCAAGGTGTCGAGCACCGGCTGCAGGGCCGAGCCGGTCAGTTTGCGATAGAAGGTCTCGTTGAACGCCTTCAGATCGATGTTGGCGGCGTCCATGTGGCGGAAGAATTCCGCCCTGGGTTCCTCGCAGATATAGCCCGCCGTCACCGCCACGGTGCGGATGTCCTGGCGATGGCAGGCCTCCGCCGTGTCGACGGCGTATTCCAGGAAGATCACCGGGTCGTTATAGGTGAAGGCGATGGAGCGGCAGCCCAGCCGGCGCGCCGCCGTGGCCAGTTGCTCGGGCGAGGCGGCATCGGCCAGGGTGTCCATCTGCCGCGACTTGCTGATGTCCCAGTTCTGGCAGAACTTGCAGACCAGGTTGCAGCCGGCGGTGCCGAACGACAGGATCGGCGTGCCCGGCAGGAAGTGGTTCAGCGGTTTCTTCTCGATCGGATCGACGCAAAAGCCGCTGGAGCGGCCATAGGTGGTCAACAGCAATTGGCCGTCCTGGGCGGCGCGGACGAAACACAGGCCGCGCTGGCCGTCCCTGATCCGGCAGGCCCGGGGGCACAGGTCACAGCGGATACGGCCGTCCTCGAGGGTTTGCCAATAACGGCCGACGCTGCCCTCGAAACGAGCCGGGTCGGTCCGCTGCTGATCATGTTCGGTCATCGACAAATCCTTGCCGAGCCTTGGCAAACCGGCCAATCTGACTATCTGAAGACTATATGATGATGGCTGGCATGACTTCCAGTACCGCATCTTTCGAAGGCCCGGTTCGGCCGCCGGCGGTGGCGGGGATGTTTTATCCGGCCGATCCCGGCGAATTGGCCCGCCAGGTCGATGGTTTCCTGGCCGCTGCCAGGGCCCCGACGACGGTGCCGCCGAAGGCGGTGATCGCGCCGCACGCGGGCTATGTCTATTCCGGTGCCATCGCCGCCAGCGTCTATGCCCATCTGGCGCCGCTGGCCGGAGGCATCAGCCGGGTGGTGCTGTTGGGACCGGCGCACCGGGTGGCGGTGGCCGGCTTGGCGGTGCCAAGTGTCGCCGCCTTCGCCACGCCATTGGGTCCGGTGCCGGTGGATCGGGCGGCCATCGCCGTCCTCGCCGATCTGCCCTTCGTCGAGCAATCCGACCCGGCGCATCAAATGGAGCACAGCCTGGAAGTGCAACTGCCGTTCCTGCAAAAGGTGCTGGGCGACTTCTCGGTGGTGCCGCTGGTGGTCGGCAACGCCGACGGCGCGGCGGTCGCGGCGGTGCTGGAGCGGCTTTGGGGCGGTCCCGAAACCCTGATCGTGATCAGTTCGGACCTGAGCCACTATCAGGACTACGCGACGGCGCGGCGCCTGGACGCCGATACCCGGGGGGCCATCGAAACCCTGGCGCTCGACGAATTGGACGGCCATGACGCCTGCGGTGCCCGGCCCATCGAGGGGTTGCTGAGGGCCGCCCGGCGGCACGATCTGCGCGCCACCACCATCGACCTGCGCAATTCCGGCGATACCGCCGGCAGCCGCGATCAGGTGGTCGGCTATGGCGGCTGGACCTTTGCCGCCAATACCGAGGTCCGGATTTCCGCCGAGGGGCGCGATCGACTGCTGCAGATGGCCGGCGCGGCTATTCACCAGGGTGTGGTCGGCGGCGGCCGCCCGTCGATCGATCCCGAAGAGCATGATCTGGAGATCACCTGCCGGCGTGCCTCGTTCGTCACCTTGCGGCGCGAGGGGCGGCTGCGCGGCTGTATCGGTGGCCTGCAACCGAGCCGGCCGCTGATCGCCGACGTGGCCCTGCACGCCCAGGCCGCGGCCTTCCAGGACCCGCGGTTTGCCGCCATGACGGAGACCGAGTTGGACGGCCTCGAGATCGGCATCTCGGTGCTTGGCGTGATTGCCGAGATGACCTTCGATGATCAGGACGATCTGTTGCGGCAATTGCGGCCGGGCCTTGACGGTCTGTTGCTGGAAGAGGGCGGGCGGCGCGGCACCTTCCTGCCGCAGGTCTGGAAGACCATTCCAGAGCCGGCGGATTTCCTGTCCCAGTTGAAGCTCAAGGCCGGCTTGCCCGGCGATTTCTGGTCGCCGCGCGTTCGGATTTCCCGTTATTCGACGGAAAGCTTCGAGGCGCCGCTTTGGCAATGATGGGTGGGACGTTGGTCCGCCGGTGCCCCAACCGCCTCAGGTGACCGCGTCGATCTGGTCCATGGTCAGATCTCCGGGCACCACCGTGATCGGCACCCGCATGGAAGCGGCGAACTGTCCGGCCAGGGCCGATACCAGCGGCCCCGGACCTTCCTTGTCCGGCGAGGCGCCCAGCACCAGGAGGCGGATTTCCGGCGCTTCCTCCAACAGGGCGAGGATTTCGTCCTGCTTGCGGCCCTCGCGAATGACGAATTCCGGCATGATGCCGGACCACTTGCTGGCTTCCTCGGCCAGCGTCTGCACGATGTTCTCGGCCTCTTCGCGGGCTTCCTCGCGCATCAGGTTTTCCACCGCCATCCAGTGTTGGAAATCGGCCGGCTCGATGACGTACAACAGAACGACGCCGCCGCCGGTGCGCGCCGCCCGGCGAAAGGCGAAACGCAGGGCCAGCCGGCACTCGGGCGAATCGTCGACCACGCAGAGGAACTTGGTGCGTTCGGGCCTGCCGTTTTTGAGGTCGTCGTTCATCCGTTCCCCACAGCTTCGTGCCGGGCCGGCGGTCAGGTGAGCCCAACTCCTACCATGGTGCCAGTCCCCGCCGGTGCGGGCAAGCGGCCCGGCTTAGCACCCACTATTTCAGCAAGATGTTGGTGATTTCGCGCAATTTGGTGCGGGCGCGCAGCAAATAGAAGCCCTGAGCCGCCAGATGGCTGGGCAGGGCCTGCGAATCCGGTTGCCCGTTGACCACGACCAAGGGCGACAATTCCGCCGTCGCCCGCAGGCTTTCCAGCATCTTGGCCCAGGCGCCGCCCAGTTCGCGTTCGCCGATGACATTGGCGTAGTCGCCGCCCAAGTCCCGGATGATCAGGTAATAGGCATAGGACTGCCCCTTGATGCCGTAGAAGATGTCGTCGGCCCGGGTATCGATCAGATCGCCCGCATGTTCGGCCACGTGGCGATCGATCGCCGCCGACGAGGCGCCCATGTCCAGGGCGAAACGGTCGAGGGTGGCAAGCAGGTTGTCGGCGCGGCGTTCGAACACCGCATTGCCCGAGGCCAGACGTTCGTTGTAGGCGCGCAGCGATCGCGCGGCCTTGCGGTAGCGTGCCTCCGAGGTAGTGGTCGGGGCCAGCGAGGTGGAGAGGTCGAACACCCAGACATCGCCGGAATATTGTAGTTGACCGGAGGCTTCCTGCAGGTCGGGATCGGTCTGGCTGGTGCCCCGCGTCCGGCCGATCTGGTCGGTCAACTCGAAGGCGAAACGGGCCAGGGCCGAGATGATGCCCTGTTGGAAGTTGGGCATGTTGTCCAGCGCCGCCGGCGGCAGGAAGAACGGGTCGTTGGCGACCCAGCGGTGTTGGTTGACCTCGCGCTCGATCATCGCGATGGCGACGGCGACGGCCTGGCTGCCGTTCTCGGCCGACAATTCGGCCGGCGCCTGGAAGGCAGCGTCGTCGTCGATCGTATGGGTGATCAGCATGCCGACCGGATAGTAGAACAAGGCGGCGACGAGCAGGGCGACGGCGATACCGCCGGCCGCGCGCAGGCGCGTCGTCCCCGGCTTCGGCAACAACCGCCGGGCCTGCCCCATCAAACGATCCGCCACCATCGTTGGTCCCTCCTAGCCGGGCCGGCGCCATGCCGACCCCGCCGAACTGACATAAGAGGGACGGCGGCCCCGATCAACCTTCCCGGCGCCCGGAAACCAAGCCCACAAGTCCGGACGGGCCCGCCTGGCAGTCGCCATTGGCCGCAATTCCGGCGTATCATGCGGCCGACCGACCCATGGCGAGGGCGCGATGCAACAAATTCCCAGGTGGCTGCCCCTGGTGGCGGTGATCGTGGCCGTTCTGGTGGTGAGCTCGCTGTTCGCCTCGGGGCCACGGCGTGACGGCGTCGAGGTCGCCTATAGCCGCTTCAAGGAATTGCTGAGCGACGGCGAGATCGCCCACGTCGAACTGCAGGGCAACGCCGTCACCGCCCGCCTGAGCCAGCCGATGGCCCTGGGCCCCGGCGGCCAGCCGAGCCAGCAACTGAGCACCAATATTCCAGCCTTCGGCGACCCGAAGTTGATGCCGCTGCTGGAACAGCAGGGCGTCGAAGTGATCAGCCGGCCGGACGCCGACGGTGCCGGGGCGATCTGGACGACGCTGATCTGGGTCGGGCTGCTGGCGGTCTATTTATGGTTCTGGAACCGCATGTACCGCAACGTCGCCGGCGGCATGGGCGGCCGTGGCATCGGCGATTTCCTTGCCGGCAGCGCCGCGGCCCACGACAAGGGGACGCCGGACGTGCGCTTCGCCGACGTCGCCGGCCAGGACAATGCCAAGCGCGAAGTGGCGGAACTGGTGGATATCCTGAAGGATCCGGAGCGTTATACCCGGCTGGGCGCCGAGCCGCCGCGCGGCATCCTGCTGATGGGACCGCCCGGCACCGGCAAGACCCTGCTGGCCAAGGCCTTGGCCGGCGAGGCGGGGGTGCCGTTCTTTCACATCTCGGCCTCGGAGTTCATCGAGATGTTCGTCGGCGTCGGCGCCAGCCGGGTCCGCAAGATGTTCGAGGAGGCGAAGAAAAAGGCGCCCAGCATCATCTTCATCGACGAACTGGATGCCATCGGCCGGGTCCGCGGCGCCGGCCTGGGCGGCGGCCATGACGAGCGCGAGCAGACCCTGAACCAGATCCTCTCGGAAATGGATGGCTTCGAGGGGCACGAGGCGGTGGTGGTGCTGGCCGCCACCAACCGGCCCGACGTGTTGGACCCGGCGCTGCTGCGGCCCGGCCGGTTCGACCGTCACCTGACCCTGGAACTGCCGGATCGCGAGGCCCGGCGGGCCATCCTAGGCGTACATGTGCGGCAGAAACCGATGGCGGGGGATGTCGATCTCGGTATCGTGGCGGGGGCGACACCGGGATTTTCCGGCGCCGATCTGAAGAACCTGGTGAACGAGGCGGCGCTGGCGGCGGCCCGCGAGGGCGCAACGGAAATCACCATGCGGCATCTGGACGAGATGCGCGATCGGGTGATGATGGGTCTGGTGCGCAAGCTGGCGATCGAGCCCGAGGAACGTCATCGTCTGGCGGTACACGAGGCCGGCCATACCGCCGCCGCCCACTACCTGCCGAACGCCGACCCGCTGTACAAGGTGACCATCATTCCGCGCGGCCGGGCCTTGGGCGGTACCCATATGCTGCCCGAGGAGGACCGCCATACCCTGCCGGAGGACTATCTGCGTGATCGCCTGGTGGTGATGCTGGGCGGTCGCACGGCCGAGCGTTTGTTGCTGGGCGGCGTCTCATCGGGCGCCGATGACGACATCCGCCAGGCAACCCAGCTGGCCCGGGCCATGGTGGCCCGCTGGGGCATGGCCGAGGACATCGGCCCGGTCGACCTGCGGCAGTCGGAATCGCACCCTTTCCTGGGCCGGGAAATCGCCCAGCCGCGGCATTTCTCGGACCAGACCGCCCATCAAGTTGACGAGGCGGTGCGGGGGATGCTGGCCGAGGCGGAAACCCGGGCGGAACAACTGATCACCACCCATCGGGCCGACGTCGAAGGGTTGATCGTCCGGCTGGAAGAACAGGAAACCCTGGATCACGACGAAATCAGCGATTGCCTGGGAGCGGTGGCGGCCGACGACGAACCGCCGGCGCACGACCGGGCCGCCGGCTAAGTCAGGGCGCCGTTCCCCGGCCTCAAATGGCCGAGGGCAGCGTGACGCGGAAGGTCGAACCCTGGCCCGGGGTGCTCTCCGCTTCTATGTCGCCGCCCTGCAATTCCATCAGGTCCTTGCACAGATGCAGGCCGAGGCCGGTGCCTTTTTCGCCGGCCGTGCCGATGGTGCTGGTGGCGGTGGACATATCGAACAGGCCGGCGAGGCGATCGTTCGCGATGCCGATGCCGGTGTCGGATACCGTGATCGCGATGGTTTTTTCCCGGCGTTGCGCCGATACCGTGACGCTGCCGCCCGCGTCGGTGAATTTCACCGCGTTGGCGACCAAATTCCGCAACACGGTTTCCACCATCGCCGGGTCGGCGAAGGCGGTCAGCACGGCGATGTCGCCGCGCTCCAGGGCGATCTCCTTTTGCGCGGCATTCGCTCCGGCCAGGTTCAGCGCGGCATTGATCGCGGCCGTGACATCCAGCGGTCTTGGTTCGCTGGTCCGCCGGCCCATTTGCAGCCGGGCCCATTCCAGCAGGTTTTCCAGCAATTCGTGGGCCTGCTGCGCCGACTCGTGAACCATCCGGGCATAATCACCGACCTCCTTGCGTTCGAGGTTGTCGGAATGACTGGCGAGGATCTCGGAAAACCCCAGCAGACTGTTGAACGGTGTCCGCAGATCATGGGCGATGATCGAGAACAGGCGGTTCTTCTGCTGGTTCATGCGCTGCAGTTCGTCCCGCTGATCGGCGATCGACGTCTCGGCGCGTTTCTGCTCCGTGATGTCGCGGCCGATGCCCGAGGCGCCAACGATTTCGCCAACGTCATCGAGGATTGGCGATAGGGTCAAGGCTATGGTCAGGGGGCGGCCGTCCTTGTGGGTGCGCGTAACCTCCACCTGTTCGACCGGCTCGCCGCGCAGAACCTGCTGCCAAAACGCTTGTTGCGACTGTGCCTGCTCCTCGTCGCCGCTTAGCAGCCTGCCGCGCTGACCGATGGCTTCCTCGGCGGTGTAGCCGTACAGTCTTTCGCAGGCCGGGTTCCAACTTGCGATGGTGCCGTCGCGGCTGACGCTGAAGATCGAATCGTCCGTCGAGGCGACGATGGCGGCCAGTTCCTTGACCCTGATCTCGGCATTCTTGCGCGCCGTGATGTCGGAGGCGGCGCCGCGATAGCCCAGGAAGTTGCCATCGCCGTCGAAGCGGGGCTTGCCGTTGGTGTTGAACCACTGCTTGCGGCCGTTGTCGTCCCGGCGGAAGAACTGGAAATCGCGAAACGGCCGGCGCTGTTCCAGATCCTCGAAGTGCTGGCGCCAGGCCGCTTCGTCCCGCTCCGGGTCGGACACCATGGTGCGGGTCTTGCCGATATGCCAGGCGGCGGGTTTGCCGGTGAAGTCTGCCACCCGCTCCGACATGTAGGTGAAGCGGAGATCGGGACCCATTTCCCACAGCCAGTCGCCGGCGGTATCGGCGAAGTCGCGCAGGCGCTGTTCGCTCTCGCGCAGGGAGGTCTCGGCCTGTCGTTTCGCGGTGACGTCGATGCAGGCGACGAACAGGCCGCCGCCCGGCGGAGCGGTGGTGCGCACCTCGACGATGCGGCCGTCGGGGTAGACGTATTCGCGCTGATCGGCGCCACCTCGCAACTCGTCGAACCTGGTCTGCGCCAATTCCTCGGCCTCGCCCGGGCCCAGGACCCCTCGTTCCGCCAGTTTCAGCAACATCTCCCGCATCGGCACACCGACGCGGAGGATTTCGGCGGGCGGCCTGGTGGTTTCCGCATAGGCGCTGTTCCAGGCCGCCAAGCGGTAGTCGGCGTCGAAGACAGCCATGCCAATGGGGAAGTGTTCGATACTCTGCCCGGCCGAAAACGTGGCATCGTCTCCGGCGACCGGCAGGACATCGACGACCTTGCGCTTGCTCATGCCCATGCTTTGAATTCCGTGCCCGTGCGCGCTTTGTCTGACGGTTTGACCGGCGTTCGCGCCACGCCGGCCGAATTGGCCCTGAGGGGCATTTATCTTCCTTAATTTTCGGCAACTTTGGTTAACGCAGCGTTAACGCCGCCGTCGTTCTTGCCTGCGATGGCGGCGGGGAATGGTTGCCGCGCGACGGCTTCAATGACAGGCTGGGAGGCCGAGAAATCGGGAGGAAACCATGATCAAGGCGATCACCTGCATCAAACGCAAGACCGGCATGACGGTCGAGGATTTCCAGAGCTATTGGCGCGGCGACCATGCCGAGGTTGTGAAGCGGCTGCCGAACCTGCGCCGCTATATCCAATCCCATGCCCTGCCGGGCGGCTACCGCAAGGGCGAGCTGGTCTACGACGGCATCGCCGAGATCTGGGTCGACGACGTGGACGTGTTGCGCGGCATGGCGGGGTCCGATGCCTACGCCGCCGTGCAGGCCGACGAGGAGGTGTTCATCGATCGCCCCTCGATGGCCCTGATCCTGACCAACGAACATGTCATCAAGGACGGCCCGATCCCCGAGGGCGGCGTGAAGAACGTCGAATTCGTGCATCGCAAGCCGGGCATGCCGGTCGATGAGTTCCAACGCTATTGGCGCCAGGTGCACGGGCCCATCGCGGCCGAGATCCCGGTGATCCGGCGCTATGTGCAAAGCCATTGCCTGCCGGGCGGCTATCGCGACGGCCGGCAGCCCGCGATCGACGGCTGTGCCATCACCTGGTTCGATTCGGTGGCGGCGATGCGGGAATCTGCCCGCTCCGAGGCCTATGACCTAACCCGCGCCGACGAGCCGAATTTCCTCGATACCGGGGACGAAATCGATTTCATCATCACCAAGGAACACGTCATCATCGAATGACGTGGCAGCGGCGGCGGCGAGGCGGGCGATGACGGTATTTCACGATTCAGCGGTCGATCGGCCGGCGCTGCGCGCCTATCGGCTGGAACGGGTGCGGGAGCAGCTCAGGCAGCGGGACTATGCCGGCATCCTGCTCTATGACCCGCTGAATATCCGCTATGCCACCGATACCTCGAACATGCAGGTGTGGACCATGCACAACAAGGTCCGCTACGCCTTCATCCCCACCGAGGGACCGGTGGTGCTGTTCGATTTCCACAACTGCGAACATCTGTCGGCCGATATCGAGGTGATCGACGAAATCCGCCCGGCCACCGCCTATTTCTACTTCGAGGCCGGTCAGCGGTCGGAGGAACTGGCCGGGCGCTGGGCCGACGAGATCGCCGAACTGCTGCGCCTGCACGGCGGCGGCAACCGACGCCTGGCCGTCGACAAGGTCGATCCCCATGGCAACCGGGCGCTGGCCGAGCGGCAGATCGAGATCCTCGATGGCGAAGAGGTGATGGAACTGGCCCGGGTGATCAAGGCCGAGGTCGAGGTCCAGGCGATGATGGAGGCGATCGAGGCCTGCGAGGAGGGCATGCGGCGCATGCAGGCGGCGTTACGGCCCGGCATCACCGAAAACGCCCTGTGGTCGATCCTGCACCAGTGCAATATCGAGTTGGGCGGCGAATGGATCGAAACCCGCCTGTTGACCTCCGGCCCCCGCACCTTCCCCTGGTTCCAGGAATGCTCCAACCGGGTGATCGAGGCCGGCGACATGGTCAGCTTCGACACCGACCTGGTCGGCCCGAACGGCTATTGCGCCGATATCTCGCGAAGCTGGTTGTGCGGCGACGGCCCGCCCAGCCCCGAACAGCGCGAGCTCTACGCCATCGGTCACGCCCAACTGCACTACAATTTGGGGCTGATCAAGCCGGGCCTGGCGTTCCGCGAATTCGCCGAGATCGCCTACCAACTGCCCCCCGAATGCATCGGCCACCGCTATTCCTGCCTGGCCCACGGCATCGGTCTTTGCGACGAATATCCCGCCATCCCCTATCTCGAGGATTTCGACCGTATCGGCTACGACGGCACCATCCGCGAAGGCATGACCCTGTGCGTGGAGTCCCTGGTCGGCCGCGACGGCGGCCGCGAGTCGGTGAAACTGGAGCAGCAGATCCTGGTCACCGCCGACGGCCATCGGCCGCTGTCCAGCTATCCGTTCGAGACGGTTCTGTTGCCTTGAGGGAAGGAAGCACCAGTGAGTGATAAGAAGACGCCGTCGCGCGACGACGTCGAGGAAGTCCGCCGGCTGCGGGCGGCGACCCTGGACGCGGCCCGGCCCGAGGCCGTGGCGAAGCGGCGCAAGACCGGCCATTGGACGGCCCGGGAACAGGTCGACGCCTTCCTCGATCCGGGCAGTTTCGCCGAATACGGCGCCCTGTCGCGGCCGGCCCGGCCCGAGATGGCGGGCGCCGCCGACGGTCTGGTGATGGGTACCGGTCAGGTCGACGGCCGGCCTTGCGCCGTCATGGCCTATGACTACACCGTCTATGCCGGCACCCAGAGCCTGATCAACCACAAGAAACACGACCGCATCTTCGAGCTGGCCGAGCAGTTGCGGCTGCCGTTGATCTGCTGGCTGGAGGGCGGCGGCGCCCGGCCGCACGATTTGAGCGTTGGTTCCGGCCTGGGCCTGGATTTGACGACCTTCATGGCCTTCGCCCGGCTGTCCGGTCTGGCGCCCCTGGTCGGCATCGTCACCGGCCGCTGTTTCGCCGGCAACGCCAACCTGGCCGGCATGTGCGATCTACTGATCGCCACGCCGAAGGCCAACATCGGCATGGCCGGCCCACCCCTGGTCGAGGCCGCCCTGGGCGAGCGCTTCCAACCGGAGGACATCGGCCCGATCAAGGTGCAGGTCGACAACGGCGTGGTCGACCTGGCGGTGGCCGACGAGGCCGAGGCGATCGCCGCGGCCAAGCGCTACCTTGGCTATTTCCAGGCGCCCCTCGGCGACTGGCGGGCGCCGGATAGCGAGAAACTGCGCACCCTGATCCCGGAGAACCCGCGCCGGGCCTATAACGTCCGCCGCGTGGTCGAGGGGATTGCCGATCTGGATTCGGTGCTGGAACTGCGGTCGAGGTTCGGCCGCGCCATCGTCACCTCGTTGATCCGCATCGAAGGGCGGCCGGTCGGAGTGATCGCCAACCAGCCGATGGTGCTGGCCGGCGCCATCGACAGCCCCGCCTCGGACAAGGCCAGCCGCTTCATCCAGCTTTGCGACGCCTACGACATCCCGATGCTGTTCCTGTGCGACACGCCGGGGCTGATGGTCGGGCCGGAGGTGGAGAAGACCGCCCTGGTGCGGCATTCCGGGCGCCTGCTGATCAACCTGGCCAGCGCCAGCACGCCGTTCATGACGGTGATCCTGCGCAAGGCCTATGGCCTGGGCGGTTATGTCATGGGCATGCGCGGCCTGGACCCGGCGTTGTGCATCGGCTGGCCGACCGCCGAGTTCGGCGGCATGGGCCTGGAGGGAGCGGTCAATATCACCCACCGGGCGGAACTGGAGGCCGCCGCCGACGAGGCCGAACGCACCGCCATCCATGCCCGCGCCACCGAGGATTTGAAGCGTATGAACACCGGCGTCGAGGTCGCGGCCAAGTTCGAAATCGATGACATTATCGACCCGGCCGATACCCGGCATTTCCTCGCCCGCACCCTGGAGGCGATGCCGCCGCCGCCGCCGCGCACCGGCCGCAAGCGGGCGATCGACGCCTGGTGAGGGGGCGATTGCCTAATGCCGAGATGCAAAGAGCATGATCTCCCCCAGGCATCCTTCGAGACAAGCCTGCGGCTCTCCTCAGGATGAAGAAAGTTCTTCATTTTCAATAGGTTATCCTCATGCTGAGGAGGGCGCGGAGCGCCCGTCTCGAAGCATGCCTACCGGTCGATCTTTCCGCAAATTGGCGTAACCGTCGGTGTCACGGCGCATCGGCTTCCGGCGCCGGGTTGTCGACGGCGTAGAGCAGCATTTCGAAGGTTTGCCGGCGGGCTGGTGCCCAGCGCTGGATCTGGCCGACCTGGGACATGCCGCAGGCCGCCATCACCCGCCAGGACGGCTCGTTCTCGGGCAGACAGGCGGCGACCACCCGCCTCAGGGCCAATTCGCCGAAAGCCAGGGCGACCACCGCCCGCGCCGCCTCGCGGCCGAGGCCTTGGCCCTGGTGGGGCCGGCCGATCCAATAGCCGATCTCGCCTTCCAGCCGGCCGTTCAGGGTCAGCGAGATCACCCCGGCGAAAGCGCCGGTGGCGCGGGCGACGATGGCGAAGACGTAGCGCCGGCCGCCGGCGAACTCACCGTCCGTCCAGGCGATGAACTCGCGGGCCATTCGGGCGTCGTAGGGATGGGGGATGTCGGCGGTCCAGCGCGCCACTTCCCAATCGCCGGCCAGGCGGGCGATAATCGGCGCGTCGTTGCGTTCCAGGGTGCGCAGCACCAGATTATCGGTGCGCAGGGGCAGATGGAACGGCGCCTTCATGTTGCCGCCCCGCCACCTTGAGCGAACGCAATGCGCCGCGGCGACGGCGCGGAGGATACTGATCGTATGCGGAAAACACGGCTTCTCACCTGGATCCTATCGGCGGGCCTGGCGCTCGCCCTACAACCCGGCTTGCCGACGCCTGCGACTGCCCAGCAGATCGTCGCCGATCTCGCGGCCGGCCGAGCCGCCGCCAAGCGCTGGTGCGCCGAGTGCCACTTGGTCGCCGAGGGCGCGACCACCAGCAGCGACGTGGGCCCGCCGTTCGCCACCCTGGCGACCGATCCGGCGAAGACGCCGACGGTCCTGCGGGCCTTCCTGGCGGCGCCGCACGAGCCGATGCCGCCGATCCAGCTTTCGCAACAGGATATCGAGAACATCGTCGCCTATATCCAGAGCCTGCGCCTATCCGACTGAAGCAGCCCGGTTTGGCCGGGATTTCGCTTGAAAAGCACTAAAGCAGATCGCGCAGCATGGCGACCAGGGGTTTGTCGGCCGGCGGCATCGGCAGATCGCCCATGCGCGCCGGCCGTAGCCATTTCAATGCCTGTCCCTCGCGGGCACGGACGGCGCCTTGCCAGCGGCGGCAGACGAAAAGCGGCATCAGCAGGTGGAAATCGGCATAGGCATGCGAGGCGAAACTGAACGGCGCCAGGCAGGCTTCGGTCACGTCGATATCCAGTTCTTCCTTCAATTCGCGGATCAACGATGCCTCCGGGGTCTCTCCCGCTTCCACCTTGCCACCCGGAAATTCCCACAGTCCGGCCATCTGCTTGCCCTCGGGCCGCTGCTGCACCAGCACCCGGCCATCGATGTCGACCAGGGCGATGGCGGCGACCAGCAGCAATGGGGCGCTGGGCATCAGGAACGGTAGTCGGCGTTGATCGAGATGTAGCCGTGGGTCAGGTCACAGGTCCAGACCGTGGCCTTGCCCCGGCCGACGCCAACGTCGACGGCGATCTCGATCTCCCGCCCCTCCATATGCGGTTGCACCTGTTCCTCGCGATAGTCGGGGTGGGGATGGCCGTGCTCGGCGATCTGCACGCCGCCGACGCGGATACCCAGGCGGTCCCGGTCGGCCTTTTCCCCGGCCCGGCCGACGGCCATGATGATCCGGCCCCAATTGGCGTCCTCGCCGGCGATCGCCGTCTTCACCAGCGGCGAATTGGCGATCGTCAGGGCGATGCGCCGGGCCGCCCGGGCCGAGGCGGCGCCGCTGACCTGGATCTCGATGAACTTGGAGGCGCCCTCGCCGTCGCGCACCACCTGCTGGGCCAGATCGCGCATCACCGACAGCAGCGCCGCCTTGAAGGGGGCCAGGCGGCGGTCGCCGGCCGCCGCCACCTTGCCGTGGCGAGGGCCCTGGCCGGTGGCCGCCAACAGCACCGTGTCCGAGGTCGAGGTGTCGCCGTCGACGGTGATGCAATTGAAGCTGCGCTGATTGGCCCAACGCAGGAGTGACCGCAGGACGTCCGCCGGCAACTTGGCGTCCGTGAAGATGAAGGCCAGCATGGTCGCCATGTCCGGGGCGATCATGCCGCTGCCCTTGGCGATGCCGGCGATGCGCACGGTGTGGCCGTCGATCGTCGCCTCGGCGGCGGCGCCCTTGGCAAAGGTATCGGTGGTGCAGATCGCCCGCGCCGCCGCCGCCCAGGCTCGTGGCCGCAGCTTGCCATGCAGCCGCGGGATCGCCCGTAACAGGCGGTCGACCGCCAGGTTCTCGCCGATCACCCCGGTCGAGGCGACCAGGACGTCGGCCGGCCGGCAGCCCACGGCCGCGGCCACGGCGCCGGCGGTGGCGCGCACGTCGGCGGCGCCCTGACGGCCGGTGAAAACATTGGCGTTGCCGGCGTTGACGACAATCGCCCGGGCCCGGCCCCGGCCGATATATCGGCGACACCAGGTGACCGGCGCCCCCGGCATGGTCGATCGGGTGAACACACCGGCGATGGTGCTGCCCGGCGCCAGTTCCGCCAGGGTCAGGTCGGCGCGGGCGCGATAGCGTTCACCGGCCGCCAGCGCGGCCAGGCGCAGACCGGCGATGGCGGGCAGTTTCGGGAAGCGCTCGGGCGCGAAGGGCGAAGTCGGCGTCTCCGGCATGGCTCATCCAGCAGCTGGTGCGACGGCTGACAAGGGCGGGGGATGGTAGCGGGCCGCCTGCGCCCGGACAAGCGTGGGGCGGGCGCCGCCACTTCCCTCAGCCGCTGTTGCGGCTGCCGATCGCCGGCACCTTGCCCGGGGTGCCATCCAGGTTGAAGACCTTGATCTCGGCGCCCTTGGCCAGGGTGCCCAGGCTTTCGCCGATCACCTCGCGGGCGATTTCCTGGCGCAGGGCAGGGGCGCGTTCGGCGAACGAGGGCCCCTTGGCCTGCCGGCGCGCCACCAGCTTGATGATGTGCCAGCCGAATTGCGTCTTCACCGGCGCCGAAACCTCGCCGGGTTTCAGGGCGAACGCCGCCTGGGCGAATTCGGGGACCATGTCGCCCTTGGCGAAAAAGCCCAGATCGCCGCCCTGGGCGCCACTGGGTCCCTTGGACAGTTTCTTCGCCAAGGCCGCGAAATCGACGCCCTTGCCCAACTCGGCCAGGGCGTGTTCGGCGTCTTCCTTGCTTTCCAGCAGGATGTGCCGGGCATGCACTTCCTCGGGGCCGCCGGCGCCGCCCTTTTCCGCCTCGTACCTGGCGCGCAGGCGCTCCTCGGTCGCCGCCTTTTCCACCTGGTGGTTGACGTAGGCGCGTTCGAGGATGCGGTCGCGGGCCTGCCGCAGCATCCGCTGGACCTCGGCATCGTCGCCCAATTTCGCTTTCTCCGCCGCCAACAGGACCAGGCGGCGTTCCACCAGTTGCTGGATCAGGGCCTGGTAGATCTGCGGCAGGGGCACGTCGCGGTACTGCTCCGGCAGGCTTTGAAAGGCCTCGCGCACGTCGCGGAAGTGGATCTTGCTGTCGTTGACCGAGGCGACGACCTGGTCGTCATCCACGGTTTGCGCGCCGAGAGGAGCGGAAAACACCAGCAACGCGGCAATAGTAAAAGCCGCGCCGGCGGCGGCGGTCGATAACCTGATCATTGGTGGGGGACCTTCTATTCGGCGTTCCCGGAACCAGGGTGGGCCGGTCGGCGCGATGCCGCATCATGGGCCATCGCTGGGCCGGGAACAAGCCGATGCGGCAATTGCTCACATAGTATTGTGATCCGGGCTCGGCGGCCGGTTGGCGTCATCCCGTCGGCTGCGTTGACAGGGACCCGACCGCCCCTTATGTCTCAGCCATCGCGCGACAAGGCGGCCGCCGGATAGCGGTGACCGCGCCGGTTCGTATTGTTTCTGAAGGACCTTCAATGACATTGCTCGGCGGCATCGGCAAGCGCCTTTTCGGTTCGTCCAACGAACGCGTGCTGAAGCAGCTCGACGAACCGGTGGCCCAGATCAATGCCCTGGAAGCGGAGTTCGAGGCGCTGTCGGACGAGGCCTTGCGTGCCAAGACCGATGAATTCCGCGGCCGCCAGCGGGATGGCGCCTCGCTGGAGGATTTGCTGCCCGAGGCCTTCGCCGCCGTACGCGAGGCCGGCAAACGAAGCCTCGGCCAGCGCCATTTCGATGTGCAGTTGAAGGGCGGCATGGTCCTGCATGAGGGCAAGATCGCCGAAATGCGCACCGGCGAGGGCAAGACCTTGGTCGCTACCCTGCCGGTTTACCTGAATGCCCTGGGTGGTGCTGGCGCCCACGTGGTCACCGTCAACGACTATCTGGCCCAGCGCGACGCCGAATGGATGGGCGTGGTCTACGACAAATTGGGCCTGAGCACCGGCTGCATCGTCCACGGCCTGGACGACGACGAACGCCGCGCAGCCTATGCCTGCGACGTCACCTACGGCACCAACAACGAGTACGGCTTCGACTACCTGCGCGACAACATGAAGTTCGAGCGGGCGGCGATGGTGCAGCGGCCGTTCAACTACGCCATCGTCGACGAGGTCGACTCGATCCTGGTCGACGAGGCGCGCACGCCGCTGATCATTTCCGGGCCATCCGAGGATTCATCGGAGATGTACCATAACGTCGACAAACTGATCCCCGATCTGTCCGAAACCGACTACGAAAAGGACGAGAAGGCGCGCACCGTCTCCTTCACCGAGGACGGCGGCGAGAACATCGAGGAGTTGTTGCGCGAGGCGGAGCTGTTGAAGGGCGAGAACCTGTACGATCTGGAAAACGTCTCGGTCGTGCATCACATCAACCAGGCCCTGCGCGCCCACAAGCTGTTTCAGCGCGATGTCGACTACATGGTGCGCCAGAACAAGGTGGTGATCATCGACGAGTTCACCGGCCGGGCGATGGAGGGGCGGCGCTACTCCGAGGGTCTGCACCAGGCCCTGGAAGCCAAGGAGGAGGTCGAGGTTCAGCCCGAGAACCAGACCCTGGCCTCGATCACCTTCCAGAACTATTTCCGCCTCTACCCCAAGCTTGCCGGCATGACCGGCACGGCGATGACCGAGGCGGACGAGTTCCTGGAAATCTACAAGCTGCAGGTGGTCGATATTCCGACCCATCTGGAGATGATCCGCGACGACCAGGACGACGAGGTCTATCGCACGGAAGAGGAAAAGTACGGCGCCATCATCGAATTGATCGAGGACTGCCAGGGCCGCCATCAGCCGGTGCTGGTCGGCACCGTGTCGATCGAGAAATCCGAGGTGCTCTCGGAACTGCTGCGCAAGAAGGGCGTCAAACACAACGTCCTGAACGCCCGCCATCACGAACAGGAAGCCCAGATCATCGCCCAGGCGGGGCACACCGACGGAGTGACCATCGCCACCAACATGGCCGGTCGCGGCACCGACATCCAGCTGGGCGGCAACATCGACATGCGCACGCGCACCGAGGCCACGGCCGAGGACGGCACCGTCGATAACGCCAGGGCCGAGGCGATCCAGGCCGAAGTGGCCGAGGACAAGGCCAAGGTGCTGGCGGCCGGCGGTCTGTTCATCGTCGGCACCGAGCGGCATGAAAGCCGGCGCATCGACAATCAGTTGCGCGGCCGCTCCGGCCGTCAGGGCGACCCCGGCGCCTCCAAGTTCTTCCTCAGCCTGGAAGACGACCTGATGCGCATCTTCGGCTCCGAGCGGATGGACGGCATGCTGCGCAAGCTGGGCCTGGAGGACGGCGAGGCCATCGTCCACCCCTGGGTCAACAAGGCGCTGGAGAAGGCGCAGGAAAAGGTCGAGGCGCGCAACTTCGATCTGCGCAAGAACCTGCTGAAGTACGACGACGTGATGAACGACCAGCGCAAGGTCATCTACGAGCAGCGCCTGGATCTGATGGACGCCGAGGAGGTCTCCGAGACCATCGTCGACATGCGCCGCGAGGTCGTCGAGGAGATGGTCGCCCGGCATATCCCCGAGCGGGCCTATGTCGAACAGTGGGACGCCGAGGGTCTGGCGGCCGAGGCGGCAGACGTCTTCGGCACGGACCTGCCGGTGGTGGCCTGGTGTGCCGAGGAAGGCATCGCCGAGGAGGAGGTGCGCAAGCGCATCGCCGACGCGGCCGACCGACGGATGGCGGAAAAGGCCGCCAACTACGGCCCGGAAGTGATGCGCATGGTCGAAAAGAGCCTTTTGTTGCAGCTGCTCGACCAGACCTGGAAGGACCATCTGCTGACCCTGGACCACCTGCGCGGCGGCATCGTGCTGCGCGCCTATGGCCAGCGCGATCCGTTGAACGAGTACAAGGGCGAGGCCTTCAACCTGTTCGAGGCGATGTTGAGCGGTCTGCGGGAAACCACCACCCGGGTGCTGGCCCATATCGAACTGCAGGCGGAGCCGGATCAGGGTTTCATCAGCGCCACCGCGCCGGCGCCGCCGGACATGCGCGAGGAGCACCTGGATCCGCTGACCGGCGAAAACGAAATGGCGGATGCCGAAATGGCCATGGCCGGCGGCGATGGGCGGCCGGCGCCGCGACCGGCGCGCCGCCGGGCGGCGGCGGCGGTTCTCGACCCGCTCGACCCCGGCACCTGGGGCAAGGTGCCGCGCAACGCCCCCTGTCCCTGCGGTTCGGGCAAGAAATACAAGCACTGCCACGGCCGCTGAGCCTGAGCCCCTTTTGCCATCGTCACCCTTCGAGATGCCCGCTGCGCGGGCTCCTCAGGGTGAGGGTCGGTATCCGCGTTAGAAGAAAACCTCATGGTGAGAAGGGCGCCCAGCGCCCGTCTCGAACCATGTTTCGCGGTCGGAACCCCTTTGGTCCAGCCTCAGGCGATGCCGGCGCCGCCCATTTCGAGGAATTTCTCGCGGCGGTATTATTGACGGCGTCGGCCACCACCTCACCCGGCTGCCCGCCGAAATCGGTACCATCTGCCGCAATGGTGTATCTATTAGTGCCTGGATTGTAGACGGCAACCAGACCCAACCCGCCTTTGTTGCCCTGGCCGACAAGTTGAAAATTGGCTTCAATATTCGTTTTCGCGAAATTTGTGACTTCGGCTGGGTCGTCTTTGAAGGTCTCTTCAAGTAGTGCCTTCAATGTGACGCCACCCGAGTCCTTTGCGACTTGATACGCAATGCGGGTCAGCAACTGGTTGTTCAGTATGTTGTGGGTGCTACGAGGATCGGACATCTAGTTCACCTGCACTTGCGCTCGCGTCAGCTGTTACCTTGTGCGGGCCTAATGACGCGTGCCGGTTTCCAGCCGACATAACTGTTACGGTCGTGCACACAGTGCACGCTGCCATCGCGGTTGTAGAAATGAATGAAGTGATGACGGTACTCCGCCATCAAAGTTCCACCATGCCGATCCACGACTTGCTTCACGAAGGTGTGCAATCGGCCATAGGAGCGCTCCCGCGAGATGTGGTGCTCCCGCAGCTCATAACGGGCGGTGAAGCGTTCGATGGGCCAGGTCGCGATACAGGTGGCCGGGAAACGCCATTGGCGTTTCCCCTGCGCCACCAAGTTCGCGTACATGAACGTGTGCCAACGTTCGAAGATGCGGCAATTCGGATGGCCTAGCTTTTCAAGCGTGAAACGATACAACCCTGGCTGCTCCACGAAGGATCCAAGATAGCCACTCGATCTATATGGCTTGATCTGCGGTGGATATTCGTTGATGAATTTTTCCGAGGCGGCCGCTTCAATGAAGCGATAGGTGCCGGAATTCAAAGGCGTCCAGCAGGAGTCGACGTTTCCGCAACCCTGGTCGGGTTCCTTGACGCCGATGGTCTTGTCCACGAACCCGGCGACATTGTCGGCCGTGCGATAGATCTTCATGCCGTCGTGCTCGTCGCACAGCTTCTGCATCTCCGGCGGCGGCGTGCGGAACGGCGGCGCATAGACCGCTCCGATCAGCGCATGGGTCTGCCCGGTGGTGCAGGCGGAAAGGCCCAGGGCAAGGCAACTGACCAGGGCCGCCAACGCCCCGTGCAATCGACCACGGTGGCGCAGGAGCCGTGCCCCCACAAGTTTCATCCCGCCCATGACCCAACCTCGAAGCCGCCGCCGTCAGCCCTTGCCTGCAGCGCCCGTGCCTCCCGCCCCTTGAACGTCTGCTCCCGCAATTGCTTCGCCGCCTCTTCGGCGCCAGCTGGGATATTTCCGTTTTTGATCAGCGACTTAGCAAAATTGATCAGCACCGTTCCTTGTGGCAACTCCATCCTGGCGGCGGCAATCACCGGCGGAGCCGACCTGACCCCGGTTCTTTGTGACCCAAATCTAAATTCAAGATTCAAGACCTGACCCCATTTCTTTTGACCCCATTTCTTTGACCCCATTTCTTTGAGCATTTGCATTTTCGCCGATGCGGTACGCAATGCGGGTGAGGAGTTGATTCTTAAGAATGCTTAAGGTGTTCGGTGAATCTGCCATGTTCTTCGCTCAATTTCTCGCGGATCTACCGGCGGGGCATGACGGGCTTTAGGACTTTTTGGAGGTTCCAACCAACGTAGACTTCCTTGTCATGCACGCAATGAACACCGCCATCATGTTTACTGAAGTTAATGAAATGCCTGCGGCTTTCCGCCATCAGGATTCCGTCTTTGCGGTTAATGACGGTCTTTACGATCGTATTGAGCCAGCCATAGGAGCGTTCCCGCGTGATGTGGTGCTCCTGGATTTCATGGCGGGCGGTGAAGCGCTCAATCGGCCAAGTGGCGATACAGTACTTCTCAAAACCTGGGAAACGTCTCCCCTGTTTGATCAGATTCGGGTACTTCGCCGCATGCCATTGCTCGAAGATTCGGCAATTGGCATGTCCCAACTTCTCTCGGGTAAAGCGATATAGGCCCGGCCGTTCGACAAAAGCATGGAAATAGCCGAGTGACCGATACGGTTTTGCCCGTGGTTGGTCGCCGCGGATGTACTTTTCCGAAGCCGCCGCCTCGACGAAACGATAGCTGCGAGATTTCAGTGCCTGTTTGCAGGTGCTGCGGCATCCTTGGTTTGGATCGACGACACCGATGGTTTTGTCCGCGAAACCCGCTACGTTGTCGGCCGTGCGGTAAATCTTCATGCCGTCGTGTTCGTCGCATAGCTTTTGCATTTCCGGCGGCGGAATGCGGAACGGCGGCGCATAGACCGCGCGGACCAGCGCATGGGTCTGCCCGGTGGTGCAGGCAGAAAGGCCCAGGGCATAGCAACTGACCAGGACGGCAAGTGCACGGTGCAAATACAGTACGGACGCTTCCCTCATCCTGTCCACGCTCCAACGTCAAAGCCCTTTCCGCTCGCCCTCGCCCGCAACGATCGCACCTCCCGCCCCTTGAACGTCTGTTCCCGCAATTGCTTCGCCGCCTCTTCGATGCCGCCGAAGGGGCAGACCAGGTCGATCAGCCAGAGGTTGGGGCCGCTGCGCCACCCCCCTGGCGCCAGGCGCAGGCGGGGGGCGGCGAAGGCCGGTTGCGGCGGGGTTGGCGGGTTGCTACTCATAACTGTCCATGGCATCACCTCTTCCCGTCATGCATGTTTTATTGGATGGCGGTGAAAGGCAAGGAATTTTGCGGTTGACGGAGATATTGCGAGGAAAGGGGCTCGGGCAAGTAGTACAAGCACTGCCACGGCCGCTGAGCCTGAGCCCCTTTTTGCCATCGTCACCCTTCGAGACGCCCGCTGCGCGGGCTCCTCAGGGTCAGGGTCGCTATCCGCGTTAGAAGAAAACCTCATGGTGAGGAGGGCGCCCAGCGCCCGTCTGGAACCATGTTTCGCGGTCGGAACCCCTTTGGTCCAGCCTCAGGCGATGCCGGCGCCGCCCATTTCGAGGAACTTCTCGCGGCGGTGATGGCGCAGTTGGCCGCCGTCGCTGTCGTCGAAGCCGGCCAACGCCTCGGCGATCGCTTCGCCCAGGGCGGCCACGGTGCTGGCCGGGTTGCGATGGGCGCCGCCGATCGATTCCTCGACCACCTTGTCGACCACCTTCAGTTCGGAAAGATCCTGCGCCGTCAGTTTCATCGCCTCGGCCGCTTCCTGCGCCCGCTCGGCCGAATGCCAGAGGATCGAGGCGCAGCCCTCCGGCGAGATCACCGAATAGACCGCGTGTTCCAGCATGATGACGCTGTTGCCGGTGGCCAGCGCCACGGCGCCGCCCGAGCCGCCCTCGCCGACGATACAGGCGATCAAGGGCACCCGGATATCCAGGCAGGTCTCGGTCGAACGGGCGATCGCCTCGGCCTGACCGCGTTCCTCGGCGCCGATGCCGGGATAGGCGCCCTGGGTGTCGACCAGGGTGATCACCGCCAGGCCGAAACGATCGGCCAGGCGCATCAGCCGGGCCGCCTTGCGGTAGCCTTCCGGGCGGGCCATGCCGAAATTGTGCCGCACCCGGCTTTGCGTGTCGGTGCCCTTCTCGTGGCCGATCACCATCACCGAACGGCCCTGGAAGCGACCGATGCCGCCGGCCACCGCCTTGTCGTCGGCGAAGGCCCGATCGCCCGACAGCGGCGTGAAGTCGTCGATCAGGGCCGAGACATAGTCGTTGAATTGCGGCCGGTTGGGATGGCGCGCCACCTGCACCTTCTGCCAGGGCGTCAGCCGGTCATAGGTTTCCCGCAGCAATTGGTCGGCCTTCGCCTGTAGGCGGCCGACTTCCTCGTCGATGTCGATTTCCAGATTGGCTTCGCCGTCGCCGCCGAGCTGCCGCAATTCGTGGATCTTGCTTTCCAGTTCGGCGATCGGCTTTTCGAAATCGAGGAAGCTAATCATGCAGCGCGGCTCGTTTTCTCCTGCCGCCCCGGCGCACGGCCGACGCTAGTCGGCCAGGGGATGGTGGTCCTCGACCAACTCCTGCAGCCGTTCCTGCAGGACATGGGTATAGATCTGGGTTGTCGAGATGTCGGCATGGCCGAGCATCTGCTGCACCGCCCGCAGGTCGGCGCCGTTGGCCAGAAGGTGCGAGGCGAAGGCGTGGCGCAAGGTATGCGGCGACACTTTGGTGGCGTCGATCTTGGCCACCTGGGCCAACTCCTTGACCAGTTGCGAAAACCGCTGGCGGGTCAGATGGCCGCCCTTGGAGCGCGAGGGGAACAACCAGCCGGCATCGGCCGGGCGCCGGACGAACCGCGCCCGGACCTCGTCGTAGTTTTCCAATGCCTTCAATGCCGCCTCGCTCAACGGCACCATCCGCTCGCGGCCACCCTTGCCGCGGACGACGATGAAGGTGCGGCCCTGTTGCACCGCCGGATGGGGCAGCGTCAGCAACTCCGAGACGCGCAGACCCGTGGCGTACAGCAACTCCATCAGGGCGACCAGACGCACCCCCTCGGCGCCCTTGTAGGTGCGCGCCGCCTTCAGCAGCCGATCGACCTCCTTCTGGCTCAGCACCTTGGGCAGCGGCCGGGTCCGTCGCGGGCTGTCGATGGCCGACGACGGATCATCGTCGCGCAGTCCTTCGGCGTGCAGGAAGCGGAAGAACTGCCGCAGGGCCGACAGCCGCCTGGCCGCCGTCGATGGCGCCATGCCCCTGGCTTCCAGTTCGGCGAGGTAGTCGCGAATGCATTCGGGGGTGGCCTCGGCGATCGGCCGGCCAAGGTGTTTGCCGAAATGCGCCAGGTCGCGGCGGTAGGAATCCAGCGTGTTCTGGGCTGCTCCCCGCTCGGCCGCCAGCATTTCGATGAAATTCTCGACGTGTTGCAAAACTTCAGACAACGCTAAACCCATTTGAAATCCACGACTTAGAACCCATAACCCAATAAGCCTTCGACCGCCAGGGCCCGGGCGTCCGCCTCAAGGCCGACCGCCCGCAACGCGGCCACGACCCGCCGCAGCGTCAGCGTGTCGGCGACCGACGGCCCACCCCGGCCCAGCGCCACCAGCGCCAGCAGCACCACCTCGCCCTTGCGGCCGCCGCCGACCGCGTCATCCAGCGCCAGCAGCAAGAGCGGCGATACGGACGACACCGGATAGGTCGGCGCCCCGAACACCGGTTGCCAAAGCGCCGCTGGCACATCTTCGCCCAGGGCGGTAAGCAATGCCACAAGCCTCAAGGCGCGTTCGTACCGTCCCTCGGCCTTCATTGCAACCTCGGCTTGCCACCAGCCCAGCATTGCCGCCGGCAAGACCGGCACCCCATGCCCGGCGTCGCCGACATAGAGCAAGGGCGTCAGGGCCAACACCGCCGCCACCGCCTCGGGCTGCTGCATGCGGGCCCGATGCAGCACCGCGAAGAACCATTTGCGCGCCATCGCGACATCGCCCGCCGCCAGCAGGGCGCGTCCCGCGTCGCCGGCGAACCAGGCCAGGTCGGGATCGGCTTCGATGGCCCGGGTCACCTCGAGGTTGACCCGCACGGCGGTCAGATAGCGGCCGGTCCGCTGGCCGTTCCGCCAGGCCGCCCGCAGCGCCTTGGCCCGGTTTTCGGTTTGCGCGTCGATTTGCGTCACCTGGTACAGGATGGCCGAGGCGGACGGTCCCGGCTGCCGTTTCGCAAGATCCAGCGCTCCGGCCCGTTGTTCGGGGGAAAACGGCACGCTGGCGTATATCCGCCGCAGCGCCTCGGCGCCGAAGGTACCCAGGGCCTCGGCCCGTTCGGCCGCGTCCAGGCGGGTTTCCAGTGCCGCATTGGGCGAGGTCGCGATCGCCCGCAGGGTCGAGGGGCCAGCCGATTGCGTGGCGTCGGCGGGGATCGCCTGTCGGGCGGTGCGCAGCATCGCCAGATGCAGCGGCCGCGGCCGATCGATGCTGTCCAGGGGAGCCTTGTCGTCGCGAATCAGGTTCCCCAACAGGGTGAAGAAGGCCGGATCCTCGATGCCGCTGTCGTACAGCAACTGTTCGTACAGTTCGACCTGGCTCGATTTGCCCTCCACCGCCAGGCAGAAGGCCATGGCCATTTGCCAATCCGCCGCCTCGTCGACGCCAACCATGTTCCTGACCAGCCGGCAGGCCTGGCGGACGTTGCCGGCCAGCAGCGCGGCGTCCGCCCGGACCCTGGCGAACACCGGGTTCGAGAAATTGGCCGGCACGAATGCCAGCAGCTTTTCCGCCTCGGCCAGGTGGCCGATCGCCGCCAGCCGTTCGATCCGCATGGCGATGAAATCGCCGTCGGTGGCCTCGCCGGCCGGCGTCTTGGCGGTCGACAGCAGCAGCCGCAGGGTCAGCGAACGCATGGCTGGCGAATCCACCACCATCGGCAACATCGGCAACAGCCGCGCCACCAGGCCGATTTCGGTGCCGGACCAGGTATCGCCGCCGAAGCCGCCCTCGGCCTCGCTCAACAGGCCGACCGACGAGAACCCCGCCCGGCCCAGGGGCTTGACCTGGATGCCCTGGTCGTCGGCCCCTTTTTCGGGTTGGCTGGCGGGGCGGCTTTGCACTTCTTGCTTTGCCTTGGCCTTGGCCTTGGCCTTGACCGGTGCCGTCGCCGGCGGGGATGGGCGCAGGGCGCGCGGCGGCTGTACCTGCCGCCGCGAACGGGACTCGATATCCTCCGCGCTCAACGGCTTGCCGGTCTTCGGATTGACCCGCAATTGAAAAGTCCGGGGCGGCGTCACCGGCGCCGCCGGCTTGTCGCCTGCGTCACTTTCCTTGACCGCCGGTGCCGTGGCGGCCGGCGGCGGACCCACGTTGACCGTCGGCAGCGCCCCCTTGTCGTCGGTGCCGGTCTGCGTTTGCGCCAGCCGCCATGGCTGTTTGGGTGCCGCCGCCGATACCGGTGGCAGCCCCATGGCGAACGCCGCGACGATGATCGCCAGGCGGCCGGCCGATGACATCTCCCTAGCGCGGGAAGCGCTCATCCGGCAGCACCTTCTGTGTCGGTTGGTTCGGCGCCGGGATCTCCCACATCGCCAGGAAGCCGCCGGCGCTGACCAGCAACAAGACCACCAACACGATGAGGACACGCGACACATTTTTCATGGGAGACCGGGGATCGTTCGGCAGCGTGGCAAATGGGGACAGCCAAGTGGTTGTTTGCTAGACTGGAAATGTGGCAGAACTTGGTCAATCTATCGGCTGCGCTGTCAGCTTGCAACGCAACGAATTGACGACCCGACCAAATGATGGCGCGGCCGAATTGGCGAGATGCGCCCTGCCTGAATTGATCATGCGATGAGTAGTCCGGCGATTCCCAAGCAAGACCGCAGCATCGTGCTGGTCGGCCTGATGGGGGCGGGCAAATCGTCGATCGGGCGGCGGCTGGCCAAGCGCCTGAAGCTGCCCTTCGTTGATGCCGACCAGGAGATCGAGGCCGCCGCCGGCTGCACCATCGAGGACATCTTTCGCCTGCACGGCGAGGCGGCCTTCCGCGACGGCGAGCGGCGCGTCATCAGCCGGCTGCTGGATGGACCGGCGCGGGTCATGGCCACCGGCGGCGGCGCCTTCATGGATCCGCAAACCCGGGCCCGCATCGCCGAGCAGGGCCTGTCGATATGGCTCAAGGCGGACCTGGAGGTATTGCTGGAACGGGTCCTGCGGCGGGACAACCGGCCGTTGTTGAAGCAGGGCGATCCGAAACGGATCCTGGAGGATTTGATGGCCAGACGTTACCCGGTCTATGCCGAGGCCGACCTGGTCATCGAATCCAGCACCGGTCCGCACGAGGACGTCGTCGAAAGGATCGTCGATGCCCTGGTCGCGCGCGCGGCCCGGGCCGATGGCGCGGCGGCCGGACAGGGGGCATGACGGCGATGGCGCGAGAGGCCGAGCGGCTGCGGGTCGAACTGGGCGAAAGAAGCTACGACATCGTCATCGGCGAGGGTCTGCTGGCCGATTGCGGGAGGTTACTGGCGCCGGTGCTGGCCCGGCCCCGGGCCGTGGTGGTCAGCGACACGACGGTGGCCGATCTTTACCTGGACGAGGTGCGGCGGGCGCTGCGGGACGGCGGCATCGAGACCGACGCGATAACCGTCCCGGCCGGCGAAGGCAGCAAGGATTTTGACCAGCTGCGGGATCTGCTGGAACAACTGCTGGCCTTGCGGCTGGAGCGGCGCGACACGGTGCTGGCCCTGGGCGGCGGCGTGATCGGCGACCTTGCCGGCTTCGCCGCCGCGATCCTTCGCCGGGGCATCGACTTCGTCCAGTTGCCGACCACCCTGCTGGCCCAGGTCGACAGCTCGGTCGGCGGCAAGACGGCGATCAACAGCCGCCACGGCAAGAATCTGATCGGCGCGTTCCACCAGCCACGGCTGGTACTGGCCGACGTGGCGGCGCTGGCCAGCCTGCCCCGGCGCCAATTGCTGGCCGGCTATGCCGAGGTGCTGAAGTACGGCCTGATCGGGGATTTCGCGTTTTTTGAATGGCTGGAAAAGAATGCGCCGGCGCTGCTGGCCGGCGATGGCGAGGCGTTGCGGCACGCGGTCGCGGTTTCCTGCCGGGCCAAGGCGGCGATCGTCGCCCGCGACGAACGGGAAACGGGCGATCGGGCGTTGTTGAACCTCGGCCACACCTTCGCCCATGCCCTGGAGGCCGAGGCCGGCTATGACGGCGGGCTGCTGCACGGCGAGGCGGTGGCCGTCGGCCTGGCGATGGCCTTCGCGCTGTCCGCCGAGCTGGGCCTGTGCCCCTCGCAAGAGGTCGAGCGGCTGACCCGGCACCTCGAGGCCGTCGGCTTGCCGACCAGCCCGGCGGCCGTCGGGTTGGGGGAGGTCGAGCCCTCCGTGCTGTTGGCCCATATGCAACAGGACAAGAAGGTCTCCGACGGCCGGCTGACCTTCATCCTGGCCCGCGGCATCGGCCAGGCCTTCATCAGCCGCGACGTCGATCAGGCACGGCTGGCGGCGCTGTTGGCCAGCCGGCCGGCGGCCTGAGCGCCGGGTCGCCGCGATGGACGCCGAACTGCTGTTTTCCCTGCTGGCGGTACTGGTGCTGCTGGTACTCTCGGCCTTCTTTTCCGGCACCGAGACGGCGCTGACGGCGGCCTCGCGGGCCCGCATGCATCAACTGGAACGTCGCGGCGTCAGCCGCGCCGGCCGCGTCAATCGCCTGATCGACCGCAAGGAGAGGCTGATCGGCGCCGTTCTGCTGGGCAACAACCTGGTCAACATCCTGGCCTCGGCATTGGCGACCAGCGTCTTGATCGCCCTGTTCGGCAAGGCCGGCGTGGCCTATGCCACCGCCATCATGACGGCCCTGGTGTTGGTCTTCGCCGAGGTCCTGCCGAAAACCTATGCCCTGCAGCGACCCGACCGGACGGCCCTGGCGGCGGCGCCTTTGATCAGTCCGATCGTGCGCCTGCTGGCGCCGGTGGTGGATCTGGTCCAGGCCTTCGTGGTCATGGCCCTGCGACTGTTCGGGGTGCGCATGCGGGCTTCGCCGGCGGCCGACGACGCGGCCGAGGAGCTTCGCGGCGCCCTGGACCTGCACGCCCGCGAAGGCGCCATGGTGAAAAGCGACCGCGACATGCTGGACGGCATCCTTGATCTATCGGACGTCGAGGTGTCCGAGATCATGGTGCACCGCAAGACCATGGTGATGCTGGACGCCGAGCAGCCGGTGGCGGAGGTGGTTCGCGACATGCTGGCCAGTCCCTTTACCAGGGTGCCGTTGTGGCGCGGCGACGTCGAGAACATCGTCGGCGTGCTGCATGCCAAGGATCTGCTGCGGGCGATGACCGCCGAGGGCGGCCGGCTCGACCGGCTGTCGCTGGAACAGCTCTGGCGCGAGCCCTGGTTCGTGCCGGAAACCACCAGTTTGATGGAACAGTTGAACGCTTTCCGGGCGCGACACGAGCATTTCGCCCTGGTGGTCGACGAATACGGCGCGCTGATGGGCCTGGTGACCCTGGAGGACATTCTGGAGGAGATCGTCGGCGACATCGCCGACGAGCACGACATCGTCCAGTCCGCCGCCGTCCGCCGCGAGCCGAGCGGCAATTTCGTCGTCGACGGCACCGTCACCGTGCGCGACCTGAACCGTCACTGCGATTGGGAACTGCCCGAGGACGACGCCGCGACCATCGCCGGGCTGGTCATTCACGTGGCCAAGAAGATCCCCGATGTCGGCGAGCGGTTCACCCTGGGCGAATTCTCGTTCGAGGTGATGCGCCGGCTGCGCAACCAGGTCACGGCGGTGCGCGTCCGCCCGCCGCCGCGGCAGGCCCAGGACTGAATCAGGGCTTCACGCCGTTGCCTCGGCTTCCTCCGGCGTCAGCGCCTTGATCGACAGGGCATGCACCGGGCCGGCCAGTTCGTCGCGCAATGCCGCGTTGACCAGGCGCTGGCGATCGACCCGGTTCCTGCCGCGAAAGGCCTCGGCGACGATGATCACGGCGAAATGGCTTTCGCCCTCCGGCCGGGCGCCGGCGTGGCCGGCGTGCTGGTCCGACTGATCGACCACCTCTAGCCCGGCCGGCGCCAAGGCCGCGATCAGTTTTTCCTCGATCCGCCGGCTCACCGACATCGCCCACCGCCGATTTCCTCATGGAAGTCCCGGCCACCAGGATAGCACGGTCGCCGCTCCCGGATCATTGAAAGCCGGGGCCGAAATAACCATACTTCACCGGTGCCCAGGGCAAGAAACGACATACCGGTCTCGAAGACCGAGGTGGACGAGCCGAATATCGGATCGGGGCGGATTTGCGACGCCTCCGGATGCGATCGCGTGGCCGAACACCGGGCGCCGAAATCGAAAAGCCAACTGGACCAGTACTATTGGTTCTGCCTGGAACACGTCCAGGCCTACAACAAGAGCTGGGACTACTTCGGCGATATGAGCCAGGAGGAGATCGAGGATTTCCGGGTCGATGCGGTCACCGGCCATCGGCCGACCTGGAAACTGGGCGAGCGCGGCTATCAGGCCTGGATCGAGGGCCGGATCAGGGATCATCACGGCCTTTTTGGCGACGGAGCGAACGGCAATGGGCATGCCGCCGCCGGGCCGCCCCTCAGCGCCAAGCAGCGCCGCGCCCTGGCGCAAATGGACCTGGAGGTCACGGCGACCTTGCAAGACGTCAAAATGCGTTATAAGCAACTGGTCAAACGCTTTCATCCCGACGCCAATGGTGGCGACAAACGGGCTGAGGAACGCTTCAAATCGATCAATGAAGCGTACAGTTTTTTGATGTCTTCCGACCTGCCCTGACACTGGGCCGGTCTCTTTGCGGAAATACGAGGAACGGGATTCTGTACAATGACGCTGATTGCGACCGCCGACGACTCGTCGGCACACCCCATCGATTTGCCGGATATCACGCTAAAAGTCCGCGAGGAATTCGGCCTCGATAGCGACATGGAGGTGCCGGCCTATTCGCAATCCAGCGAATTGGTGCCTGATATCGATTCCGCCTATCAGTTCGATCACGAGACCACGATGGCCATCCTGGCCGGCTTTGCCTACAACCGCCGGGTGATGATCCAGGGCTACCACGGCACCGGCAAATCGACCCACATCGAACAGGTGGCGGCGCATCTGAACTGGCCGTGCATTCGGGTCAATCTGGACAGCCATATCAGCCGCATCGATCTGATCGGCAAGGATGCCATCGTGCTGCGCGACGGCAAGCAGGTCACGGAATTCCGTGAAGGCATCCTGCCGTGGGCGCTGCAGCATCCCTGCAGCCTGGTGTTCGACGAATACGACGCCGGCCGGCCGGACGTGATGTTCGTGATCCAGCGGGTGCTGGAGGTCGAGGGCAAGATGACCCTGTTGGACCAGAACCGGGTGATCCGGCCGCATCCGTCGTTCCGCTTGTACGCCACCACCAACACCGTCGGCCTGGGCGACACCACCGGCCTGTATCACGGTACCCAGCAGATCAACCAGGGACAGATGGACCGCTGGAGCATCGTCACCACCCTGAACTACCTGCCGCACGACGACGAGGTCCGCATCGTCGCCGCCAAGGTTCCCGAGTGGCAGGACGACGAGGGCATGAAGTACATCAACTCGATGGTCTCGGTGGCCGATCTGACCCGTTCCGGCTTCATCAACGGCGACATCTCGACCGTGATGTCGCCCCGGACGGTGATCACCTGGGCCGAGAACGCGCGTATCTTCGACGATATCGCCTTCGGCTTCCGGGTCAGCTTCCTCAACCGCTGCGACGAGATCGAGCGGCCGTTGGTCGCCGAGTACTACCAGCGCTGCTTCGGCCAGGAACTGCCCGAATCCGCCGCCAAGGTGCAACTGGTCTGAGCCGAAGCCCATGATGAAGCCGGAAAATCCGGTCGAACCGTTCAAGCGCGCGGTCACCGCCGCCGTCCGCGCCATCGCGCGTGACGGCGAATTGTCGGTGACCTTCGGCGCCGAGGGCATGGCGACGGCCGGCGGCCGCAACCGCCTGCCGACGCCGTCGCGCGAATTGGGCGAGCAGGAGGTCGCCAACGTCCGCGGGGCCGGCGATGCCCTGGCCCTGTGGCAGCGCCATCACGACAACCGCCTGCACGCCTTGAACCAGCCCAAGGGCGCGACCGCCCGCGCGGTCTTCGAGGCGGCCGAGCAGGCCCGGGTGGAGTCCATCGGCTCGAACCGGATGCTGGGGGTTTCCACCAATCTCGATGCCGCGCTGGACGAACGCTGCAGCGCCCGCGGCTATGCCAGCGTGATCGATCCCGGCGAGGCGCTGCTGCCGGAAGTCGTCGGCATGCTGGTGCGCGAGCGGCTGACCGGCAAGGCGCCGCCGTCGGCGGCCAAGCCGATGGTCGAGCACATCCGGCCGTGGATCGAGGAAAAAGCCGGCAATGACCTGGCCGAATTGACCGGCCGCATCGGCGATCAGGCCGCCTTTGCCCGGCTGACGCGGAAATTGATCGCCGATCTCGATCTCGGCGAGGAGGACGGCAGCGACTCCGACGACATGGACGACGCGCCCGAAACCGATGAAGAGGAAATGGCCGACGGCGAGGGCGAGGGCGAGGGCGGCGAGGGCGCGGCCGACGAGGCGGGCGACCCCGACGGCTCCGACTCCCAGGACGGTCAGGCCGACGGCGATGCCGAGGCGGCCTCGGCCATGGAGGCCGATGACGCCGACGCCATGTCGGGTAGCGAGGAGCCGGGGCGCGGCCGGCGGCAATGGCGGCCGGGCGATTTTCTTCCAGAGAACCCGAACGAACCGGCCTATCGCTACTTCAGCAACGAATTCGACGAGATCATCGAGGCGGCCGAACTGTGCGACGCCGAGGAATTGGGCCGCCTGCGCACCTACCTCGACCAGCAGCTTTCCAACATGCAGGGGGTGGTGGCGCGTCTGGCCAACAAGCTGCAGCGGCGGCTGATGGCGAAACAGAACCGCAGTTGGGAATTCGATCTGGACGAGGGCATCCTGGATGCCGGCAAACTGTCACGGGTGGTCACCAATCCGTTGTTGCCGCTGTCCTTCAAGGTCGAGCGCGACACCGATTTCCGCGACACCGTGGTCAGCCTGCTGATCGACAATTCGGGCTCCATGCGGGGCCGGCCGATCACCGTGGCGGCGATGTGCGCCGACATCCTGGCCCGCACCCTGGAACGCTGTTCGGTGAAGGTGGAAATCCTCGGCTTCACCACCCGCGCCTGGAAGGGCGGGCAGTCACGCGAGAAGTGGCTGCGCGAGGGCAAGCCGGCCAACCCCGGCCGCCTGAACGATCTGCGGCATATCATCTACAAATCGGCCGACGCGCCGTGGCGCCGGGCTCGGCGCAGCCTCGGCCTGATGATGCGGGAAGGTCTGTTGAAGGAAAACATCGACGGCGAGGCGTTGATCTGGGCCCATTCCCGCCTGGTCTTCCGGCCCGAGCAGCGGCGTATCCTGATGGTGATCTCGGATGGCGCGCCGGTGGACGATTCCACCCTGTCGGTGAATGCCGGCAACTATCTGGAAAAGCACCTGCGCGCGGCCATCAACTGGATCGAAACCCAGTCGCCGGTGGAACTGATCGCCATCGGCATCGGCCACGACGTGACCCGCTATTACCAGCGGGCGGTGACCATCGTCGATGCCGAACAGCTCGGCGGCACGATGATGGAAAAGCTGGCCGAATTGTTCGACGAGGAACCGACCCAGCCGGCGCCGCGACTGCGCGCCGGCCTGGCCGAACGGCGGCGCGTCGCCTAGCCTTTCAAATTCGCCGCGAAGAATTCCAGGGTTCGTTGCCAGGCCAGTTGCGCATCTTCCTGGTCGTAGCGGGCGGAGGTGGGGTTGGCGAAGGCGTGGTCGGCCTCGTACCAGTGCGAGGTGTAGGGCCGGCCGGCGGCGTCCATGGCCTTTTCGAAACGGCCGACCATGTCTTGGTTGATCCACTGATCGCGGCTGGCGAAATGGCCCAGCACCGGCCCCTTCAGCTTGGCCAATTGTCCGGCGTCGTCGATCACCCGGCCGTAATAGACCACCGTGGCGTCGGCGGCCTCGTGCAACGAGGCGTTCAGCGACCAGCCGCCGCCGAAGCACCATCCCACGGTGCCGAGCTTGCCGGTGGCGAGTTCGTGCCCTTTCAGCCAGCGGGCCCAACTGGCCACCGTATCCACCGCCTCACCGGCCGCCACGCCGCCCATCAGGGCGCGGGCGCCGTCGCGGCTGGTCGCCACCTGCCCCTTGTACAGATCGATGGCCAGGGCCAGATAGCCCTCCTTGGCCAACTCCCGCGCCACCGTCTTGATCTGATCGTTCAGGCCCCACCATTCGTGCACCAGCATCACCGCCGCCGCCGGCGCCTGCGCCGGCTTGGCCAGCGCGCCGGCGACCTTCCGGCCGCCGTCGGTGGTGATGCGCACGGTTTGCAACTCCGCCGCGGCGGCGGCGGCCAGGGCGGGATTGGCCAGCAGACTGGCCAGCGGCAGGCCGGCTACCCCTTTGACAACGGATCGGCGTGCAAGCATGTTCGGCTCCCCTTCGTAGCTATCGGCTTGGCTGTCCCCAGGTCACGAAAGGCTAGCGCCCAACCATGATTGGTACCAGACAAGCCGCCGTGATCGCCTTGCTGGCGCTGTTGCCGCTGACAGGCTGCGCCTCCCGGGTCGCCGCCGGTCCACCGGCGGTGCGGGCCGAGGCGATCAGCTTGAATTCGGAGGACCCGAACCAGCGGCGGCTCGGCCGCTTGCACTACCTGGCTGGCGTCGAGTTGGACAGCGACGACCCCCGGTTCGGCGGTTTGTCGGGCCTGAGCCTGGCAGCGGATGGCCGCCGCTTGGTCGCGATCACCGACTTGGGCAATTGGCTACGGGCGGAATTGCAGTTCGACGGCGACGGCCGCCTGACCGGCCTCGCCGGGGTGGCGCTCGGCCGGCTCAAGGGCGAGAACGGCGCGCCATTGCCGGAAAAAGGCGGCAAGCGGGAACGGGACGCCGAGGCGGTGGAACGGCTGGCGAGGGGCGGCTATCTGGTCAGTTTCGAGCGCCGCCACCGGGTGTTGCGTTACCCCGGTGTCGATCTGGCCGGCCGGCCGGTGCCATTTGCCATCCCACCGGACATCGACGGGGCGCCGCGCAATGGCGGCGTCGAGGCGATGACGCCGTTGCCGGATGGCCGGATCTTGCTCCTAAGCGAGGATTTCCGCGATGCCGGGGGCAACCTGATCGGCTGGCTCTACTCGGCCGACGGCAACTTTCTCGGCCGGCTCAGCCTGACCGCCACCGGCATCTTCAGGCCGACCGATCTGGCCGCCCTGCCCAACGGCGATGTCCTGCTGCTGGAACGCCGCTATACCGTGGCTGGCGGCGCCGGGGCCCGCCTGTCGCGGCTGGCGGCCGACCAGATCAGGCCCGGCGGGCGGCTGGATGGCGAGGAACTGGCGGTTTTGGCCCCGCCCTTGGCGGTGGATAATTTCGAGGGCCTGGCCGTGGTCCCGGCGCCGCGCGGCGGTTGGCTGATCTATCTCCTATCGGATGACAACTTCAACCCGTTGCAGCGTACCCTGCTGCTGCAGTTCCACCTGAATCAATAGGGCCGGCGTCTGCCGGCCCCAATAGGGAAGCGTCCGTGGGAGGTGGTTAGGCGCTGGCGGGTTCGGCCGCCACCTTGGCCACCGCCCGCTTGACCCGGCGGGCGCGCAGGGAAAGCTGCTGATCCTTGGCGTCCAGCAGGAAGGCGTCCAAACCGCCCTTTTTCTCCACCGTGCGCAGGGCGTTGACGCTGATTTTCAGGCGGACCGAGCGGCCCAGGGCATCCGAATGCAGGGATTTTTCCTGCACGTTCGGCAGGAACCGCCGTCGGCTCCTGTTGTTGGCGTGAGAGACATTGTTGCCAGTCAGCACACCCTTACCGGTCAATTCACAACGCCGCGCCATGAGCTATCATCCCTTATCGCCGTCCGGCTAGAATAGCGGGTGCGGCGGCGCGTTTCTATGAGAATGGACCGCCGGCGTCAAGCGCCGCAAAAGCAGGCCGGGGAAGTGGAGGGTCGCGAGCGATGGCAGGTAATTTCAAGGCACTGTTGGGCGAGTTCACCGCCGCCGTGGAAAAGGGCGACGGCCAACGGTTCGCCCAGGTCTTCACCGAGGACGGCGTCTACGACGATGTCTTCTATGGCGAATTCAAGGGCCGGCCGGCCATCGCCGAGATGCTGGAGGGGCTGTTCCATCGCGATGGCGAGAACTTCGTCTGGCATATGCTGGAGCCGGTCGACGATGGCGAGACCGGCTATGCCCGCTGGCTGTTCAGCTACGACTGCAAGTTGCCGCATATCCAGGGCAGGCGCATCTTCATGGACGGCGTCGGCCTGTTCAAGCTGCGCGACGGCCTGATCGCCCGTTACGAGGACGCCGCCCGCACCGCCGAGTTGATGTGCCAGTTGGGCATGCCCGGCGACAAGCGGGAACGGGTGGTCGGGAAGATGCTGCAAAAGCAGATGGCCCACCCGGGCTGGGCCGACCACCCGAGCGGCTAGTCTCCGGTAGAAACGCTTCGAGACGGGCGCTCCGCGCCCTCCTCAGCGTGAGGGTAATTTCCTCGTCCTCAGCCTGAGGAGAGCCGCAGGCTCGTCTCGAAGGCGGAAGGTGATAGGTCTTTTTTCTAGACCCAAGTCCTATTCGGCGGCCCGCATCGGGTTGCGCGGGTCCTGGGTCCAGTTCATGTAGGGCTTGCCGTTGTCCACCGCCTGCATGCCGATGCAGCCCTCCACCGGACAGACGTGCTGACACAGATTGCAGCCGACGCAGTCTTCGTCCACCACCTCGAAGCGCCGATCCGGCCCAGGTCCCGAAACGGCGATCGCCTGATGCGCCGTATCCTCGCAGGCGATGTGGCAGAGGCCGCATTTGATGCAGGAAGCCTGGTCGATCCGCGCCACCAGCTCGTAGTTGATGTTGAGGTCCTGCCAGTCGACCAGGTTGGTCAGGGCGGCGCCGTGGAAATCGCCCAAGCCGCCGTGGCCCTTGCCGTCCAGCCAGTTGTTCAAGCCGCCGATCATGTCGTCGACGATCTTGAAACCATAGTGCATGGCGCCGGTGCAGACCTGGATCGCATCGGCGCCCAGGGCGATGAACTCGGCCGCGTCCCGCCAGGTCTCGATGCCGCCGATGCCGGAGATCGCCATGCCCCGGCAGTCCGGATCGCGAGCGATCTGTGCCACCAGGTGCAGGGCAATGGGCTTCACCGCCGGGCCGCAATAGCCGCCATGCGAGCCCTTGCCGTCCACCGTCGGTGTCGGTGCCATGCTGTCCAGGTCGACGGACATGATCGAAGTGACGGTATTGATCAGCGACACCGCGTCGGCGCCGCCGGCCCTGGCCGCCCGCGCCGGGGCCAGGATGTTGGTGACGTTGGGCGTCAGCTTGACGAACACCGGCATGCGGCTGTGTGACTTGGCCCAGCGGGTCACCATCTCGACATAGTCCGGCACCTGGCCGACGGCCGAGCCCATGCCCCGTTCCGACATGCCGTGGGGGCAGCCGAAATTCAGTTCGACCCCGTCGGCCCCGGTATCCTCGACCGACCGCAGGATCCGTCGCCAGCTATCCTCCTCGCACGGCACCATCAGCGAGACCACCAGGGCCCGGTCGGGCCAGTCCCGCTTGACCTGCTTGATCTCCCGCAAATTGACGTCAAGCGGCCGGTCGGTGATCAGTTCGATGTTGTTGAAGCCGACCACCCGCTGGCCGTTGTAGCTCATGGCGCCGTAGCGCGAGGCGGTGTTGACGATCGGCGGGTCCTCGCCCAGGGTCTTCCAGACGGCGCCGCCCCAGCCGGCCCTAAACGCGCGTTCGACGTTATAGGCCTTGTCCGTCGGTGGCGCCGAGGCCAGCCAGAACGGGTTCGGGGATTTGATCCCGGCGATCTCGCAACGCAAATCCGCCATTCCTTCTCTCCCGTCTCAGCCGCGCAGGTGCCGGTCGATGGCGGTGGCGGCCAGCTTGCCGTCCTGTACCGCCTGCACCGTCAGGTCCTCGCCGGCGACGCAATCGCCGCCGGCCCAGACGTCGGGCAACGAGGTCAGGCCGTCACCGTCGACCTGGATGCGGCCAGCGCTCATGGTCGGTGCCTCGCCGCCGCCCTCGCGTAGTGGCGCGCTCTGGACGGCCTGACCGACCGCCCGGAACGCCATGTCGCAGGGTATCTCGGTGGTCTCGCCGCTGCCGACCAGGCGGCCGTCGTCGCCCATATGGGTGTATTCGAATTGGGCCGAGGCGACGGCGCCGTTGTCGCCGGCGAAGCGCAGCGGCCGCAGCCAGTGGCGGATGCGGACGCCGTTGATCTGGGCGAATTCCTGCTCGTGGCGGGTCGCGCCCATCTGTTCCGGGCCGCGGCGATAGGCGATGGTGACCTCCTCGGCGCCCAGCCGCTTGCACTGCACGGCGATGTCGATGGCGGTGTTGCCGCCGCCGACCACCACCACCCGGCGGCCGACGGGCAGGGTCGCGGGATCGTCGGCCTGGCGCAGGCGGGCGATGAATTCGATCGCGTCCTCGACGCCGTCGAGCTCGCCACCCTCCACTTCCAGGGCACGGACGCCGGCCTGGCCCATGGCCAGGAACACGGCGTCGAATTTCCCGCGCAGTTCGGCCAGGTCGAAGTCGCCGCCCAGGGCCTTGCCGCATCGCAGATCGATGCCGCCGACGGCGGTGATGAAATCGATCTCCCTTTGGGCGAAATCGTCCGGCACCTTGTAGGCGGCGATGCCGTATTCGTTGAGGCCGCCGGGCCTGCGCCGGGCCTCGTAGACGGTCACCCGGTGGCCCAGCACGGCGAGGCGGTGGGCGCAGGCCAGGCCGGCCGGGCCGGCCCCCACCACCGCTACCCGGCGGCCGCTGTCGGCCGCCCGGGTGAAGGGTTGGCTGCCTGCGGCCTGCAGGAAGTCAGTGGCGTGGCGTTGCAGACGGCCGATCGGCACCGGCCGGCCCTCCTGCGCCTGGCGTACGCAGACGCCCTCGCACAGCACCTCGGTCGGGCAGACCCGGGCGCAGGCGCCGCCGAAGATATTCTCCGCCAGGATCTTCATCGCCGCCCCGCGCAGGTTGCCGGTGGCGATACCGCGAATGAAGCCCGGGATGTCGATGCCGGTGGGGCAGGCCTGGATGCAGGGCGCATCGTGGCAGAAATAGCAGCGGCTGGCTTCGACCAGCGCGGCGGCGCGGTCCAAGGGCGGCTGGATGTCGGCGAAGTTGCCTACATAGACCCCGGCCGGCAATCGCCCCGCCTTGATGTCGGGTTTCCTGGTCACGCTTCCCCCTTGACGCGCGGTCGTCCGCACCGCCCCTGACGACCGCCGACTCTAGCGGATTTCGCCGGCCGGCGGTATGGCGCCGGCGCGCCTCAGAAGCTGGAAATCTCGACTTCCTTGGCGGTGATGAATTCCAGCAGCGCCGGTACGCCGTTTTGCGTCTGTTCGATGCCGCGGCGGATCGCCGGCACGATCTCGGCCGGCTCGGTGACCCGCTCGCCATAGCCGCCGAAGGCCCGGGCCATGGCCGCGTAGTCGCCCGAGATGTCGGTGGAACGGAATTTCTCGGTCGATACCGGCATCACCTTCAATTCGATGGCCATGGAGAAGTTGTTGAACAGGATCGACAGGATCGGAATGCGCTCGCGCACCGCCGTTTCGAAGTCCATGCCGGTGAAACCGATCGCGGCATCGCCCCAGACGTTGACGCACAGCTTGTCCGGGCAGGCCAGCTTGGCCCCCATGGCCAGGCCTAGGCCATAGCCCAACTGCGTGGTCTTGCCCCAGCCGATGTAGCTCAGCGGCGTGGTCGCCTGCCAGAAAGGCGAGATCTGGTCGCGCGGCGAACCGGCGTCGTGGGTGATGATCGTGTTGTCGCGATCCAACGTCTCGTGCAGGTCCGACAGCACCCGATAGGGCGACAGCGGTACCTCGTCCGAGGTCAGTTTCGGCCGCCATTCCGCCAGCCAGGCCTCCCGCACCCCGGCGATCTCGGCCGTCACGGCTTCGGCCTCGCGGGGGCCGTCCAGCAGTTCCTCGATTTCGGCGTTCAGCGCCTCAAGGGTCAGGCCGGCATCGCCGATCAGCCCCAGGTCCGAGGGCAGGTCCTTGTTCAGGTCCATGGCGTCCAGGGTGGCGTGGATGATGGTCTTGCCGGCTGGCATGCTGACGCCGAAATTGGTCTCGGTGAAGCTGCAGCCGATGCCGAAGATCAGGTCGGCGGCTCCCAGGAAATGGTGCACCGGCTTGGGGATCGCCCGGCCGCCAGAGCCCAGGGCCAGGGGGTGGTCCTCGGGGAAGGCGCTCTTGCCCTGCAGGCTGGTGGTCACCGGCGCCGCCAGCCGTTCCGCCAATTCCCGCAGTTGCGGCCAGGCCTCGGCGTAATGCACGCCCTGGCCGGCATAGATCACCGGCCGCTTCGCCGCCGCCAGCATCGCCGCCGCTCGGGTGACGTCGGCCGGATCGGGGCCGCCGCGGGTACGGTAGACCGGGGTGTAGTCCAACTCGCCGCTGATCTCGGCGTTGATCAGGTCGGTCGGCACCTCGACCAGCACCGGGCCGCCGCGGCCGTTGCGCAGGCGGGTGAAGGCGCGGCGCATGATGTTCGAAATTTCGTCCGCCGTGGTCACCGGCTCGGCCGACTTGGTGACCGGGGCCATGGAGATGGCGGAATTGAAGTTGGGATGCACGTGGGCGATGCGCCGGGCGTAGCCCATGGGCACCACCAGGATCGGCACCGATTCGCCATAGGCCTGGGCCACCCCGCCGAAGGCGTTTTCCGAACCCGGGCCGTGCTGCATGGCGAAGGCGCCGATTTTCCGACCCGAGCTGAGGCGCGAGATCGCATCCGCCATGTGCAGGCCGACCCGTTCCTGGCGCACGATGACGGGCCGGATGTCCCAGCGCGCGGCATATTCCAACAGATGGTTGACCGGATAGCCGATCAGGTACTCCACGCCCTCCCGCCGCATGATCTCGGCGATCGCTTCGACGACTTTCACCTAGCCCACTCCCTTGTTCGCCGGCCCCGCCGGCAATGCCAGTCCACGCCGCCATTCTGCCACAAGCATCGGTGCCGTCGTTGCTTCAATTGATCCGTCGCCGGCAATAGTGGCCCGTCGGCGAAATGCCGGCTACCGTTGCAGCCGGTCTCATAGCTTGGTGCATTGATGATGGAGATCTGGACGACGGGCGCCGCTTCGCCCCGCGGCATCCTGAATTTGGCGCGATCGGTCGAGGGTGCCGGCTGGGACGGCTTGGCGGTCGTCGATTCACAGAACCTCTCGGGCGATCCCTACGTGGCGCTGGCGATGGCGGCGACGGTCACCGATCGCATCGGCCTGGCGACGGCGGTGACCAATTCCGTCACCCGGCAGGCCGCCGCCACGGCGACGGCGATCGCCAGCGTCCAGCGGGTGGCGGACGGCCGGGCGGTGCTGGGCATCGGCCGGGGCGACTCGGCCCTGGCCCATCTCGGCCGGGCGCCGGGCCGGGTCGCGCATTTCGAACGCTATCTGCGCCACCTGCAGGCCTACCTGCGCGGCGAGGCGGTGCCGTTCGAGGAAATCGACATCCCCGCCGAGGTGGCGCCGCCGATGTCCGAACTGCACCTGGCCGAGGCGCCCGGCGAAAGCCGCATCGCCTGGCTGGCGGGCACCCACAAGGTGCCGGTGGAAGTGGCGGCGACCGGGCCGCGGGTGATCGGCATCGGCGCCGTGCACGGCGATCGGGTGATGTTCACCCTGGGCGCCGACCCGGATCGTCTGGCCTGGGGCATGGCGGAAGCCCGGGCGGCGCGGCAAAAGGCCGGCCTGGATCCCGACGGCGTCGCCTTCGGCGCCTACCTCAACGTCGCCTGCCACGACGAAATCGATGTCGCCCGCGACCTGGTGAGGGGCGGCCTGACCACCTTCGCCCGCTTCAACGTCTTGCACGGCCACACCACCGGACCCTGGTCGGAGGCCGCCCAGGGCGCCCTGCACCGGCTTCGCGAGGCCTATGACATGACCAAGCATACCCAGGGGGACTCCCGGCAGGCCGGCACCCTGACCGCGGACTTCATCGATCACTTCGCCATCGTCGGGGGCCCCGGAGAATGCATCGAACGGCTGCGGGCCCTGGCCGCCCTCGGCCTGGACAAGGTGGTGATCGGCGGCCGCCTGGGCAGTTCGGCGCATGCCAAGTCGGACGAGGCGATGGGTTTGCTGGAGCGGGAAGTGCTGCCGGCCGTGCGGGGGTAGTCATCATGGCGGAAACCATCGACAAGACGGCGCTGTACGACGGCCTGGTGGTGCCGCCGCTGGTGGCGGCGGCGGTCGCCCGGGCCCGGCAAAACGGCTTCCCGTTTTCCTGTGTACCGGCCCAGGGCCACCTGTTGCAGGTGCTGGCCGCCGGCCGGGAGGGCGGCCATATCGGCGAGACCGGCAGCGGCTACGGCGTCGGTCTGGCCTGGATGATCGGTGCCTGCGGTCCGTCGACGCGGTTCATTGGCGTCGAGCGGGACGACGGGCGGGCGGTGGCCTGCCGGGAATTGTTCGCCGGCCATGACAACGTCACCATCCTGCATGGCGATTGGCGGGGGATCATTCCGCACGGACCGTTCGACCTGCTGTTCCTGGACGGTGGCGGTGGCGGCAAGCGGGCCGACGATCCGCCGGCCGATCCCGCCCAATTGCTGACGCCGGGCGGTACCGTGGTGCTGGACGATTTCCACCCTCCGGCGACGGGTTGGCCGCCGGCGGCGCCCGGCGGCGGCGAGGACGAATACGGCCGCGATGTCGATCGGGCGCGGCAGTATTGGTTCAACCATCCAGACCTGTTGACCACCGAATTCCGGGTGCATCCCCTGGCCTCGGCCGTGGTCGGCATGTATCGCGGCCGATCGACCGAGGAACCGGACGGCCGGCCAGAGCCAACGGCTGATTAGTGGGTCGGAACGGTGTCGGCGCCGGCGGCCAGTTCGATCAGCACCTCCGGCATGGCCATTTCAGCCGGCTTGCCCCGCAGTTCGGCCTTGTCCAGGCCGCGGCCAGCGCTCGAGCTATCGGACAGGTGGAACCAGCCGCGGCCGACATGTGTAGCGCGCCACATGGTTTGGGAGTACGCACAAATTCCGTGTTGCAGCCCTGGCGTCCCGTAAGTTTGCAGCGTCCGGACCACATTCAATTTCGCCGGTACACGGCCGCCGGGATTGACGGAATAAAATGACCCTGGCTGTGTGAAAACGTCTTGGATGTTACGATTCTTCAGTGAATCGGATGAGGGATCGGATGAAGCG